>CANGYY010000035.1 GCA_947458585.1 Cyclobacteriaceae bacterium | reverse complement strand
CCTGACAGTCCCCCCAGGGCATCTATCTCTCGCACGATTTGGCCCTTGGCTACTCCTCCCATGGCGGGATTGCATGACATCTGGGCAATGGTGTTCATGTTCATCGTACAGAGAAGTACGAACGAACCCATTTTGGCTGCCGCATGTGCTGCTTCGCATCCCGCGTGTCCTGCGCCTACTACGATGACATCGTATTTTGGAAACATGTATTTTCAGTTGTGTTTCACGTGGAACATGTGCGAAGGAGTTTAGATTCTCCGCAGCACTGTTCCACGTGGAACGTCAGTTTATTCGATACAATTCTATGGCCTCCTCTTCCTTTGATCGCATGAGGGAAGCCTCTTCTTTGCTTTTGTCTTTGTAGCCCATCAGGTGAAGCAAGCCGTGTGCCAATACTCGGGTGAGCTCAGTTCCTTCGTCTACTTTCAAGTTTAGAGCATTTTCTTTTACCCGATCCACACTGACAAAGATATCTCCCTCCAGTTCCCTTGTTTTTTCAGAGTTATCAAAAGTGATGATGTCTGTATAGGTGTCGTGATTGAGGTAGTCTACATTCATCTGATACAAGTATTCGTCCGAACAAAAGATGTAATTCAATTCCTTGATCCGAAAGCCTGACTTGGCCGCCAATTCATTCAACCAACGCTTACGGCGCAGCTTTTCAGGCAATTCAAAGGGAACATCTTCAGAAAAAAAATGAACAGCCATGTTCTATTCTAGGTAAAAAGAGAGAACAGTTTTCTTTCCTCCTTCTTCAAACTTGACTTCGTCGCTCAGGTGCTTCATCAAGAAAATGCCCCTGCCCCCAACTTTTTCAATGTTTTCTGGATCAGTAGGGTCAGGTAGTTGATTGAAATCAAATCCATTTCCCTCGTCTTCAATGCTGCAGCGGAGCAAGCCGGGTTCTAGCTGAAGTTCGAGGTGTACCAATTTGCTGGAGTCGCTTTGGTTGCCATGAACGATGGCGTTGCTGATGCATTCAGTCACCGAAATCATGATGTTTCCATACAGGTCGTCGTTGATCTCAAAGTCTTCTTTGGCGTTGTCGACAAAACTTTCAATAATTTGAATGTTTTCAATCAAAGACGGAATAGAAATTTTTATGGATTTCATCAGATTAATACGGCGCTAGGTGTATCTTTTTTACTTTTTCTCAGTGAAGTTCAAGTACCACAGGACAATGGTCTGAATGGACCACATCGGGCAAAATTACGGCACTTTTTAGTTTGTTTTGCAATTCTTTGCTGGCCATGTGGTAATCTATTCGCCAACCTAAGTTTTTTTCTCGAGAATTGGCCCGGTAACTCCACCAGGAATAGTGGCCTGGATCGGGGTTAAAGGCTCGAAAGGTATCGATAAAGCCCAGGTCCACAAACTTATCCATCCAGGCCCGCTCCTCAGGAAGGAAGCCAGAAGTGTTTTTGTTGGAAATTGGATTGTGAATGTCGATGGCCTTGTGGCAAATGTTGTAATCTCCGCTCAAGATCAAGCCTGTATGTTCTTTTTTCAAGTCTTGCATAAAGCCATATACGTCATCTAGGAAGTCGTATTTGAAGTCCTGACGCACATCGCCAGTGGTTCCTGAAGGGAAATAGGACGAGATAAAGGAAAACCCGTCAAAGTCTGCACGAAGCATTCTTCCTTCGTCGTCGTAGGCGGATACTCCCATGCCGTAATGTACCGCCTTAGGGGCGACTTTGCTCAAGATGGCTACCCCGCTGTATCCTTTTTTTACGGCAGGATACCAGTAGACTTGGTAGCCCAGGTCGTGGAAAATTCGGAAATCAACATCCGACTCCAAGGCCTTAATCTCTTGTAAACCAAGTACATCTGGAGATTCCTTGGCTAGCCAGTCCACAAATCCCTTGTTGAGGGCGGCACGAATTCCGTTGACGTTGTAGGAGATTAATTTCATCAAATTTCGAGTTGATATTCTTTTTCAAAATACTCTATAACCTGCAGTTTCAGTAATTTTTCTTGTTCCAAGAGGTCAAAATGTGGCAACTCTTTCACGAGTTTCCAATGAGGCCAGCCCTCTTGATCTACGAAATCTAGGGTGTAAAAGCCGGCGTAACTGAGCACCTTGCAAACCGCAATGTGCATCAGGTCTTGTTTTTGTTCCTTGGTAAAGGGGCGCGTGCCTTGGCCCAACTCCTGCACTCCGATCAAAAACAGCACTCCATTCAAGTCGTTCGGCTTTTTGCCTATGGTTTCCTGTAGGCCGTCTAATAGTCGGCCCCAGCGCTTTTCTAAGTCTAAATCCCGCTTAAACATGGGTTTCACCCTGTTTTTCGAGTTCCTCCCAGTATTCTACCGCGCGGCGGAGGTGAGGAATGACAATCGAACCGCCAATGATCATGGCGATGGAAAAGACTTCAAAGACTTCTTTTCGCCCAACACCCGCCTCAAATGACTTGCCCAAGTGGTACTTGATGCAGTCGTCACAGCGGAGGACCATGGAACAGGCCAAACCAATCATTTCCTTGGTTTTGACGTCCAATTCTCCTTCTGCGTAGGTATTGGTATCCAAATTGAAAAAGCGCTTGATGACCAAGTTGTCTTCGGCCATAATTCGCTCGTTCATTTTGCTTCGGTAGTCGTTGAATTCCTCAATTAGATTCATTATCTTATTCTTTTTACACGTCCAATGGGTAAATATACGGCATATCACCCCATTGGAGGTTAACCTCTTCCCTAGCCATGCGGTTATTTTTTTGGAAAGATTTTTTAGATCTCATTTTCCCACGCAATTGCCCGCTTTGCAAGCAGGCCCTTTTTGACTTTGAGCCCTGCCTCTGTACGGTTTGCCAGGGCACGCTTCCCCGCGCCAATTTTCATTTGCGGCCCTTTGATAACGAACTGACCTCCAAATTGCAAGGCCTCATGCGAGTACATCGGGTCATGGCTTTTCTACGCTTTACCAAGAAGGGAAAAAGCCAAGCGCTACTGCACCTGCTCAAGTACAAAAACAAACCGGAAATTGGAGAGGAACTGGGCCGTTTGTATGGGCTGAGCCTGTCTCAACATGGGTTTTCTGGGCTTTGGGATGTACTGGTCGCTGTACCGCTGCATCCTCTCAAAAAAGACCGCAGAGGATACAATCAGAGCGAATGCTTTGCCAGAGGGCTGTCCAAATCGCTTGGTATTCCTGTGCAAGAACTGCTGGAGCGCAAGAGGTTTACCGAAACCCAAACCAACAAATCCCGTCTCGAGCGCCTCAACAACGTGGAACAGGTGTTTGTGTTGGCAAAGGGATACCATGCCTCGGGCCTTCGGGTTTTGTTGGTAGACGATATTTTGACGACTGGAGCCACGCTATGTGCTGCTTCCCAGGCCCTTTTGGAAGGTGGTGCAAAACACGTAGATTTGGCTACCATCGCTGCCGGTGGTCACTAAGCCTTTGCCTATGCAACTCGATTTGGAAGCGTTGAAGTACCCAGTTGGTAATTTTACCATCCCACAAACCTTTGATTATGAGGCTATTCAGCAAGCAATCCAGCACATTGCTGCTCTACCCAAGGAACTTTTTCAAGCCGCTAGCTCCTTAACTCCTGCCCAGTTGGACTGTCCCTACCGACCGGAAGGCTGGACAGTGCGCCAACTGCTACACCATTGCGCAGATAGCCATGGCCAAGCGCTATTTCGCTTTAAGCACGCGCTTACTGAAGAAAATCCAAGCATCAAGCCCTACGACGAAGGTTCCTGGGCCAAATTGCCAGATTCAAAGTTGCCGGTAGAGTATGCGTTAGACATGCTGCGGGTGGTGCATGCCAAATGGGTGTATTTGCTTCAAAATATGACGCCTGCAGACTTTGAGCGAACCTATTACCACCCAGAAAAGCAGCGGACCCAAACCCTCGCAGAGGTGACCCTGATGTATGCTTGGCATGGAAAACACCATTTGGCACACATTACGGGATTGATTCAACGAAATTTTGATCGCTAAGCCATGCAGCTATCTCTCGCCAATCAACGCATCCTTGTTACCGGCGCTTCCCGAGGAATAGGGCGCGCCATTGCGCAGCAGCTGTCCGCCTCAGGAGCAGAGGTGATTGTGCATTACAATGCCAATGAAGAAGCAGCTAGGGCCGTGCTTGCGGATCTTCCTAACAAAGCCCATCTGGAGGCCTGCAACCTTGCCAACCCCGCTGAGGTTAGCGGCTTTATTCCCCGCCTGGCTCAAAAATATGGCCCAATAAGCGCCCTAGTCAACAATGCGGGCATTTCTCCGGCTGCTCCAGATACGCTGCCTACTGCCGACTGGCTCGCCATTTGGGAGCAGGTGATGGCGGTAAATACTACTGCTGTGGGCATTCTCAGCAAGGAGTTTGTGGACCAGGCGAGGATCCAAGGCAACGGCCGGATCGTGATGATCTCTTCTCGTGCGGCCTTCCGTGGAGATACGCCCGACTACATGGCCTATGCGGCTTCCAAGGGAGCGCTAGTGAGCCTCATGCGCTCCATCGCACGACATTATGGAAAAGAAGGAATCAAAGCCTTTTTGATAGCTCCGGGATTTACCCGTACGGATATGGCGGCTGAGATTTTGGAGCAGTATGGGGAAGATTTCGCGCTCAAGGACATTGCGCTACCCGAGTTGACCCGTCCGGAGGATTTGGCACCCATGGTGACCCTACTTTGTTCCGGCCTTGCAGACCATGCCACAGGTACCTCCATCGACATGAATGCGGGTTCGTACGTGCGCTAGGCAAACTAAGCCTGATCACGAGTTTGATTTGCAAGTTTAGCCACTATGTCTTCCAAAGCCCCTGTACTGACCCCCGATTTGATCAAGGTCCTGAAGATTTTTCTGGGCTCTGCTTTGGGCATTGTCTTGCTCTTGTCTTTTTTTGATGGCTATCGGGCCAACAATACCGGAAAAGACAGGGCCTTTCAGGTGGCAGATGCCGATCGGCTCTTTTTCGTGAATTTGCGCAGTATTCATTACGATCGGGAAGTTCGTCTGGAAGCGGGTATGGAACTCTTTCGGCATGGGAAGCGGCTGAAGCCCGATTCGATTCCCACCTTTTTCCCAGCCCTACTACTCCATTCCAAACAAAAAGAAGCCTACTTGTTTTTTGAACTAGAAGGGGCGGATTACCCGATTCAAATACAGGCCAACCTGGGTGATGAAGTCATTCAAGTCCCCTTTGATTTGGGAGGAAACACGGCGCACAAGGCCCTAGGCGAACAATTGTGGTCCTTGCTTCAGCAAAACGCCTCCTTTAGCCTGAGTGTTGATGGAAAAGAATACCCGCTTTGGCAGACAGAATCCGAGAAAGAAGTTTTGAAAACCGTCTTGACCGACTATTTTCGGATTCTCAATCAACCCCAACCCTAGTGGAAAATTTACCTAGTACCCTCGATTATTTTCGTTCCCAGGTCGGCAAGACGCTAGACCGCACTCCTTCTGCTGCAGGCAATTGGCTAGCGGGCACCCTTTTGGGGGTCGAGGTACATGAAATTCGCGTGGCCTATGTGGTACGTCCCGACATGTGCAATCCTGGTCGTATTTTGCATGGAGGCATTGCCTCGTTGATGCTGGATGACGTGATTGGGATGGGCAATTTTGTGGCAGGATCCGAGTTTCTGATGACCAGCATCAACCTATCTGTGGATTTTTTGTCTGCTGCGCAGGTAGGTGAGCGATTGGAAGTGAGTGCCCGGTTAGTGCGTTCTGGTTCCAATCTGAACCATTGGGAAGCAGCTATCCGCAAGGAATCCGGAAAAATTGTGGCCAAGGCGAGTTCGAACTTGATTAAGACGCATGTGAAGATTGCGGACCTTTAATAAAATACGAAGTACGAGATACGAAATACGGAAATTAAACTAATGTCGAACGCTGAACGCCGATTGAAGAATAATGAAGTAAGAAAAATGGGATTGAACAGCAAACTCGCTTCGGAGCCTCTTGGTATTTGGCACTATTTTTATCCCCCATCTATTCTTCAGAACCACATAGGCACATAGTAACCCCATTTTCTATGTGTCTATGTGGTTTTTATTTAAAAAATAAGATCTTAGTTCTATGAATAAATTGAGCATCTTTTGTTTATTTCTTTTGCCGTTTGTCTTTGCGTGCAGTCCAGAAAAAAAGGAGTTTGGAACGGATATCTCCACGGAGGCTAGTCAAATCACGAAAGGGAAGCAACTTTTTGAGCAGCACTGTTCCTCCTGTCATCGCTTTGATCAAGATGCCATTGGGCCCAACCTCAGTGGGCTTACGCGACAGGTAGAATCGAGTTGGATCCGTGCATTTATCAAAAACCCGGGGGCTGTACTAGCGAATAAAGATCCACGCGCATTGGCTTTATTGGAAAAATACCAGACCGAAATGCCGAGTTATCCACAATTACAAGAAGGAGATCTCGATGCGCTTTTGAGTTACTTGCATACCTTTTCCACAGCGCCCATCCCGATTTCAGGAGATACTACTTCCAATTTGATTCCCGAGAAAGTACAAGATTCAGGGATTCGGCTTGACTTGGAGTTTTTTGCGCAGCTGCCTGCATCTGATTCGGTTGCTCCGCTGGCCAAGATGACCAAGATGGAGCCGATTCCGGGTACGGATCGATTGATGATCAACGATCAGCGGGTTGGATTGTACGAATTGGTGAACCAAAAGCCCCAATTGTACCTGCCTTTACTGAAGTTACGCCCCAAGATGGTCAGCAAACCGGGTTGGGCCACTGGCCTGGGAAGTTTTGCTTTTCACCCTGAATTTGCAAAAAATGGGCTTTTCTATACCTCCCATACCGAGCCGGGCGGCACTGCCAATGCAGATGTTGGCTATACGGATAGTCTGAAGGTATTTATGCAGTGGGTGCTGACCGAGTGGAAGGCCACTGATCCGCAGGCAAGTGTGTTTCAAGGAACAAGCCGTGAGATTTTGCGGGTAAACAACTCCTCACAAGCCCACGGGATGCAGGAGTTGACCTTCAATCCTCAGGCTAAAAAAGGGGTTTCTGCCGATTATGGGCTCCTGTATGTGGGCTATGGGGACGGAGGCACGGCAGAAAACGGATTTCCAGAAATCTCCAATCATGGTGGAAAAGGCATGTACAGCAGCATCTGGCGCATAGATCCTCTTGGAAAAACGGGCAGAAATGGGCAGTACGGAATCCCTAGTACCAATCCATTTTTCGGGAAGAAAGAGTTGGCGGGAGAGGTCTATGCTTACGGATTTCGAAACCCGAATCGGATTTTCTGGGACGAGAAGGGGCAATTGCATGCCACAGATATCGGGCAGCACAGCATCGAGGAGATCAATCGCATTGAGCCTGGGAAATTTTACGGTTGGCCGATTCGGGAGGGAACCTTTGTCATCAACCCTTATGGGAGTTTCCGCAGTCTCTACCCCTTGCCCGAGGGCGATGCTAAATTTGGGGTAAGCTATCCTAAGGTCCAATTGGAACACGACGAGACGGTGGCCATTATCGGAGGATATACGGTAGCGGACGGGCCTCTGAAGGGGAAATTTGTCTTTGGGGATGTACCTAGCGGGAGGCTATTTTTCACCGACCTGACTGTGGATAACTCCGTAGTAGAAACCTGGGGGATTCGTTACCAAGGCAAGGAAATGTCCTTACAGGAGCTTGTGGGCCAGGATCGGGTGGACTTGAAATTTGGGAAAGACGCCGCCAATCGTCTGTATGTGATGAGCAAAACGAATGGAGTGGTATTTAAGGTAGTAGGAAAGTAGGAAATACGAAAGGCGAAATACGGTGGAAATAAAGTAGAAAAAGACTCCGCTTCGCTCCGTGAAATAGGCAAAACGAAATACAGTAAAAATAGACTACGTGAAATAAGTTGAAATAGTAGTAGGATTAACTATTTCACTGAGCCGATAGGCACGGTTTATTTCTACGCTATTTCAATCGTATTATGCTAATTGTATTTGGTACGGAATCAGTTATTTCACCGAGCCGACAGGCTCGGTTTATTTCCACCGTATTTCCACCATATTTCTTCTTCCAATTGATGTAATTTTCAATCAAAATCTTCTTCCTCTTGAATATATCCAATTTAGGCCGTTATTTAGACTGGAGTAAATTCACAATGGTACAAAATCAAGAAAGAACAGGGATTAAGGCGTTAAGAAAGCGGATACTTTCTTTAGCCCTGTTGTTATTCGTTTTTTTAGGAGCATTGCCTTCCGTCTTGGCTCAAAATTTTGAGCAGGCGATTCATAAAATTGAGGACATGCAGAATCGAGGCGCTTACGATTCTGCTCGTATTCTTGCCAACGAACTCGTGAGATTACCCGCTATTTCCGCTGAGCAAAAACTTCGGGCCTTGATTGTTAAGCAGTTTTCTTTCTATTACCTCGGTCGGTACGACTCACTTCGTGCAGGGATGTCGGTATTGGAGAAAGAGATAGATGAATCGGACGGGCTCTATCCTGAACTTTTGTTTGTAAGGGGATTACAAAAAGGGGAAGACGCTGCTTATTCGGCGGCGATAGGCGATCTTTTGGAAGCAGAAAAACGGGTGTTGACCATCACGGTAACTGACGTTAATGAAGATAGTGACGGCGATGGCGTAAAAGACGACGAAGAGCGTGCGGATGGAACGGATCCATCGAATGCCTGCTCCTTCAAAATCGCGAGCCAAAATGCAACGCCTGCAGATGCTTGGAAAGCAGCCGATTGTGATAACGACGGCTTGACCAACCAACGTGAAAAAGACTTGGGTACCGATCCATTGAAAGCAGATACCGACGGTGACGGCGTGCCTGATGGCGTGGAAGTGACCGACGGTACAGATCCTCTGGATGCCAGCAAATACAAGGATACGGATAAGGACCTAGTGCCTGATTTTGTAGAAACTGCCGAAGGTACCGCTACAGGAGACTCCTTGAAGTACAAAGATTCTGATAAAGACGGGGTACCGGATTACATTGAATTGAGAGACGGCACCAATCCAAACAGCGCGACTTCCTTCAAAGACACTGACGGAGGAGGAGTTCCTGATTATGTAGAAACAGTGCTCTTCCCGAATATGGGACTAGCGGCAACTAATCCAAATGTTCGTGGGGATGATTCTCAAGACACGGATGGAGATGGTGTGCCGGATTACCAAGAATTCTTGGAAGGAAAAGACGCGAAAGATCCGAGCAGCTTTACCGATACGGATGGAGATGGAGTGCCTGACCAAGTAGAACGTAATGACGGGACCAATCCAAACGATCCTAAAGACGCGAAAGATAACGATGGAGATGGGGTTGCTGACCACGTACAAATTCGTTCGGTACAGTTGAGCGTATTGGAAAGACTTGTACTTCCATGGGGTACTAAAAACCACTTAGGACAACTTCCAACTGAAGTGGAGGTAGGCATCTTCTCTGGAGAGAAAATCAAATTCCAGGTTCAGTGGAACAAAACCGAAACGCTCAACATCTTGAAGCGCGGTACTTACGAATTGACGGGCACCTTAGTACTTCCGAAAGGATACTACAACCCATACAAGGTCAATGGCCTAATCCGTGTGGTGGTGCTTCCTAAGCCCGCTCCTCGTGATGTGACCATCGATAAGAGCACCTTCGTAGGAAGTACTTCGGTCTTCTTTATCCCAGTTGGGGCCTTTGTGGTGAACGATCCAGTAGACAACATTCACGTGGTAAGTTTGAATGGGCCTGGTTACGACAACAAGTACTTCTACATACAGAACAACGTCCTGTATTGGAACAGTGCGGAGCGCGCTCCAGGGAAGACCAAATTCACCATCATCATCCGCGTGACTGACCGGGACGGCAATACGTTGGACAAGTTCTTTGAGATCACGAGAACTAGACCAGATTTCAGTGCGATAACCATTTACAACACCTTTACACCAAACGGGGATCGCTTCAACGAGACTTGGGGAGTTCCAGAAGTTCGCTTCTACGAAGGAGCGCGCATCTCGGTGTACGAGAGAGGTGGAGCACGGGTGTTCTACACCGAAAACCCTGATGTGCGTTGGGATGGTACCTACAACGGCAAAGAAATGCCAGTGGGATCGTATTACTGGGTGATTCAGCTTGAAGAAACCGGTGAAACCCGAAGAGGAATTGTGAATTTGTTACGAAAATAAAAAAAGTACGAAGTACGAAGTACCAAGTACCAAGTATGGATTCGAATTCTAATCCATATCGCGTCTTGATACTGTTTACTTGATACTAAAATTGTTATGAAGAAAATTACCTTATTATCTCTAGCCCTTTTGCTCTCAGTAGGAGCATTTGCGCAATCCAGAAAATACATGTCCCAGTTTAGCCATTTGCAGGGCTATCTGAACCCTGCCTTGACGGCTTACGAAGGTTCGATGGTAAAGGGACTTGTCCGCAACCAGTGGGCGGGCTGGGAAGGAGCCCCGAAGATGAACTTTGTGTCTGCGGAACTCGACTTCGCGAATCTTGGAGGAAACTCTGACCTAGGCAAGAATGCAGTAGGCGTGAACTTACTCAGTGATGAGTATGGTGCCTTCAAGGAGACCGAATTGATTCTAAGCTATGCTACCCGTATCCAAGTGAGCGAGAAAGCAGGCCTTCGCATGGGCGCAGGACTCAACATCAATAGCATCCGTCTAGATGGAACCAGATTGACTACCGAACAGGCAAATGACCCTACGCTAGCCCAGTATGTAGGTGGCTTTGCTGACATGAACGTGCTGGACTTGAATATCGGTATGTCTGTGACCCACCCCAACTACTACGTATCCTATGGAGTACACAATGTGAACCAGGGTAGCATCAGCAGTGGAGACGTGTTTATGGACAAGAAGCCACGCGTAGGCATTGCTCAGGCAGGCTACCGCAACCGTTTCAGCGAGAACATGACTGTGATTGGAAACTGGATGTGGAGAAGTCAGTCGGACTTGCCATCCAATGTTGAGTTCAACTTGAAGTTCTTGTTCAAGGACAAGTTCTGGGTAGGTGGTGGCCACCGCGTAGACTATGCAAACAATGCACAACTAGGAGTACTCCTAGGCAAAGTCCGCTTTGGCTACGTGTACGAATGGCCAATGCTGCAGAGCTACCTACTTCCCAACCAAACGCATGAGTTTATGCTCAGCTTCAGATTGTTTGGTGGCGAAGCAACCATCTGGTAGGTAATGAAGTAGGAAGTACGATTGACGAAATACGGATTTAAACCTAATGTCGAATTTCGAACGCTGAGTGAAGAATTTCGAAGTAATGTACATTGTATTAAGTCCCCGCCTGCCTACGGTAGGTAGGTCGCGGCAGGTAGGCCAAGTAGGGATTCAAATTAGGACCAGAATTCTGCTCCTAAAGGATCTTTGTACATTGTACTTGGGACTTCGTACAAAACGGAACTTGATACTTGAAACTTCCGCCTATTCCAAAATCCCCTTCAAATCCGCAGGCGAATATCCAACAGACTTCAAGGTCTTGTGATCGCCCTCGCGGAAGACCAAATACAAATCCCCTTCTTTTTCATAAAAACAAGGCGTGCCCTTGGCCTCGTAATGGGCCACGGTAGCCTTGGCTTCTTCCTCTGAGGTGCAAGCCTTGCTCATGTTGGAGCGCTGCACCTCGTCAAAAAGTGCCTTGAACTTTTCCCCCAAGCCAAATTCCAAGATGGCACCGGAGAGCACGTACTGCAAATCACACAAGGCATCGGCAATCTCTACCAAGTCCTTGTTTTCAATGGCCTCCTCCAGTTCCTTCAGTTCCTCGGCGAGCAAGGATACGCGCAGCGCGCAGCGGGTCTCCGAAGGAATGGTTGGTACAGGTAGAATAGGGTGCTTGAAGGTCTCGTGAAAGAGGGCAACGGAACTGAGGGACTTGGGATCTTGCATGGGAAAGAGATTAACTAAAGGGAAATAGAAGTAAGAAAATTCAACAAATTAGGTAGTAGCTGCCGCAAAGCGCGCTGCTACCGCGTTCCAATTGACCAGCTTCCAAAAGGCAGCTACGTAATCGGGGCGGCGGTTTTGGTAGTGCAAGTAGTAGGCATGCTCCCACACATCCAAACCCAAAATAGGGGTTCCCTTTACTTCGGCAAGGTCCATCAAGGGATTGTCCTGGTTGGGAGTCGAGCTCACGACAAGTTTGCCGCTGGCATCGATGAGCAGCCAAGCCCAGCCCGAACCAAATCGGGTTTTGGCAGCAGTTTCAAACTGCGCAACAAAGGCTTCGTAACTCCCAAAGGAGGCTTTCAAGGCTTTCAATAAGGACCCCTCAGGACTTCCTGATAGCCCTTCCGCGGAAGGAGGGCTCATGATGCTCCAGAAAAGTTCGTGGTTGTAATGCCCGCCACCATTGTTACGCATCTTGGTGGAGTACTTGGAAATGGAGGCGAGTACCTGCTCCAAGGGCTGGGTAGTATCCACCCCTTCTTCTTTGGCGGCATCCCGAAGGTTGCTCGCATAAGCAGCCGCATGCTTGGTGTAGTGAATCTCCATGGTTCGCGCATCGATGTGCGGCTCCAAGGCGGCGTATCCGTAGGGCAAGGGCTGCTGGGTAAATCCGGCAGCGAATGCTGGAAGGCTTTCCTTTCCAAAAAGATCGGGGATTCCGGCTCCTAGGAGGCCTACCGTCAGCCCTGCTTTGGCTGAATTGGCGAGAAAAGTTCTTCGGCTGAGGTTGCTTGGATTTGTCTTCATGGCATTTGGTTTGGATACACGAATCTACACTATTTTGAGAATTTTTGGGTGTGAAAGCACATTTTCCCCTGCCCAGGAGTAGGGATTTTCCTTTCAAGACAATTGCGTAAGTTTGTAGTTCAATTAGGGATAATTTCTTCCAAACCCCTCAGACTGATGGCCCTACCCCAGGACATGCAATTTTACAAGTACCAAGGCACCGGCAATGACTTCGTCATGCTCGATGATCGGGCCGCCCACTGGGACTTGGCCAATATCCCGTTGGTGCAGGCCCTCTGTCACCGGAAGTTTGGGATCGGTGCCGATGGGCTGATCCTGATCCGCTCCCATGCAGACTACGACTTTGAAGTGGTCTATTTCAATGCTGACGGCAGCCAAAGTTTCTGTGGAAATGGGGCCCGCTGCGCAGTAGCCTTCGCGGCTTTTCTCGGAATCATCCCCCAGCATACCCGATTTCTAGCCATCGATGGCCCCCATGAGGCCAGTATCAGCGACGGATTAGTGTCTTTAAAAATGGGCGATGTATCCGAGATTTCAGAAAGCCTAGGCGATGCATTCGTACATACAGGCTCCCCGCATCACGTGCGCTGGGTGGAGCAATTGGAAGATTATCCGGTGCTGGAGCAAGGGCAACTCCTACGCCACGATCCTTGCTATGCCCCGGGAGGCAGCAATGTCAACTTTATGCAAAAACTAGGCGATGCCGAAATTTTCGTCCGCACCTTTGAGCGTGGCGTTGAGAACGAAACACTTTCCTGTGGCACGGGAGTTACGGCCGCAGCCCTGGTTTGTGGGGCCCTGACCCAACAAAAAGACATCCAAATCCGCACCCTTGGGGGAAATTTGCGGGTGACTTTTGAAGGAAACACACACACAGGATTTACCAATATTTGGTTAATTGGACCAGCGCAGCAAGTTTTCTCCGGACAGTTCCGCTTGGAAGACTTTCACTAAGGCCATCGAATTACCAACCCCAAAGGAGTACCAATTCTAAAAAAAGGACGTATTTTTAAGTCCCCAATTAGGGACAGACCAGACCATGCTAGATTTTATTGCCAAAGGATTAGCCAAGATTTTTGGAACCAAATCCGACCGAGATATCAAAGAATTGCTGCCCAAAGTGGCAGAAATCAACCAGATTTTTTCAGGCTTTGCGGCACTTTCCGATGATCAACTTCGGGAGAAGACCCAGTCACTTCGTGCTCGAATTCAGGAGCACTTGAAAGCCATCGACGATAAAATTGCCGCCACCAAAGCGAAAATTGAGGAACTTCCTGCCGAAGCAGTTCACGAGAAGGACGAACTTTTCAACCAGATCGATGCCCTAGAAAAGGAGCGCGATACGGAGTTGGAAAAAGTATTGGAAGAGGTGATGCCTACGGCTTTTGCGATTGTGAAGGAGACGGCCCGCAGATTCAAAGAAGTGGGTAAGTTGGAAGTGAAAGCAAGCCCTCGTGACCGAGAAATTGCGGCTACGAAGGCCAACGTACAGATTCAAGGAGAGGTGGCCATCTGGCACAACAAATGGTTGGCAGCGGGAACCGAAGTGGTTTGGGATATGGTCCACTACGACGTACAGCTGATCGGTGGCATGGTCCTTCACAAAGGGAAAATCTCCGAAATGGCCACTGGGGAAGGGAAAACCCTCGTTTCTACCCTTCCTGCATTTTTGAATGCCTTGTCGGGTCGTGGCGTCCACCTGGTGACGGTCAACGACTACCTTGCCAAGCGAGATTCGGAGTGGAATGCGCCTTTGTTTGAGTTTCACGGACTGACAGTAGACTGTATCGACAAGTACCAGCCGAATTCTCCGGGCCGAAAGCGCGCCTATGGATGCGACATTGTGTACGGCACCAACAACGAGTTTGGCTTTGATTACCTCCGAGACAACATGGCTCGTGAGGCAGAAGATCTCGTACAAGGCAAGCACCACTTTGCGATGGTGGATGAGGTGGACTCCGTCTTGATTGACGATGCACGTACCCCATTGATCATCTCAGGACCTGTTCCTCGCGGAGATGTGCACGAGTTTGACCAAATGAAGCCCCGCGTAGCCACCTTGGTAGAAGAACAGCGCAAGTTGGTGCAGGGATTTTTGACCACAGCTAAAAAAGCGATCGCCGACGGAAACGAAAAAGAAGGCGGGCTAGCGCTTTTCAGAGCTTACCGAGGCATTCCCAAGTACAAGCCGGTGATCAAGTACCTTTCTGAACCAGGAATCCGCGTGATTCTTCAGAAAACGGAGAACTTCTACCTTCAGGACAATAAGCGCAACATGCCTGAGGCAGACGAGCCGCTTTTGTTCACTATTGACGAAAAGACCAATGTGATCGATTTGACCGATCGCGGGATTGAAGCGATGACCTCCAAAAACGAGGACCCTACCTTCTTTATCCTTCCAGATATCGGAATTTCTCTTGACGCCTTGGAAAAAGATAGTTCCTTGGACGACACCGAAAAACTCGTGCGCAAGGAAGAAGTGATCAAGGATTACAGTATCAAAGCGCAGCGAATCCATACGGTCAACCAATTGCTCAAGGCCTATTGCATGTTTGAGCGAGACACGGAGTACATCCTTGTAGATGGAAAGGTGAAGATCGTGGACGAACAAACGGGCCGTGTCATGGAAGGCAGACGCTATTCCGACGGACTACACCAAGCCATTGAAGCCAAGGAAAATGTGAAGGTGGAGGATGCTACTCAGACCTACGCCACCATCACCCTGCAAAACTATTTCCGCATGTACCACAAGTTGGCAGGCATGACGGGAACAGCCGAAACTGAGGCAGGAGAATTTTGGGAGATTTACAAGTTGGACGTGGTGGTGATCCCGACCAACCGAGGGATCATCCGTCAAGACCGAGAAGACAAGGTATACAAAACCGTACGCGAGAAGTTTAACGCGGTGACGGACGAGATCAACGAACTCGTAGCCCAGGGCAGACCCGTACTCGTGGGTACTACTTCGGTAGAAATCTCCGAGGTACTCAGCCGCATGCTGACCTTAAAGAAAATCCAACATCAGGTATTGAACGCGAAGCAGCATGCTCGTGAAGCAGAAATTGTAGCGGAAGCGGGCAAGCCAGGCACCGTAACTATCGCCACCAACATGGCAGGTAGAGGTACAGATATCAAGCTCACTCCGGAATCCCGAAAGGCAGGAGGATTGGCCATCATCGGTACGGAGCGTCACGAATCTCGTCGTGTAGACCGTCAGTTGCGTGGACGTTCTGGTCGTCAAGGGGACGTGGGATCCTCCCAGTTTTTCGTATCCTTGGAAGACAGTTTGATGCGCCTATTTGGCTCGGACCGCATCGCCAAATTGATGGACCGCATGGGCTTGGAAGAAGGGGAAGTGATCCAGCACAGCATGATCACCAAGTCCATCGAACGGGCACAGAAAAAGGTGGAGGAAAACAACTTCGGTACGCGTAAGCGTTTGCTCGAGTACGATGACGTGATGAACTCCCAGCGTGAGGTGGTCTACAAGCGCAGAAGAAATGCATTGAAGGGGGATCGCTTGGAACTCGATATTCTCAACATCCTTTTCGATGTCTGCGAAAATCTAATCGAAATGGGCAAGTCCACGGCCGATGCAGAAAACTTGCGTATGACCGTCTTCACGACCCTAGGGGTGGACTTTTCGGTGACGAATGACGACTTGAAATCCAAGGATTCCAATAAGTTGACCCAAGAGCTGTATGCCTTGGCTTTTGATTTTTACCAAAAGAAAAACGCGCAAATCGCGCTTACAGCCCTTCCAGTATTCAAAAATGTACAGGAAGAGCGAGGAGCCACTGTAAAGGATATTCTCGTTCCGATTACGGACGGCATCAAACAAATTGGTGTGGTCTGCAACTTGGAAAAAACCCTACAAAACAACGGTCAAGAGCTGGTTCGTGCCATTGAAAAGAATGTGTCCTTGGCAATCATTGACCAGAACTGGAAAGAGCACTTGCGGGATATGGACGACTTGAAGCAGTCGGTACAGAATGCAGTATACGAACAAAAAGACCCGCTGTTGATTTACAAGTTTGAGGCCTTTGAACTCTTCAAGCGCTTTATTGGCAAGTTGAACGAGGACATGACCTCCTTCCTTACCCGTGCAGATCTTCCCAAGCAGGATCCTGCGCAGGTACAGCAAGCGCAGCCAAGACGTACTGCTGAGCCCAAATTGCAGACATCTAAGGAAGAGGTAGGCAATACGCTGAACCCAGGAGCCAATCGCGCTTCTGCAGCGGCGGCTAATGCGGGCAGACCTGCTCCGCAGCCTGTTGCCCCTCGAAAGGTGGATAAGGTGTACGGAAGAAACGACAAGGTTTCTGTACAGTACCGAGACGGAAGCACCAAACTGGATGTCAAGTACAAGAGTGTGGAACAAGACATCGAACAAGGAAATTGTGTGGTGATAGAAAATTGATGCCCATGAAGAATTTTTGGATCTTAGGAATCGTACTCGTTGTGTGGGGCTGTAAAACCAGTGCTGTACTTCCACAGCTTGAAGCTGTTGACTATTCCCAATACCAAGAAGACTTGCGCTCTCAGCTTCCAGATTTTCCGGATTACACGCAAGCATTACAAAAAGTGACTCCAGCCTTGCCCTCTTCTTCGCAAGAAGTAGATGCTCAGTTGGGGCAACGACTCCGAAGAAATTACGAGAAAGCAAAATCTGAGCCCTATTTCAATGGGTTTACGATTTTGGTCTATTCAGGAGTTGACAGAAATGAAGCATTCAAGACCAAGGATGGTCTTTCACTTCTGGACCCAGAGCTTAATCCAGAAATGCAATACCAGCAGCCTCGCTATTTGGTGAAAGTGGGAAGCTATGGGTATAAAATTGAAGCGCAGCCGATTTATTATAAGCTAAAAGCCCAATTCCCCGCAGCCAGAATTATTCAAGATAGATTTTTAAGAGAAGAATACACGATTTCCACTGGTGCCAACTCCAATGCTAAAGGAAAGAATTAAATCCCTGGCTCAGGCCTACAAGCAGGAGGTAATCGACCTTCGCAGACACTTGCATGCCCGCCCTGAACTTTCGTTTAAGGAATACGAAACGGCTGCCTTTGTGGCGGAGAAATTGAAAGAAATCGGCATCACCGAAATCGAATCCAAAGCAACTACCGGCTGGTCTGCGCTGATCCGGGGAAGAAATCCCGAGAAAAAGGTGGTGGCCCTTCGTGCGGACATGGATGCCTTGCCGATAATTGAGGCCAATGAGGTGCCCTACAAGTCTCAAAACCCTGGTGTCATGCATGCCTGTGGTCACGACGCACATACCGCATCTCTATTAGGAGCCGCAAAAATTTTGAATGAAGTCCGAGATCAGTTTGAGGGGACCATCAAGTTGATTTTTCAGCCTGGTGAAGAAATCATTCCTGGGGGAGCGTCGCTCATGATCAAGGACAAGGTCCTCGAAAATCCTAGACCCAACTCCATTCTTGGCCAACACGTGATGCCGATGATTCCTGCCGGCAAGGTGGGTTTCCGCTCCGGTCTCTACATGGCCAGCACGGATGAATTGTACCTGACCATTAAAGGAAAAGGCGGGCATGGAGCCATGCCAGAAACCTTCATCGATCCCGTCTTGATCTCTGCGCATCTACTAGTAGCCTTGCAGCAAATCGTCAGCCGCGTAGCCAATCCCAAAATCCCATCCGTACTTTCCTTTGGACGGGTGGAGGCACTGGGAGCCACGAATATCATTCCCAATGAGGTCAAGATTCAGGGTACGTTCCGCACCCTAGACGAAGCCTGGAGAGCCAAGGCACATGAGAAGATGCGTCAAATCGCCGAAGGAATCGTGGAGGGAATGGGAGGACAGTTGGACTTTGAAATCCGGAAGGGCTATCCTTTTCTAAAAAATGAACCTGCTTTGACGGCTCGCTCCGTGGAGGCTGCCCGCGCTTACTTGGGATCCGAAAATGTCCTTGATTTGGACATCTGGATGGCCGCCGAAGACTTTGCCTTCTTCTCGCAAGAGGTCGATGGCTGCTTTTACCGATTGGGTACGCGCAACGAAGCCCGAGGCATTACCTCAGGCGTGCATACCTCCACCTTTGATATTGAAGAAGAAGCCTTGGAAATCGGTGCTGGCCTAATGGCCTGGTTGGCGGTATCCGAGCTGGCCTCCACATAAAGAACCCTCTGCTATGAAAAGAATCTTTTCCCTCGTCCTTACGCTTGCATTCACCTTGCTGGTTTCTCAAGCCTTTGCTTGGGGCCAATTGGGACATTACCTGATTGGTTACCTTGCAGAAAAGCAACTCAAAAAGTCTACGCTGAAGAAGGTGGAGGGATTGATTTACCCCACTTCACTCAGTAAAAGTGGGACCTGGATGGATGACATCCGTTCGGATAAAAGTTACGATTACGCGACCACCTGGCATTACTTGAACAGTAAAAATGGGGAATACGATCCAAGTACCCAGGAAAAAACAGGGGATGCGTATGAGGCGATTCAGCGCATCAAAGCAGAGTTGAAAAAAGGAGGCTTGGATCCGAAAACGGAGGCTGAAAAGTTGAAAATGCTCATCCACATGATCGAGGATATCCATCAGCCACTGCATGTGGGTACTGGAACCGACAAGGGGGGCAACGATGTGAAAATTGAATTTTTTGGGCAGCCCACCAACTTGCATGCCCTTTGGGATAGCGGGATGATCGATCGCCAAGGCATGAGTTACACCGAATTGGCGGAAGAACTGTACCGTCGCATGACACCTCAAATGCAGGCTTCTTACCGTGCTGCTACGATGCAGGACTGGTTGAAAGAGGCGGTAAGTTACCGGCCGCAGGTGTACAATCTACCGGAAAACAAGCGGATCAGCTACCCCTACCTCTACGAGAATTTCAGCATCGTTGAGGAGCGTTTGATCGCTGCTAGCGTGCGTCTCGCCCAGGTTTTGGAGGAGATTTATCCGTAAAAAACTTTCCTATTTTTTGAATTCTGAGAAAATTGTCTTAAATTCATAGACAATTTTCTTGATTATGTATCCAATTCCTCCCCCCGCAAAAGTCCATCTCGTAGCGGAAGAAATGGCCTCCTATGCCAGGTCTTTACCCCGCTATTCAAAGCAGCAGGCCCTGACTCAAGGGTTGTTGTTGACTGCTTTCTTTGCCGATCGCATGCTGTTGGTGGAGTTGATTCGCAAGGGGATCCCTACCTCGCTTTTTTTGACAATTAAAGAAATGGCTCCTTTTTCAGACGAGGAGTGGTCGGATTTTTTGGACATCTCGCTCAAGTCCTTGCAGCGCTACAAAAAAGAACCGGACTACCTCTTCAAGTCCATCCATTCCGAGAAGATCCTTGAGCTAGCGGAAGTGACTGCCCTGGGCTTGGAGGTATTTGATACCGCCGCCGACTTTGGAGCCTGGCTCAATGCTGCCAGTCCTGCGCTTGGCGGCAAGATGCCACTGGAGCTGTTGAAGGATTCCTACGGCCAAGAGTTAGTCATCCAGGAGTTGCATCGCATCGACCAAGGGATATTTGTCTGATGCGTGTCTATCGCTTGGTGCGGAAAAAGTATGCCAATCCCTTATCGGGGGAAGGGGCAGCTCGATCGGGCAACCGATGGAATTCCAAGGGCACGGCCCTCATTTACTGTGCGGCGAGTCGGGCCTTGGCGATGGCGGAGGTGGCAGTGCACCTTTCCTTAGGGCTTTTGCCTAAGGATTACGAGATGGTCGAACTAGAAATTCCGAGCAAGGTGAGTCGCCAGACGCTTGCCTTGGAGAGGTTGCCGGAGGGCTGGAATAGTTTTCCCCACCTGCTTCAGACACAGCAACTCGGGAATGAGTTTGTAGTAGCGGAGAAAAGTTGCGTGCTGCAAGTACCTTCGGCAGTTGTGCCTGGGGATTTCAATTACTTGCTGAATCCCCTACATCCGGAGTTTGCTCAGATTCAAGTGAAGAGCAGGGTTGACTTTCCCTTTGATCCGCGGTTTTTTGGGGTCTGATTACTTTTGTGTGGCCTGAAACCTGGCCTTCGCCCCATCTAAAAATTCCACAAATGCAGCAATGTCCGTGTTGTAACTTCTAGGAGTAGCCAGGAGCTTTTCCTGGTGGTCCAAGATGACATAGTAAGGCTGGGCATTGTTGTTGAATCGGGTGATCTGGAAGTCGGCATTTTGCTTGCCCAGGGTCTTTTTTTCCTTGCCGTCGTAGCTGGAGGTGTACCACTTGCTCTCCGGGAGCTCCAGACGCTCGTCGATGTACAAGGCCACCATCACATAGTCCTCCTTCAGGCGTTTGAGTACTTGAGGATCCACCCATACTTTCTCCTCCATCTTACGGCAGTTGACACAACCATGTCCTGTGAAGTCAATTAATAGCGGCTTTCCTTCTCGCTTCGCAGCGGCCAAGGCCTGTTTGTAGTCAAAATAGCCCGGTATACCGTGAGGAATCTTGAGTAAGTCTCCGTACAAAACTACCTCTTCGGAGGTGCTGACCGCTTCGGTGCTGGCGGTTCCATTTAGGCTAAATTGCTGGGTAGTCAAGGGAGGCAAGTACCCGCTCAATGCCTTGAGCGGCGCTCCCCAAAGTCCTGGGATCATGTACACCACAAAGGCAAAGGTGATCAAGGCCAGCAGCAAGCGAGGCACGCCCAAATGCTCCAGTTTGGAGTCGTGCGGAAGCCTGATTTTTCCCAAGAGGTACAGTCCCAAAGCGGAGAAAATCACGATCCAAATCGCCAAGAACACGTCTCGGTCCAAGATTCCCCAGTGGTAGACTAGGTCGGCGATGGAGAGGAATTTGAAGGCCAAGGCCAATTCCAGAAAGCCCAAGACCACCTTCACGGTATTCAGCCAGCCCCCAGATTTGGGAAGGCGCTGCATCCATTCGGGGAAAATGGCAAAAAGGGTAAAAGGAATGGCGAAGGCCAATCCAAAAGAAAACATGCCCAAGACGGGCTTCACCAGTTCTCCCCCTGCGGAGGAAATCAAAATGGAACCTACAATCGGTCCTGTGCAGGAGAAGGACACGAGTACCAAGGTAAAGGCCATGAAGAACACGCCTCCAAGCCCTCCTTTTTCTGCTTTTGCATCTATTTTGTTGACAAATCGAGAAGGAAGGGTGAGTTCAAACATCCCCAAAAAGGCCAGCGCAAACACCACAAATATGCCAAAGAAAAAGACATTGGGCGCCCAGTGGGTAGCGAGCCAATTTGCAAACTCGGGTCCTTGGATGGCCGCTACGGCAGTGCCGGCGATGGTATAAATGGCGATAATCGAAATGCCGTAGATAAATGCCTGGCGAATGCCTTCGGATCGTTTTTTGGATCTGCCGGTAAAGAAACTTACCGTCATCGGGACCATCGGAAACACACAGGGGGTCAGCAGTGCGGCTAGGCCAGCCAAGAAGGCCAGCACCATAAAGCCCCAAAGGGAAGCCGTTTCTTCTTCCCCTGCAAACTCATCCATGGTGGAGGTTGTCACAGAAGCTGAGTCGGTAGTTCCGGCATCTGTAGAATCCCTTCCTTCTGTTTGTGGGGAATCGGGATATGCTTCTTCAAGTGAAGCCTCCTCTAGGACGGGGGTTTCTTTTTGGGGATCTTCCTCAGCGGCAGGATTTTCTTTTGCGGTAAATGGCAGTTCGATGTCCAACTCGTAGTTGATGCACTGTCCGGTCAGGTCTGAGCACATTTGGTACTCCAAGGAGCCGGTGACTTTTCCGGAGGTTTTGAGCAACTTGACAGGCTGCTCAAAGCGCCCTTTGCCCATAAAGAAGGTTACGTCACCTTCCCATACCTCGTCGTACTTCTTTTTAGGTTGGATCGCCTGAAGCTTTCCGGCTACCGCATAATCCGTTGAGCTGGCAGGAACAAATTCGGTCAACAAGGGCCCTAGGCTTTTGTCGAAATCATTGGAATACACATACCAGCCCATGGGAATCTGCGCCTCCAGCACGATTGTGGCCTGCTTTCCTACGGTGAGGTCTTTGCCTTCCAGGCGGACATTCCAGACTGGCGGCTTGACCAACTGAGCCTGTGCCCATGGGCTGATGAGCAGCACTAGCGCAAGGAGGAGAAGGCAATTTTTTTGGAAGCGAGTCATGAAATGCAAGGTTTACCTAGAGAAACACGAACTAAAGGGCTAAAGTTTTTTGGTGGTTTGGCTTGAGTCAAAGGAGGAGCCAAACTTATTTTCCGTTTAGGGTGCTAAAGTGTCTGAAAAAGGCAGCGATAGTTTCGATGCCAATGAGGTAGTTTTTCACCCCATAATGCTCGTTGGGCGAGTGCAAGGCATCCGTGTCTAGTCCAAAACCAAATAGGATGGGATCGGAGCCCAGTTCTTTTTGAAAGAGCGCAACGATAGGAATGGATCCCCCTTCTCGGGTAGGAATGGGTCTTTTGCCGAAGGTCTCCTCCATGGCTGCTTCTGCTGCTTGGTAGCCTAGGGAAGAATCAGACACCACTGCAGGAGCGCCGCCGTGATGGGCTTTTACCTTGACGCTAACCGATGCAGGAGCAATGGCCTTGAAATGCGTTTCAAAAAGGTTGGCGATTTCGTGCCAGTCCTGGTCAGGAACCAAGCGCATGGAAATCTTGGCAAAGGCCTTGGAAGGAAGCACGGTCTTCGCTCCTTCGCCAGTGTAGCCTCCCCAAATGCCGTTCACATCTAGCGTAGGGCGGATGCCAATGCGCTCGATGGTGCTGTAGCCTTTTTCCCCATGCACTTCTTGGATGTCCAACTTGCCTTTGTATTCGGAAAGATCAAAAGGGGCTTCGTTGAGGCGCTGACGCTGTGCTGCGCTGAGTTCTTGTACTTTTTCGTAAAAGCCAGGAATGGTGATGTGCTCGTTTTCGTCCTTGAGGGACGCGATCATCTTGCAAAGGACGTTGATTGGGTTGGCCACAGCCCCTCCGTAGGTACCGGAGTGCAGGTCACGGTTGGCGCCGCACACCTCCACCTCCATGTAGGCCATGCCGCGCAGACCTACCGTGATGGAAGGGTCTTGCATGCCGATCATGTGCGTGTCCGAAATTAAGATCACATCTGCCTTAAGACGCTCCTTGTTGGCAAGGACAAAATGGTCCAGGTTGTCCGAGCCGATTTCCTCTTCCCCTTCGATCATAAACTTGACATTGCAGGGAAGATCGCTTGTGGCCATCATCGCTTCAAAGGCCTTGATGTGCATGTAGAACTGCCCCTTATCGTCTGCCGCGCCTCGGGCAAAAATGGCTCCCTCAGGGTGGATGGCCGTTTTCTTCAATACCGGCTCAAAAGGAGGGGAATCCCAGAGTTCGTAGGGATCTGCAGGCTGCACGTCGTAGTGGCCATACACCAATACGGTGGGGAGATTTGGGTCGATTATTTTTTCTCCATAGACGATTGGAAAGCCTGGTGTTTCACAGATTTCTACCCGGTCTGCGCCCGCTTTTTCCAAGGAGGTTTTGACAAAATTGGCTGCCGCCACTACGTCTCCCTTGAATTTTGGGTCCGCGCTCACCGAAGGAATGCGGAGGAGATCAAAGAGTTCTTGAAGGAAGCGGTCTTTATTTTTTTCGAGGTAGGATGCTAGGGCCATGGATAGGGAATTCGACTAATGGGGATTGAACTCAAAATTATTCCTTTCGACAGGATTTTCCTCCTTTTTTTCTTCTTTTGTGTTTACACGCCTCCGGCAAAAATCAAGCTCCATGAAAGCAGTTCTCTGTACCCAATTTGGACTTCCCGACACCTTGCAGGTGCAGGAGGTTGCCAACCCTGTAGCGGGTCCCAAACAGGTGGTCATCACCGTAGCGGCCTGTGGGGTAAATTTTCCGGATGTGTTGATCATTCAGAACAAGTACCAGTTTAAGCCGGAGCTTCCTTTTTCACCTGGAGGAGAGGTGGCGGGGACTTTGTCCGAACTGGGGGACGATGTCCAAGGTCTGGAATTGGGGCAGCCTGTTCTCGCGCTTTGTGGTTGGGGAGGCTTTGCCGAGAAGGTGGCGGTAGATGCGGATCGGGTATTTCCCTTGCCAGAAGGGATTTCGCCCGAGGTCGCTGCAACCACCTTGTATACCTACGGCACGTCCTACCATGCGCTGAAAGATCGTGCCCAACTGCAGGCAGGGGAAACCCTCCTAGTTTTAGGGGCTGCAGGCGGAGTGGGATTGGCGGCAGTGGAATTGGGCACCTTGATGGGGGCTCGGGTGATTGCGGCAGCGTCTACGGAAGAAAAACTAGCCCTTTGCAGAGAGAAGGGGGCAGTGGAAACGATCAATTACGAAACGGAGGACCTGAAAACGCGAATCAAAGAGTTGACCGGAGGACGGGGGGTGGATGTGGTCTACGATCCGGTGGGAGGGAAATTTTCCGAAGCCGCCTTGCGTTGCATGGCCTGGAAAGGGCGCTATTTGGTGGTCGGCTTTGCAAATGGGGAAATCCCGCAGCTCCCGATGAATCTTCCCCTTTTGAAGGGCTGTTCGGTGGTTGGCGTGTTTTGGGGGCAGTTTGCCAAGGTAGAGCCCAAGGCCAGTCTACAAAATACCCGTCAGTTGCTTGCTTGGATTCAGGAGGGCAAGATTCGGCAGCATGTGGGAAAACGATATGCGCTCGCCGAGGCTCCCCAGGCCTTGCAGGATCTGATGGATCGAAAAATGCTGGGGAAGGGAGTGGTACTTTTAGTAGCAAGTATCTAGTATCTAGTGGCAAGATTGTACGAAGTACCAAGTACAATGTACAAAGTATGAAATACGAATTACGAGATTCAAACTAATATCGAACGCTGAACGCTGAATGTTGATTGAAGAAGTGGGGAAACATGCGGCTATGCCAGCAGCATAGTGTCTAATCGCTTGCCTGCCTGCGGCTAGCAGGTACTTCGTAATTGGTACCTGGTACAACTTTAAATTAGTTTCAATTTCGTACTTCGCACTTTTATCCACCCTATTTCACGTAGCCCTCCGCGGCGGGCAGGCGGAGTGTATTTCAACCTATCTCCACTTTATTTCCCATTTCGACATTCTTCAATCAGCGTTGGACATTCGACATTGGTATCAATTCCGTACTTCGCCTGCCTGCCGCGGCGGGTATTTCCCTGTCCTTTTTCAAAAAATAAAATCATTAATCTTTTTTATCAACAAAAATTTAAATTACATTTATTAAATGTTTTTTAATCTTTAAATTTTTATATTATGAATGTTGAAGTTTTTTCTTTTCGTCCTCTTTTGGTTTTCATTTTTCTATTTGGGGCCTGTACGGTTCCCTTGGAACTGGAGCCCCCGAGCAAGGTCTTTTTTGTTCAAAAAACCGGAAATCAGCAGGAGCAACTTAGCAAGAGCCGATTTCAGTATACCGCATTCGCTTACGAAAGGAGTAAAAATCAAAGTCCGCCCAAAGGGCATGGACAGTAAATTCCATCCGTTGTTTTCCTCCATCGCTGAGCGGTGAGGGGTTGCGTTTTTAGGATGCAATAAAGGGTAGCTAAGTACCGTGCTTTTTAGGATTGCCACTGCAAAAGGAGGCCTTTCGCGAATTCACTAGGCAGTGTATAAAGAATTGGATCTTCTGTGCTCAATTGGAAATCTACCCCTACGATAAAGGGGGTGGAGAGCAGATTAAAGGAAGAAGTTAGATCGTACGTAAGGGAGGCAGATTGGGGTAGATAAAATCACAGTTGGGGACTCCCAGTAGTCAAGATAATTTGGGTCCTTGAATTCATGAAGTCATTGTTTCTTTACATTTTAACCCTGGTTTTTGTGCCATTTTCTTGGGCCCAAGAGGTAAAGAGTCCGTATTTGATCCGATCCACTTTGGCAGAAGCAGGATTCTCTGTTCGGGCATCTATTGAGGGGAGAACCTATGCTGTTCAAGCAAGTGTGGGACAATTGAGTGCTATTGGAACTTATTATGGCACCAAAAACACTGCTATCCAAGGGTTTATTCAACCCTTTACCGTGTCTACCCTAAAGGAGCCCCCTCCGTTTTCCAATTTACTGGTATCGGTTTTTCCGAATCCTTTTTCCGATGCGATTACGATTTCCTTTTCCAAACCAACTCTTGGCACTGTAGAGGTAGAGGTGGCCGATATACTCGGCAGAATTGTCTTGTCAAAAAGCTACCTAGCAGGTCAGATCCTAGAAGTCAGGTTTAACCCCATTTCACCCGGCATCTATATCTTAAAAGTAACCTACATGAACCAAGCCTATCTGAAAAAAATTACTAAAAACTGAATTTTTTACATCCTTAGTCCAACATCCCATGAAACTATTTTTCTCAATCCTGCTGCTCGTTTTTGTGATTTTCCAAGGATTTTCACAAACCCTAGGAATTAGTTATCAGGCCGTAATAATCGACCCTGAAAAGCCGCAATCCACTACGGGTGACACACAAGGAGGGGTGTTGGTCAACCAGGTGGTCACCATTCAGTTTACCGTTTTAAACGAGAACGATGAGGAGGAGTACCAAGAATACCATACTACCCGCACGGATGGCTATGGCATGATTAATTTGGTACTTGGACAGGGGAGTAGTCCAGAGCAACAAGTATTCAAGGAGATCCATTGGAATGGGCGCATCAAAAAACTGAGGGTGGAGATCAATTTTTCGACGCGGCCTGAGTTTACCATCCTCAGTGAGCAGCTACTCACTTACATGCCCCATCCCATCAATGAAGAAGACCAGCGCAAACTTACGCTGCTGCTCACCGAACAAATCCGTATCAAAGAAGATATTTCAACGCTTCAATCGGTACTCATTCCTAGGGGGGAAATTCTGAATTTTTTAAAGGTGGGTAGCGATATTCTTCCAGACACCGATAACAAGTATGCCCTTGGTTCCTTTGATAAACGCTGGAAAGGAATCCATGTGGGTCCTGGGACCCTGTACATCACAGACATTACCCTGGGTACGGATGCGGAGCTTACCGTAAATAACGGGGTGCTCAAGATCAATGGGGCCAATCAACTGCAAGTAGGGCAACTAAAATTTGTCAACAATACCATCGAATCCACCGAGTTGTCTACGGACATTCAAATTGGAGTTTTAGAGGATTCTGCCAACTTGGTTTTAAATCGAAATATTGTCGTGGGGGAAAATAAAAGCCTCATTTTTCAAGACGGGACTAGACAGTTTACCGCCCCAATAAATGCAGACTGGAATGCGGTGGGAGGACTGGCAGAAATCCGAAATAAGCCAGCCCT
>CANGYY010000034.1 GCA_947458585.1 Cyclobacteriaceae bacterium | reverse complement strand
CATACGTACTACCCCCTACTTATGCAGATCAATCTTAACAATGCTGTCAAATTTGAGAGCAGACACAATGGCCCGACAGAAGCGGAAATTGCAGCGATGTTGGAAAAAATCGGAGCCTCAAGCTTGACCGAATTAATCAACCAAACCGTACCCGAATCCATTCAATTGGAGCGACCACTGCAGCTTCCTGCTGCTCAGTTGGAGTCTGAATTTTTGAAGAATTTCAAAAAATTGGCTTCCAAGAATAAGGTGTTCTCTTCCTTTATTGGATTAGGCTATTACGATACCTTGGTTCCTGGGGTAGTCCTTCGAAATGTGTTGGAAAATCCAGGCTGGTATACGGCTTACACGCCTTACCAGGCTGAAATCGCTCAGGGGAGATTGGAAGCTTTGATCAACTTCCAGACGGTAGTGATTGAACTTACAGGTATGGAATTGGCCAATGCCTCCTTACTAGATGAGGGTACAGCAGCTGCTGAGGCGATGACCATGCTTCATGCAGTGAAGCCTCGAGAAAAGAAAAATGCGAACACCTACTTTGTAGACGAAAAAGTATTTCCACAGACCAAAGCCTTATTGATCACTCGGGCAGAGCCTATTGGCATCAATTTGGTGTTTGGACCTTTGTCTTCTTTGGATTTAACCGACCCAGAATTGTATGGGGCCATGTTCCAGTACCCAAATATGGACGGAGAAGTAGTGGATTACACTGCGCTAGTGGCTTCTGCTAAAGAAAATAAGGTTTTGACTGCTTTTGCTTCAGACCTTTTGGCCTTGACACTGTTGACACCTCCAGGGGAAATGGGGGCTGACGTCGTGGTAGGATCCGCGCAGCGCTTTGGAGTGCCTATGGGTTATGGTGGACCACACTCTGCCTTCTTCGCTACCAAAGAAGATTTTAAGCGTCAGATTCCTGGCCGTATCATTGGAGTTTCCATTGACCGTGCTGGAAATAAAGCCTACCGCATGGCGCTACAAACTCGTGAGCAGCACATCAAGCGAGAAAAAGCAACTTCAAACATTTGTACTGCCCAGGTATTGCTTGCAGTAATGTCTAGTTTTTATGCAGTGTACCACGGTCCTGCAGGGCTAAAAAATATTGCACTTCGCACGCATGGCCTTGCCAAGTTGACGGCTCAAGGTTTGGCGAAACTAGGATTTACCCTAGGAACCAACTCCTACTTCGATACCTTGAAAGTTCAGGTAGATGCTGCTACTCAATCTAAAGTAAAGGCAAATGCAGTAGCCGCTCAAGTGAACTTTAGATACGAGGAGGGCGCAATTTTCATTGCCTTTGATGAGGCAAAGACAATCGCAGATGCCGAACTAGTTCTTTCCTTGTTTGCCAATGCGAAAGGCCAAGCCTCACCATTTACGTCAGCGATGGCCAACTCCCTACAATTGGAATGGCCTGCCGCGCTTGTACGTACCTCTTCTTACCTCACGCATCCGGTATTCAATACCAACCACAGTGAGCACGAGATGCTACGCTACATCAAGAAGTTGGAATCCAAAGACCTTTCTCTGGTGCATTCCATGATCTCCTTGGGTTCTTGCACCATGAAGTTGAATGCAACAGCAGAAATGATCCCGGTGACTTGGCCTGAATTTGGTCAAATCCACCCTTTCGCTCCGATTGATCAGACAGAAGGGTATCAGGAATTGTTTACCAACTTGAGAACCTGGTTGACGGAGATCACCGGATTTGCAGATACTTCCTTGCAGCCCAACTCTGGAGCACAAGGTGAGTACGCAGGTTTGATGGTGATCCGTGCTTACCACCTCAATAGAGGAGAAGGACATCGTAATGTAGCCTTGATCCCAACTTCTGCCCACGGCACCAACCCTGCTTCTGCTGTAATGGCGGGCATGCGAGTGGTATTGGTGAATTGTGACGACAAGGGAAATATTGACGTGGAAGACTTGAAGGCAAGAGCAGAAGAACATGCTGCTGAACTGTCTTGCTTGATGGTCACCTATCCTTCAACGCACGGAGTATTTGAAGAAGCAATCCAAGAGATTTGTGCTACCATCCATGCTTATGGTGGTCAAGTTTACATGGATGGAGCCAACATGAATGCTCAGGTAGGAGTAACTTCTCCTGGTCGAATTGGAGCGGATGTTTGCCATCTCAATCTCCACAAGACCTTCTGCATCCCTCACGGGGGTGGTGGACCTGGTATGGGCCCAATTTGCGTAGCAGCTCACTTGGCTCCATTCTTACCGGGCAACCCATTGGTGAAAACTGGTGGAGAGCATGCCGTGTCTTCCATCTCATCCGCACCTTACGGAAGCGCGAGTATTCTTCCTATTTCCTATGCTTACATCTCCATGATGGGCGGCGATGGGCTTACCCATGCTACTCAGATTGCCATTTTGAATGCGAATTACATCAAGGAGCGTTTGAGTGGTCATTATCCACTACTTTACACAGGATCTAAAGGACGTGCAGCCCACGAAATGATCGTAGACTGCCGAGCCTTCAAAGAAGTAGGAGTGGAGGTAGAAGATATCGCCAAGCGCTTGATGGATTACGGTTTCCATGCACCTACCGTATCCTTCCCGGTGGCTGGAACCTTGATGATTGAGCCTACAGAATCCGAGACCAAAGCCGAACTAGATAAGTTCTGTGATGCTATGGTTGCCATCCGTGTAGAGATCCAAGAAATTGAAGACGGCAAGGCTGACCGAGTAGAGAATGTCCTTAAAAATGCACCGCATACCGCTACCATGGTTCTGACTGGAACTTGGGACTTGCCTTACTCTAGAGAGAAAGCAGTCTTCCCTGCTCCTTTTGTAAAGGAGAATAAGTTCTGGCCTACGGTACGAAGAATTGATTCTGCTTATGGAGACCGTAACTTGATCTGTAGCTGCATTCCAGTAGAGGAATACGCGAACTAAAAAATAAGAGTTCTTAAGATAAAAAAGGCCCCGTAATTACGGGGCCTTTTTTGTTGGGGTATTACACATGCACATGTCGTTCGGCATGGTAGGAGGAGCGGACCAAAGGTCCAGATTCTACGTACTTCAATCCTCTCCGTAAGCCTTCTTCCTGGTAGTGTGCAAAAGTATCTGGATGGATAAATTCTGCTACCTCGATATGCATTTTGGTAGGCTGCAAGTATTGGCCTAGGGTCAGGATGTCACAGCCATTGGCTGCCAAGTCATCCATGGCCTGATACACTTCTTCTTTGGATTCTCCAAGGCCTAGCATGATTCCAGTTTTGGTTCGTTTGCCAGCAGCTTTGGTTAGTTTGATTTGTTCCAAGGAGCGCTCGTATTTTGCCTGTGGGCGTACCATTCGGTAAAGTCTACCTACGGTCTCCATGTTGTGAGAGACTACCTCTTGTCCTCCTTCAATCATGCGGTACAGCGCATCCCAGTTGCTTTTCACATCTGGAATAAGCGTTTCGATGGTAGTGGAAGGGGATAATTCCTTGGTCAAGACCACCGTCTGGTACCAAATTTCTGCTCCTCGATCTTTCAATTCATCTCGATTGACCGAAGTAATGACGGCATGCTTTACGCCCATCAACTGAATGGCTTCTGCTACTCGTCTTGGTTCATCCGTGTCGTATTCATTGGGTCTCCCTGTAGCAACGGCACAGAAGGAGCAGGATCGTGTACACACGTTCCCCAAGATCATGAAGGTGGCTGTGCCAGCGCCCCAGCATTCCCCCATATTTGGACAGTTGCCGCTTTCACAGATGGTGTGTAATTTATGTTGATCTACCAGTTTCCGTACCTTGGCATATTCGGTCCCAACGGGTAGCTTCACCCGAAGCCAATCGGGCTTTTTGCGTCTGGTGGCTTCTTCAGAAATTACGGGTAATTCAATCATGAGCTTAAGATTTGATGCAAAGGTAATTTAGGACCGACAAATACTCGCTTTTTTGACTTACTTTCTAAAGCCGAAGAACAAAGTAAAGTAGGCAGACTGAAAAAATTGCCGATTTTGTTCGCGCAAGATGAGTGGAATTTTCTTTTGGAAGCCTTCCACCTGATACCCTACTTCCAGTCCAGTGGCATTGCTCTTGAATACCCCAAATTCAAAATAGAGGGCTGCTTTTGCCATGCCGCCAATAGCCAATTCGGACTGTCCTACACCTTCCAACAATCGCCCAGTGCCAAGAATATTGAATCTGCTTTGGTGCACGGCAGGGTCGTACTGCTCCACCACCGTTTCTACGCGATTGAGTGCATATTCGATAAAGTAGGGTGCTACTAGTCCGATAGACGGGCCTACAGCACCTAGTGCGGAAACTTGTACGCCCTGATTAGGAGCCTTTTTGAATAGAATTACTTCTCGGCCATAATGCGGTCGGATGACATAGAGGTAATTGGATTTGCCAAAAATGTAATTGTTACCGGTTACCGTGGTGTACCGAACTTCCTTGGGGTGCTTCACATTGGCAAGCTCAAGTCCAAAGAAAGCAAATTGGGAATCGTCTAGTCGTGTCCCCACTTTGAGGGCAACGCCACCAATCATCCCGCCGTTGGTATTCTTATTGACGCCCAAGAGGTATTCTCTGTCGTATTCGTAATTTCCCGTGTCTTCTCGCTGCGCTAGCACAGGTAGCGTTAGGAGAAAGAAAAATACTGGGAATAGGAAATTCAGCTTATTCATTCGCTTTGGTCGAAAATAATGCCCTATTTTTGATTAGATATCTATACAACTGAAATTTAAAAGTAAGAGTTTATGCCCACTATAAAAAGTTCGTACCTGGGAAGCTTGAGAACCCAAGCAACCCATGTTCTTTCTGGAAATGCTTTGATTACAGATGCGCCGTTGGACAACAACGGAAAGGGAGAGGCTTTCTCTCCAACTGACCTAGTTTCTGCTGCCTTGGGGAGTTGCATGGTGACGATTATGGGTATTGTTGCAGAGCGGGATGGAGTTTCTTTGGAAGCGCTTTCTTGGGAAATCACCAAGATTATGGAAAGCAGTCCTAGAAAGATCAAAGAAATTCAAGTTGACTTTCATTGGTCTGGCGCACCATTTACGCCGGAATTTAGTCAAAAATTAAAAAATGCTGCCCGAACCTGCCCGATAGCCTTGAGTTTGGATCCTGCGGTTACCCAAACTATCAATTTTGATTTTTAAGTAGCGTTTAGATTTCCTTTTTTTCTAAAGAAATAAACCCAAAGCATCATGTCATTTCTATTTGAAAGTTTTAGTGGATGGAAAAAATACTGCGAGGAACAGTCACTTTCGCTAGTAGATGTAGTCCTTGACTACGAGGTAGCTCAAAAAGGGGCTACCAAAGAGCAGATCTGGCAAGGAATCCAACAGGCCTATCAGGTGATGAAGGATGCGGTGAAGACTGGCTTGGAACAGGAAATGAGTTCCCGTTCTGGGATGATTGCCAATGGTGCCAAGAAAGTCTATGCCAATCCCTTGACGGTCCTTTCACCGGAGTTTCAGCGCTTAATCTCCAGGGCCTTGGCAGCCAAGGAGGTCAACTCCTGCATGGGTCGGGTAGTGGCGGCACCTACTGCGGGTGCATCTGGAATTCTTCCGGGAACTTTAGTGACCCTTCAAGAAATCCACGGCCTCACCGATGCGCAAATTTGTGAAGGCTTGTTGATCGGAGCTGGAATTGCTTTGATCATTGAGCAAAAGGCCAGTTTGGCAGGGGCAGTAGGCGGTTGTCAAGCGGAAACGGGTTCGGCAGCAGCCATGGCAGCAGGCGCGATTGTACATTGCTTGGGTGGGACCACAGACCAACTTTTTAATGCAGTTGCCATCACAATTCAGTGCATGTTGGGCCTAGTATGTGACCCGGTTGCAGGCTTGGTGGAAGTACCCTGTGTGGTGCGAAATGCCAGTGCAGCGGCGATCGCTTTCAGTTCTGCTCAAATTGCTCTATCCAATGTCAGTGCAGTCATTCCGGTAGATGAGTGCATTGAAGCGATGGGGGAGATTGGGGCCTCTATGGAAAGTCGTTACAAAGAGACGGCGATGGGGGGCTTAGCAGCTACCTTGACAGGACAAGAAATCGCCAAGCGAGTATTGATTCAAGATATCGAAATTCTTCCAGATCAAGCCTTACCCGAATAGTGCAGCCACAACTGGGATGGATAGCAGCCAATCTATCGAAAAGCTAAAGAAGGTGGCCCAAGCCAATCCGCTCAACAGCATGTAGCTGAAAATTTTTTGCTTTGCTGAACCAAAAGACACCAAGATCAGGGTGCCTCCAATAGGTGTGAGTAGAATAGGTGTTAAAAAAGCAATGCCCATCTCTCCGTAGGAATTCCAGACCCGAACGATCCGGCGATTTTTTGGCGTAAACAACTTTTTTTGCTTTCCAAAACGAGCATTTGCCCATTTTTTTAAGCGTGTACCTAGAAAAGTAAAGAGGGTCACACTGCTCATCATCCCCAATACACTCACTAAGATGATTTGCCATGGACTGTAGCCGGCTGCCGCCCCCAATACTGGGCCAGCAACAAACTTGAACATGGATAAGAGGTAAATACCGACAAAGGTCAGAAAAGCTTCACGCATAGGTTAGGTGATGTTCAATTTACAAAGGTAGTTGTGTAGGGCGCTTGGTGATTTTCATCTGGAGCTTTGAAATGGATAGTTCTGGAAAATCAAGAATTTCGGAAGTTTTGTTTTCCATCGCCTTAGTCGATTCTGTAGAGTACTTGGGACTAAATTTTTTCTCCAAAGGCGAGATCTCCTGCATCTCCTAAGCCGGGGACGATGTAAGATAGGGAGTTGAGTTTTGCGTCAAGGGTACCTAGCCAAAGGGAATATGGAATGGTTATGGATTTCTTCAGGTGCTCCACTCCTTCTGGTGCAGCAAATGCAGCCACCAAGTGAATGGCTTTAGGAGTGCCATGTTTGAGTAGGGTTTGTAGAGATTCCACGCAAGATTGGCCGGTGGCCAGCATGGGATCTACTAAAATCAATACCTTATTGTCCAAGTTGGGGCTTGCATGGTAACCCAAATTTACGGTGAGTTCGGCTCCAGATTCTTCTCGAAAGGCACCGATAAACCCGCTTTCAGCTTGATCAAAAAAATTCAAAAAGCCTTGGTAAAAAGGGAGTGCTGCTCGCAATACTGCAACCAAAACTACCTGATCCGAAGGAAGCTGCATTTCCGTTGGTTCCAAGGGAGTCTGAACCTCTCCATTTTGATAGGATAGGGATTTGGACACTTCGTAGGCTAGAATCTCTCCTAGGCGTTCTAGATTTTTCCGAAAGCGCATCCGGTCCTTTTGGATCTGCTTATCCCGTAATTCTGCTAGGAATTGATTGGCAATGGAAGCCTGTTGAGAAAGTATAAACATCTTTAAAAATACAAAGAAAAGCAGGAAGATCCCCAAAATTCCAGCTAGTAATTCGAAACGCTAAACTCTAGGGAAAGCATGCAAATCAGGGATACTCCGTACTGTCAAGACAAAAAAAAGAGGCTGGGATATCCCAGCCTCTTTCAATATGTGCTTTAGAATTACTTCACTTCGAAGCTAGCTCTTCTTGCCATTTGTCTTGCATCTGCAGAAGACTTGTCTACAGAAGTATCTTCACCGTAACCTTTGTAAGTTACTCTTGATGCATCTACACCAGAAGCAATGATCAAGTCATATACCGCTTTAGCTCTGCTTTCAGAAAGTTTGATGTTGTAGTCTTCTTCACCCAATTCGTCAGCATAACCTTTCACTTCAACAGTTACTCCAGGATTTCTTTTCAAGAAGTTGGAGATGTACTGCGCAGAGCTGATGGAGTAAGCCAAAGGCTTAGCGCTATCGAATGCATAGTACACGTTTACATAACCGTCGTTGATTGCTTTTCTCAAGTAATCTACTTCGTCTCTAGAAACCTCAACTGGGCAACCATTTGAAGCAGCAGCACCTGGCTGGAATGGACACTTGTCTAGGTGGTCAGGAGTACCGTCACCGTCAGAATCAAGGGTAGTTCCTGATGGGCTTACTCTTGCTCCAGATGGAGTATTAGGCTCTTTGTCCAAGTAATCAGGCACACCGTCAGCATCAGAGTCTTTCAACATATCCTTGATGCCATTGATTTGTGTAGCCAATTCTTCTTTGGTAGCATACTTATTGGCAGCGATAAACCAGTCTGCATGTTGAGTTTGCTTACCCAAGTAGATGTTCAAACCTAAAGTACCAGTCCACCAAGTTCCATTAGCACCATAGTATCCATTATTGGTAGATGCATTTGGCATTGTTGAAGGAAGAATAGCATTTACACCATCAAAAGTAATGGTTTGACGACCATTCAGAATGGTGGAAACATCACCTACTAGTGAGATTTTTTCAGTTAATTTAATTTGAGGAGTGAATCCAAAAATCAAGGTGTACACTCTGTCATTGAAATAGTTGTACTGATTCATTTCAGGATTAACTACACCAATACCTGCACCTGAGTGAAACAACAAGCCTACACGATTTGAGAAAGTCTCAAAATTCATGATTCGACCAACATTCGCTACACCCTGAAGGTTTAGACGGAAATATTTGGTATCGAACTCAGGGCTATTTCCATCAGATTCTTTGAAAGATCCGAAACCATAGTCTAGCTTGGCTCCAAACTTCTCATTAAACATGTAACGAACACCAAGATCAGCATGTCCGATGTTGAGAGTCGGAGAAAGGTATCCTGCTGTAAGAGGAGCCATTGCCTTGTTGAAGCCGGTAGTAGCCTCAAGAGACCACTTGTTGAATTCCTGAGCATTCGAAGCGAAAGCCAAAGATCCGGCCAGGAGGGTAGAGAGTATTAGTTTTTTCATGACAAAAAATTTTTTGTTTCGGTTTTTATAAAGATTGGTAAATCTGATTACAAATATAAATGCATTTAATTTACTGCAAAAATACAGGATTTATTTAAATAACAAGACATTAACAATTTTGTTTACGTCTTGAAACGGTCTTATTTCGGTTTTCTGTTTACATATTCTATGCCAATTTCTGATTTCCTCAAAGAATTACTTTTCATGCAATCCGTATCTGGTGAGGAGGCCATGGCATCGTCTTGGATCTCAAGTTTTGTAGATGAACGGAAAAGCAGCTGGAAAGTTGTACCAGAGATTTACCGGGGAGAAGATTTTCATGATTGTATTTTACTGAAATTTGGTAATCCACGAACGGCTGTTTTTGCCCATATCGATACCATTGGCTTTATGGCTAGGTATGCAAATCAATTGATTCCAGTCGGAGGCCCTGAACTGATTCCTGGGACTAAGTTAGTTGGAAAGGACAGTCTGGGGGAGATTTCTTGCAAACTAGTAGTTGAGGGGGAAGAACTTTTTCATGACTTTCCAAGAAAGATAGACAGAGGAACCAGACTCTCTTTTGCCCAGGATATCCGTGTAGATTCTGAATTTATTCAAGCAGCCTACTTGGACAATCGACTCGGGGTATATGCAGCCTTGCAGCTTTGCGAATCCTTGGAAGATGGTTGGGTGGTCTTTACCACCTACGAAGAGCATGGAGGTGGCAGCATGCCTTTCTTGCTTCCGTTTATTCAGAAAACTGCTCCAGTCAAGCAGGCGCTAATTTCAGACATCACCTGGATCACAGATGGAGTTCATCACCACGAAGGGGTTGTGGTTTCGATTCGAGATAAGTTTATTCCGCGAAAAAAATTCCTCGATCGAATCATCCAAAGTGCACACAAAAGTGGAATTCCGTTTCAGTTGGAGGTGGAAGCGTATGGAGGAAGTGATGGCCGGGAAATCCAGTTTTCACCCTATGCGATGGATTGGTGCTTCATAGGGGCTGCAGAAGATCAGGTGCATAGCCCAGATGAAAAAGTTTCACTCCAAGATCTAGATTCCATGGTTCAGCTATACCAATACCTACTCAAAGAATTGTAAAATTACCCATGAAGAAGATTACAATTAAAGATAAGACCTTCGAGACCTACCTCAGTAAGGTCCAACTTGAGCAACGGATCCAGGAATTGGGTGCTCAAATTAGCGTTGATTTTGAAGGAGAAGAACTGGTGTTGCTCGGAGTACTCAATGGTTCCTTCCTATTTCTAGCAGATCTAGTTCGTGCCATTCCCCTACCCCTGTCCTGTGAGTTTATCAAGATCTCTTCCTACACCGGGATGGAATCCACGGGCAAGGTGACTGAAGTCATTGGTATACCTGCTTCGATCTCCGGGAAAAATGTGGTGATTGTGGAAGATATCGTGGATACGGGTAAAAGTATGGCCTATTTGCTGGAGCAATTGGCCCCTTTTCATCCCAAACGCGTGGCTATAGCGACCTTATTATTCAAAAAAGAGGCTTTTTCCTTTAATTATCCCTTGGATTATGTCGGTTTTGAAATTCCGAATAAATTTGTGGTCGGATTTGGACTCGATTACGATGGAGCCGGTCGCAATTATCCGGAAATCTATCAACTCAGTATCCCCTAAAACTATTTTTATATGCTTAATCTTGTTTTGTTTGGACCTCCAGGTGCCGGAAAAGGTACTCAGAGCGAAAAAATTATTGCCTCTTATGGGCTGACTCACCTGTCCACTGGGGATTTGTTTCGCAAACATCTTGGTGAAGGAACAGCCTTAGGGGCTTTGGCAAAAGGATTCATGGACCAAGGGCGCTTGGTTCCTGATGAGGTAGTGATCCAAATGGTAGAGGATAAAATCGCGACCACAAAAGACAGTAAGGGCTTCATTTTTGATGGATTTCCTCGGACCACCGCACAGGCGGAAGCCTTGGATGCCATGCTCTCAAAAAATGGGATGAAGATTTCTGGGATGATTGCATTGGAAGTTCCGCAAGCGATCTTGAAGGAGCGAATTCTAGAAAGAGGAAAAACCTCAGGTCGAGTAGATGACCAGGAAGAGGCAAAAATAAATACACGAATTCAGGTGTACCTAGACGAAACCTTGCCTGTGGCAGCGTACTATGAAAGACAAGGAAAATTTCATCAAATCGTTGGTGTGGGAAAGATCGAAGAAATCTTTGATCAGATTGCCGCAGTGATTGATGGGTATTGATCCCTAGCTTTTTGCTAAATTTGCATTTCAAAGACTTGGCTAGGCTCTAGGGCTTAGCCTTTTTTCATTCACCATCCATGGCTGACTCTAACTTCATTGATTACGTAAAATTTTGCTCCCGTTCTGGGGCAGGCGGTGCAGGTTCTGTGCATTTCCGTAGGGAAAAGCACGTGCCAAAAGGCGGGCCTGATGGGGGAGATGGAGGTCGTGGCGGGCACATTATCCTGAGAGGAAGTTCACAATTGTGGACACTCCTTCACCTTAAATACAAGAAGCACGTCATCGCAGATCCTGGAAAAGGAGGAGATGGGGGTCGAAGAACCGGAGCAGATGGAAAAGACGTCATCTTGGAAGTGCCTTTAGGAACGGTAGCCAAAGATGCCGAAACGGGAGAGAAGCGTTTTGAAATCACTACCCATGGGCAAGAAATTATCTTGACTAAAGGGGGACGTGGGGGATTGGGTAACGATCACTTCAAAACCGCCACCAACCAAGCCCCACATTTTGCCCAACCTGGAGAGGAAGGGATTGAGGAATGGATTATTCTTGAACTGAAGTTATTGGCGGACGTAGGATTGGTGGGATTTCCAAATGCAGGAAAGTCCACTTTACTTTCTGCGATCTCAGCAGCCAGGCCGGAAATTGGGGACTATCCCTTTACCACCTTGGTTCCAAACTTAGGAGTAGTCGGTTACCGGGATGATAAATCTTTCGTAATGGCAGATATTCCTGGAATTATTGAAGGCGCTGCTGAGGGAAAAGGCCTGGGTATTCGATTTTTGAGGCACATTGAGCGCAATTCGATTCTTTTGTTTTTGATCCCTGCAGATGCCAAGGATATTGGGGAGCAATACCGAATTTTGTTGGGGGAACTGCGGAAATACAATCCCGAGCTCTTGGATAAGAAGCGCTTGCTCGCGATTTCCAAGGTAGATATGCTCGATGAGCAGCTGATGAAAGAGATGGAACGGGAAATCCCCAATGACCTTCCCTATGTGTTTATCTCTTCTGTCAGTCAGTACAATTTGGAGAAATTGAAGGATTTAATCTGGCAGGCAATCCATTCCTAAATCCGCCACTTTGTCAGCCTTGAAGGTCTGGCAAACTCCTTGTTAATTCTAAAAAGCCAACTACGAACGAAATACCCATGGAAAATAAAAATCAAGAACAGCAAGAAGGGGAATTGCACCTCGACGAAACGAAATTGGAAGAGTCTACTGCACCAGCTGGGGAAGTAGCAGAAGAAAATGAGCTAAGTCAGGAAGAAAAATTGACTGCTGAAGTAGGGGAATTGAAGGAGAAATACCTTCGCCTGTATTCTGATTTTGAAAACTTTAGAAAAAGGACGGCCAAGGAGCGGATTGACTTGATCAAAACTGCCTCTGAGGAGGTGCTGAAGGACTTAATTCCAGTTGTCGATGACTTTGAGCGTGCATTTAAGGCTGCAGAAAAAGAGGGGGATGTCCAAAAAATACAAGAGGGTAACCAGTTGATCTTTCACAAATTGGTGAAAATTCTTGATTCCAAGGGGCTAAAACCCATGGAGGACTTGATTGGAAAGCCCTTTGATCCCGATACACAGGAAGCAATTACACAGATCCCATCTCCAAACCCTGAGTTGAAGGGTGCAGTGGTAGATGTAGTAGAAAAAGGGTACATACTTGGTGAAAAGGTAGTTCGATTCGCCAAAGTAGTGACCGGAGCATAACCTAATTATGGCAAAAAGAGACTATTACGAGGTACTTGGTGTTTCCAAATCTGCTAGCGCGGAGGATATCAAGAAAGCCTATCGCAAACTAGCGATTCAATACCATCCCGATAAAAATCCGGACAATCCAGAGGCTGAAGATAAGTTTAAGGAGGCTGCCGAGGCTTACGAGGTATTGAGCAATCCGGAAAAAAAGCAACGTTACGACCAATTTGGCCATCAAGGGCTGGGAGGTAACGGCGGCTTCGGAGGCGGAGGGATGAATATGGAAGACATTTTCTCCCAGTTTGGAGATATTTTTGGTGGAGGAGGCTTTGGGTCCTTCTTTGGCGGAGGTGGCGGAGGTGGACGGCGCACCAAAAAAGGAACCAACCTTCGTGTCAAGCTGAAGCTCACCTTGAGTGAAATTGCGAATGGTGTAGAAAAGAAAATTAAGGTAAAACGCCAGGTGGTAGCTCCTGGGGTGACCTTCAAAACCTGTTCAGCTTGCCAAGGATCTGGTCAAGTAAAAAAGGTAGTGAATACCATGCTGGGCCAGATGGTTTCGGCAAGTACCTGTGGCGTTTGTGCTGGATCGGGACAATTGGTAGACAAGAAGCCGGATGATGCCGATTCACGTGGATTGCTCTTGAAGGAAGAGGTTATTTCCATTACGATTCCAGGTGGAGTAGGAGAAGGCATGCAGCTCAGTATGTCTAGCAAAGGAAACGAGATGCCCGGAGGAATTCCTGGAGACCTTTTGATTGTAATTGAAGAAGCTGAGGATGGTATTTTCCAGCGGGAAGGCAATAATGTAATCTATGACTTGCATATATCCTTCATTGAAGCTGCTTTGGGGGAATCGGTAGAGGTTCCTACTCTGGATGGCAAAGTCAAAATCAAAATTGATCCTGGAACCCAAAGCGGGAAAATGCTCCGCCTAAAAGGGAAGGGCATCAAAGACATCAATGGCTATGGCAGAGGAGACCAGTTGATTATGGTCAATATTTGGACGCCTACCACGCTTTCCAAAGAGGAAAGATCTGTTTTGGAGGGGTTGAAGCATTCGGAAAATTTCAAGCCAGATCCTGGGAAGCAGGAGAAATCCTTCTTTGATCGCATGAAAGAGTTTTTTTAAAAAATTCAAAAGCCAGAGTCAAGCTCTGGCTTTTTTTATATTTTTAAAAAACCTTTTTAGGCTTCTCGCGTACCCTATTGCTATGTTTAAAAAATTGTGCCTTGTGTTTTTTCTCTTACCCTTTGCAGGGAGTTGGGTACATGCACAATTTGTACGGGAATATCGAGTGGCTGCAAAGGAAGGGATTGAGACGGTGAGTTTAAATTTTAGCACCTATAAAAGTCAAACTCAGGTCAAAAGAAGCGTAGGCTTGGACCCCGTCTCTATTCACGGCCACCTCCTGCAAGCAAACATTCTTCCCGATTTCCGATCGTCAACGGTAAATAATGGAATAAATGCCAGTTTGGTGCACAAGAATATTGAATCGGACAACCTTGGAAAAAGTATCACTACCAAATTGTTTTCGACTTCCAATGGCTTTGACCACTCCTGGGATGTAGGTCTGACTAGTGGCTATGCATATGATTTGGAGTTTAATTTGGGAATGGGCACGGCAGATTTTGATCTTGCACAGTTGGGGATTTCCAAGCTAAAAATAAAAAGTGCCAGTGCAGACGTCTCCATTCACAATAGCTCCATCAGTCCTAATTTGATTGGCATGGATACCCTGCTGGTCACTCTCAATATGGGAATTGTGGACTTGATGCAAGCGCAGCAAGTTCAAGCCAATAAAGTGATTATTGAGGTCAACTACGGAGAAATCAACCTCAATTATGGACTGGGTCAAACTTCCAAAGGGCAAGTAATTGCAGCTGTGGGTGGGGGATCGATTTACCTGAAGCTACCCCCCGAATCCAATCCGGTAAAAATTCGAATGATAACTACCCCGCTCTGCCGAACTTCAGTTCCGGAGTACCTTAGGGCTGTAGGGGAAGATGTTTTCGTTACCAAAGGCTATACAGCCTCAGACCCAAGACTTTTGGAATTTATTCTTGATGTAGGCGTTGGCACCCTAACTATCAAGTAATCATGTTAGAAATCCACAAGCTCAACAAGGCATACGGTAGCCATAAAGCGCTAACTGACCTAGATTTAGTGGTTCCAGATGGGGGTATTTTTGGTTTATTGGGACCCAATGGAGCAGGAAAAACCACCCTTATTCGAATTATCAATCAAATCATCGAACAGGATAGCGGAGAAGTTTTAATGGATGGGCAGCCTTTATCTGGAGAGTCTATTCGTAAAATCGGATACCTTCCCGAGGAGCGAGGCTTGTACAAAAAGATGGGGGTTTGGGACCAGCTCATTTATTTTTCTAGGATTAAAGGGCTTACTTCTTTAGAAGCAAAACAACGAGTCCAGCAGTGGTTGGAGAAGTTTGAGATCTCTTCCTGGAAGAACAAAAAAATTGAAGACCTGTCAAAAGGCATGGCTCAAAAAATTCAATTCATCGCTACAGTAATCCATGAACCTAGGCTACTGATTTTGGACGAGCCATTTTCAGGTTTTGATCCCGTCAATGCCGCGGTTCTCAAAAATGAAATTTTAGAACTAAAGAAGGCAGGAACGACCATTTTGTTGAGTACCCACCGCATGGAGTCCGTGGAACTACTTTGTGATCAAGTGGCCATGATCCACAAGTCCAAGAAAATCATGGATGGAAGTATCCGGGAGATCAAATCTAGATTTAGGCCCTTGGAGATCCGAGTAAGTTTGGATCAAATCAATCAAGAGTTGCCGCCCACTTGGCAGGTAGAATCTCGAGAAGATGGTCGCGTAGAGTTGTTGCTGCCCTTGAATGGGCAGTCTCCCAATGAACTCTTGCAGGAATTGATGGCATTTGGACAGGTTATTTCCTTCCAAGAACGATTTCCAAGCATGGAAGAAATTTTTATTCAACAAGTAAATGCCAGTACCCATGCATAAGGTATTGCTTGTGATCCAGCGGGAGTACTTGGCCCGAGTGAAGAAAAAATCCTTCCTCATCGCCACCTTACTTACTCCTTTGATTTTTCCAGCCATCATGGCCGTTTTTGTATGGATAGCGGTGGAGGAAAAAGAAAATCAATCCCTCCGGGTGATCGAAGTAGTAGACGAGACGGGGCTTTTTTTTATGGAAAGCTCCGAGCAATATGCATTTAGCTCTTCTGGAAAAAGTTTGGAGGAGGCCAAAGCCTTGGTTACCAAGGAGGAGCGTTATGGGGTGTTGTACCTCCCTAAGATGGAACTTTCCGCTCCACAAGGAATTCAATTTTATGGTTTGGAAAATCCAAGTACGGCATTGATCGGTTATTTGGAAGGGGCACTCAAACGAAAAATTGAGGATCAACGCTTGTATGCCAAAGGAATAGATCCCAATGTGCTAAAGGAAATCAGGACTGAAGTGAAGGTGCAATCCCTTACCCTTGGGGAAGCCGGGGAAGAAAAAATCACCGATGCCACGGTCAATTACGCTTTGGGATTTTTGTCAGGGATTTTGATTTACCTGTTCATATTTATTTACGGCAACCAGATCATGCAGGGTGTCATTGAGGAGAAGTCCACTCGCATCGTGGAGATTTTAGTTTCTTCCTTGAGGCCATTTCAACTCATGATGGGCAAAATCGTGGGGATTGGTGCAGTAGGTTTGACACAATTTCTGATCTGGGTATTCCTCGTTAGTACGCTTTCCACGGTGGTGATGGGCGTCTTGGGGATGCAAATGCCACAGCAACAGGCCATGGAAATGGCCAATCCTGAATTGATGGGAGCATCTCCTCAACCCAGTGAATTGGGAGATATCCTTCAGGTGATCAATGGAATAGATTTTGTTTCCCTGGTGTTAGCATTCGTGTTTTACTTTTTGGGAGGGTATTTGTTGTACGGTGCTTTATTTGCGGCCGTGGGTGCAGCTGTAGATGCTCCTTCCGATGCGCAGCAATTTATGTTTCCCATTACCATCCCTTTGCTAGTAGGGTACATGGGGCTGTTTGTTTTTGTACTTCAAGATCCAAGCAGCAACATTTCCTTTTGGCTATCCATCATTCCGCTGACCTCGCCGATTGCGATGATGGGACGAATTAGCTATGGGGTTCCTTTTTGGGAATTGGGGCTTTCCATGGGATTACTTGTGTTGGGATTTTTTGGAACCACCTGGCTAGCTGCAAAGATTTACCGTATTGGAATTTTGATGCATGGCACTAAACCATCCTACAAGGTGCTCTGGAAGTGGCTTCGCAGTAGTAATTGATTCCAGGACCTAGGCTTAGCGGGGTTGGGGTATTTTTGGTAAGGCGTTGATTTTTTTAGAAAACCTCTTTTTTTTGGCGGCAGAGATACTTTAATTTCCTTTCTTTAGTTACTACTAGTATAAAGCTAGTCCATTCGAATGAACAACAGGTTGCCCGATTTGGCTTCGATCGATTTCTATCAAAATAAAAAGTTGGTCAAGTGGCTGATTTTTTTGATTTCCCTACTCCTGGGCTTGGGGTCCATTGGGTATACCCATCGATTAGTGGAGGAACTTCGGGAGCGAGAGGATAGACAAATACGCGTATTGTCTGCAGCCCTGGACTATGCGGCCACTACTTCAGAAAATCTAACTTTTATCAACCAAGAGATCATTCAGCAGAATTATTCATTTCCCATTATCATGGTAGATGGAGAGGGTAATCCCATTGATTTTCGAAACATCTCATTTAACAATAGCCAGAATCAAGCGGATTCCTCCCGAGTTTTGAGTCAGGAACTGCTGGAGATGCAGGAAGACTATCCGCCAATTGTTTTGGAAGAGGCTGATATTCGAATCTTCTACCGCAATTCAGCCCTGTTGACCAACTTGAAATACTATCCCTACATTCAATTGGGGGTGATATTACTTTTTGGATTGCTGGTGTATGTGGTGTTTAATCAAAGCAAACTCTCAGAGCAGAACCGGGTATGGGCAGGTTTGACCAAGGAAACTGCGCACCAACTCGGTACACCGATCGCATCTCTAATGGCTTGGATGGATTACTTGAAAAATTCTCCCGTTTGGGATGAAAACAAGGAAATCATCCAGGAGATGGACAAAGATGTCACCAAGCTGCGTGTGGTCACCGAGCGATTCAGTAGCATTGGGAGCACTCCGGTGATTCAGCCTGAGAATGTTTCCCAAATCGTAGAGGAAGCGGTAGCCTACTTGCGGCCTCGCATTTCTACAAAAGTAGAGTGGGAGATTCAATCCGATTCGAGGGAATTGATTGCACTTCTAAACAAGCCACTGTTTGAATGGGTGATTGAAAACGTGTGTAAAAATGCGGTAGATGCCATGAAAGGAAAAGGCTTGCTTCGCCTAACACTTTTCCAGGAAAGCGACAAGTATGTGGGTATAGACATTACGGACACGGGGATGGGGATTGAGAAAATGAAGTTCAAAAAAGTGTTTACTCCAGGCTTTTCTTCTCGTAAGCGGGGATGGGGGTTGGGATTGACCTTGTCCAAACGAATTGTGGAGGGGTACCACGGAGGAAAGATTTTTGTGAAGCAATCTGAATTGGGAAAGGGTACGACATTCCGGATTTTGCTACTTGGGCCTATGGAAGAAGGGACACCCTTTGTGAGCAAGGGAATTTTGGAGCCCAGGTAAAAAGTAGAACAGCATTGAATTCTTGCTTCCCTGTAACTTTAAAAATGGGGTTCAGTCATTTTTAGCTACCTTTGCTGCCTGAATTTCTCCAGTCATGAGTTTAATAGCCGAAATTAACAAGCGTAGAACCTTCGCCATTATTGCTCACCCCGATGCAGGAAAGACCACCCTGACGGAAAAATTACTACTTTTTGGGGGTGCTATTCAGACGGCTGGTGCAGTCAAATCGAACAAGATCGATACGGCGACTAAGTCTGACTGGATGGAAATTGAAAAGCAACGCGGGATATCGGTGGCGACTTCCGTGATGGGCTTTGAGTACAAGGACATTAAAATCAACCTGCTCGATACCCCAGGTCACCAGGATTTTGCGGAAGATACCTACCGCACCCTGACTGCAGTGGATTCGGTCATCATGGTCATCGACTGTGTGAAGGGGGTCGAAATTCAAACTGAAAAATTGATGGAGGTATGCCGCATGCGCAATACCCCTGTGATTTGCTTTATCAATAAATTGGACCGTGAGGGTAGAGATCCTTACGACCTGCTGGATGAGGTAGAATCCAAGTTGAATATCAAAGTGCGCCCGCTTTCTTGGCCCATAGGGATGGGAAAGGGGTTCAAAGGGGTGTACAACCTTTACGAGAAAAAACTCAACCTATTCACCCCCTCGCAGCGGAAGTTGAGCGATGATCGACAGGTGTTTGAAAATCTAGAAGATCCTCAGTTGGACGCCTTGATTGGGCCAGGCAATGCAAAGCAATTACGCGAGGATGTAGACTTGATTGAAGGTGTGTACCCTGATTTTGATGTTCAGGATTACCTGGATGCAAAAATCGCCCCGGTATTTTTTGGTTCAGCCGTGAACAATTTTGGGGTCAATGAAATGTTGGATACCTTTATCCAGATAGCACCGATCCCACAAAGTCGAGAGACGGACCTTCGAAAGGTGGCACCTGATGAATCCAAGTTTTCTGGCTTTGTGTTTAAAATCCATGCCAACATGGATCCCAACCACCGCAACCGAATTGCCTTTTTGCGGATTTGTTCCGGAAAATTTGAGCGCAACAAGCCCTACAACCATGTTCGTGGACCGAAGCCGCTACGTTTTTCCAATGTGACCCAGTTTATGGCTCAGGACAAAGAAATCATTGACGAAGCCTTCCCTGGGGATATTGTAGGCTTATACGATACAGGAAATCTCAAGATTGGGGATACACTTACGGAAGGGGAAAACTTAGTTTTCACAGGAATCCCTAGCTTCTCGCCCGAGATTTTCCGAGAGGTAGTCAACAAGGATGCGATGAAGACCAAGCAATTGGAGAAGGGGCTCAAGCAATTAATGGAGGAAGGTGTGGCCCAACTCTTTACTTTCGAGATGGGTGCCAGAAAAGTGGTGGGTACCGTAGGGCAACTGCAGTTTGAAGTAATCCAGTTTCGTTTGAAAAACGAATACAATGCCACGGTGGAGTTTCATCCGATGAACCTGTACAAGGCCTGCTGGATTAGTTGCGCAGATAAGAAGCAATTGGATGAGTTTGTCCGCTCCAAAAACCGCTACATTGCTCGAGACAAGGACGACAAGTTGGTCTTTATGGCCGAGTCCAAATCTTGGTTACAGATGGTGCAGGACAATTATCCAGAAATTGAATTCCACTTTACCTCGGAGTTTTAAGTAAAAAAGGCAGCCAATTGGTTGCCTTTTTTTTGCTTTGGGTTAAGTATTTCTTGAGGACTTTGTGGGAGATCGGAAGATCAAATAGAAGATTGGTGCCAAGGGCACCATAACCATAATAGCCAATAATATAAACTTATTGACCAGGCTTTGGTCACTTTTTCCAATGGAGACAAGCACATATACGAGCAAGGCTAGGTAACCAAGCCCAATTAACGTGAAGATGGGTGCCGAGAGGTTGAGAGTGAATAGTAGCATCTAAGTTTGAAAAAAGGGAGCGTCTAAACTAAAAATTGACCTGAGGAAACTTGCAGGCTTTAACGCCTGCTTTAGTAAAACTCATTTAAATAAATTTAAGCATAATTAAATTCCTAAACAAGGGCTAGTTTGTAACTACAAAGAGATGGATTGACTCATCTTCATTTAAAAACCGCTGTAAATGCAAATTTTTTCCCATCAAAAAGCCCTTTGTCACTGAGTTTGAGATCTGGGATTACAAGCAAGGCCATAAAACTCAAGGTCATGTAGGGTGAATTGAGTGTAGAACCCATCTCTTTGGCAATGTGATCAATTCGGGTGTAGGCTGCTGCTACCTCATACCCATCTTCAGGAGACATGATGCCTCCCACCGGAAGTGGAAGTACTTCTTCTTGATCTCCCCAAACTGCCGATACGCCACCCTTGGCTTCGATCAACAAATTCACGGCCCTGCAAATGGATGCGTCATCAATTCCTACCGCGATAATGTTGTGGGAGTCATGCCCCACCGAGGAAGCGATAGCCCCCGCTTTCAAGCCAAAATTTTTGATAAAGGCAATTGCTGGGGGAGCATCTTGGTAGCGATTGACCACCGTGATTTTCAGAATATCTTTTTCTGTGTTGGAAATAGCGAAGCCTTCTTGGATCAAAATTTCTCCTTGGATCTCCGGAGTGATCAGCTGCCCATCTAGTGCTTCAATGACCCGAACCTGTTTCCCCAAAGCCGAAATCTGAAAATCTGTGGGAGTTTTGAGGGAAGTAGAAAACTGGTTGATTACCTTATTTTTGATTCTAGGGATCAAGGATTTTCCATTTTCAGCCACTTTCTGTCCTTGGATGTAAGTGGCAAGGACCTCAAAATTTTCCAGGTTTTTGACCAAAATGAAATCAGCCCCATCTCCTTCTCGTAATTGGCCAACGGGAAGGGAATAGTGGATGATGGGATTGATACAGGCGGCCCTCAATACATCAAAGGTATTTTTTCCCTTGGCCACCGCACGGCGGACGAGTTCGTTGATGTGACTCAAGGCCAGGTTGTCCGGGTGCTTGTCGTCCGAGCAAAAGAGCAGCATTTCGGGGTAATCGTCGATGAGATCGATAAGGGCCTCAAAGTTTTTGGCTGCGGATCCTTCCCGAATGGAGATTTTCATCCCGAGTTTGATTTTTTCCAAGGCTTCCTCGTAGGTAAAGCATTCGTGATCGGTACTTGGGCCTGCGGACACATACTTTTGCGCAAGTTCCCCTCGGAGTCCTGGGGCATGTCCATCGATGGGCTTGCCCTGTTGCTGAGCAATCTGAATTTTCTCCATGACTTGGGGGTCGCGATTGACAGTTCCAGGCCAGTTCATCATTTCGGCGAGGTACAGAATCTCTGGGCGAGTCATCAGCTCCTGAATATCTGCTGCAGTGATCTCTCCACCGGCAGTTTCAAATGGAGTGGCGGGCACACAAGAAGGGGCGCCAAAGAAAAAGTGAAAGGGCACCTGTTTGCCGTTGTCAATCATGTATTCTATTCCCTGCATGCCACAAACATTGGCGATTTCATGCGGATCAGAAATAGTAGCCACTGTGCCGTGAACCACTGCCAGCCGGGCGAATTCGGAAGGTACCAGCATGGAAGACTCCACATGGACGTGTGCATCGATAAACCCGGGTAGCAAAAAGGGCAAATTAGGGTCAGCAGCGATTTTTTGGATACGCTGGATTTTTTGGTCTGCTACTGCTAGGGCTACGGAATAAATCTGCCGAAGGTGGAGGTCAACGAGGTTGGCGTGGAGAATCATGGCATCAGGAATAAGCAACTGGAGAACATGGATTGGTTTGATCAATGATCTTTAGCTTTTTGGAATTAGGTACTGCTAAAACTACTATATTTGCCCAACTTTAAGGCAGTAAAACAAGACTGGTTTTTTGATGAACAAAATTGTCATCGCCATTGATGGGTATTCGGGTTGCGGTAAAAGTTCGACTGCCAAAGTGGTAGCCAAACACTTAGGCTACACCTTTATCGACTCGGGTGCTATGTATCGGGCTGTGGCCTTACATTTTTTAAATCTCAATCTTTCCCCTCTTCGCCCAGAGGATGTAGAAGAAGCCTTGCAAAGCCTTCAAATTTCTTTTCAACTGAATCCAGAAACAGGTAAGCAGGAAACGTATCTGAATGGCGTAAATGTGGAAAAAGAAATTCGAACCATGCGCGTATCTGAACGTGTTAGTGAAGTAGCTACGGTGAAGGCAATTCGTGCGGAACTAGTAGCACAACAGCAGCAACTGGGAAGAAAGAAAGGAGTGGTCATGGATGGGAGAGACATTGGCTCGGTGGTATTTCCAGATGCGGAGCTAAAGCTTTTCATGACTGCAGATGTAGAAACACGAGCAAAACGTAGGCAACTTGAATTGCAAGAAAAAGGAGAAAACGTTTCCTTGGAAGAAATTAAGTTAAATTTGGAAAATCGGGATCAAGTGGATTCAAGTAGGACCGAAAGTCCTTTGATCAAAGTTCCTGATGCAGTAGAAATTGATACCAGCAGGTTGACCTTTTCCCAGCAGGTGGATCAAATCCTTGATTTGGTGAAGAAAGCAACGACTAACTAACGAGCTTATGCAAGTTAACATAGATAAGAATTCAGGATATTGTTTCGGAGTAGAGTTTGCCATCAAGATGGCAGAGGACGAAATGGAAAACAAGGAGCCACTCTATTGTCTTGGAGACATTGTTCACAACGACATGGAAGTCAAGCGATTGAGTGCGAAGGGTTTGGTGGTGATCGATCGGGAGCAGCTTCAGGAGTTGAGTAACTGTAAAGTGTTGATCCGTGCGCATGGAGAGCCACCTGAAACCTATAAGTTGGCCATTGAAAACAATATCGAACTGATCGATGCTTCTTGCCCTGTGGTACTCAAACTACAGCATCGGGTGAAAAATGCCTTTGATAAGATGGAGCGTGAAAATGGTCAAATCGTTATCTATGGTAAAAAAGGACATGCGGAAGTAATCGGCTTGACTGGGCAGACTTTGGAAAAAGCGATCGTGGTGATGGACGATTCGGATTTAGATAAACTCGATTACAATCGCCCCATCACCTTGTTTAGTCAGACCACCAAAAGCACGAAGGGTTTTTATGCCCTATCCGAAAAAATTGAAGGGCGAATCAAGGAGGCCAAGGGGGAATTGACTGAGATTGATTTCAACTCCAATGACTCCATCTGCCGGCAAGTATCCAATCGAGAACCTCAATTGCAACGCTTTGCCCAAGAGAATGACGTGATTTTATTTGTGTCAGGAAAGAAAAGTTCCAATGGAAAAGCTTTGTACCAAGTCTGTCTCTCTGAAAATCCAAGAAGCTATTTTATTGAGAATGAGGAAGAAATAGAAACAGACTGGTTTCAGAATGCAGAGCGAGTGGGTATTTGCGGAGCGACCTCTACACCGATGTGGTTGATGGAGCAGGTTCAAACTTATGTAGGGGGGATTTCTCAGCGCATCCTACAGGCATAAATGCCCATTCTTCAGGTGTATTTCTTTATAATAAAAGTTCTAACAATTAATGTGACTTAAGCTCCATCTCAAAAGGTTTTTTCTTAGATTTGTGGCGTTTTTAAAGGCTCATAGTTCCAAACAGATATGTCAAAAATAGTGAAGCTTAAAAAAGGGTTTGACCTGAAGCTGGTGGGTAAGGCTCCATTGGAGTTGATCCAAGTGGCTGCAGCGACCACTTTTGCCATTAAACCCACGGATTTTCCGGGTATTCAGCGTCCCAAAGTGCTCGTAAACGAGGGAGACACTGTGAAAGCAGGTACTCCAATTCTCTTAGACAAAGCTATGGATCAGGTGATCTACGCTTCTCCTGTTTCTGGGGAGATTGTGGAGATCAAGCGTGGCGACAAGAGAAAGCTTTTGGAAATCAAAATTCTTGCGGACAGTTCGGTGTCTCACCTAAAAGTTGGAGCCTTGGATTTGGGCCAAGATCGAGCCACTTTGGCTGAAAAACTTGCCGCATCTGGGGTATGGCCAAATATCATTCAGCGCCCATTTGGGATTGTTGCTAATCCAGCTGACTCACCGAAGGCGATCTTTGTTTCGGGTTTTGATACCCATCCCTTAGCTGCTGAAGTACCTTTCATTCTTCAAGGAGAAGGCCGTTACTTTCAGGCAGGTATTGATGCGCTAGCCAAATTGACAACTGGTAAGGTTCATCTCAACGTAGATGGCGCCAAGCAGGTGGATGAAGTATTTGCTGGTATAAAAAATGCCCAAGTCAACCAGTTTTCTGGTCCACATCCTGCGGGAAATGTGGGGACGCAAATCCACCACCTTGATCCAATCAATAAAGGAGATATTGCTTGGACTGTGTCGGCTTATGGAGTGTCTCAAATCGGAAAATTTGTTTTGGAAGGCATTTATGATGCTTCTAAAGTTATTGCCTTGACAGGTTCGGAAATGAGTCAGAAGGGGTATGTGAAAACCTACACAGGAGCCAATGTGAGTTCCTTCTTAGGTGGAATCGCTCAGCCTGAAACATTACGTATCATCTCAGGTAACGTATTGACAGGAGAAAAAATTGAAAAAGATGGATACCTAGGTTTTTATCACAACCAGGTAACAGTTATCCCAGAAGGGAAATATGAGGAGTTTTTGGGCTGGTTGAAGCCAAGTGCATCCAAACTCAGCTTCCATAAAGCGCTTGGGATGTTCTCTTTCCTTAAAGGTGGAGAATTCAAAGTGGATACCAATAACCACGGAGAAGAACGTCCATTTGTAGTATCTGGTGTATTTGAGAAAGTGATGCCGATGGATATTTTGCCAACCTACTTGTTCAAAGCAATCGTAACTGAAGACTTTGATGAGATGGAAGAGCTCGGCTTGTATGAAGTAATTGAGGAAGATGTGGCGCTTTGCGAATTTGTAGATCCATCCAAAAATGAACTACAAAATCTTGTCCGCCATGGGATTGAATTGTTAATGTATAATTAAGCTATGAAGTTATTACAAAATCTCTTCGATGGAATGAAGCCAAACTTTGAAAAGGGCGGCAAATGGGAAAAATTCCATACCCTGTATGAAGGGCATAGAACCATTGCTTTTGCCCCTGACTTGATTACCAAGTCCAAAGGAGCACAAATCAAAGATGCCACGGATTTAAAGCGAGTGATGATCACGGTAGTAATTGCCTTGATCCCGGCTTTGCTTTTTGGTATTCTAAATATTGGACACCAGCATTTCATTGCTACTGGTGAAGGAGGCGCATTTTTAGACAAGGCAATATTTGGAGCACTTTCGGTGTTGCCAATTTTGATTGTGTCCTATGCGGTGGGTTTAGCTACTGAATTTACCTTCTGCGTGATCCGAAATCACCCCATTTCTGAAGGTTATTTGGTTACAGGGATGTTGATTGCCTTGGTCATGCCTCCATTTATTCCGCTATGGCAGGTGGCTTTGGCTACCATCTTCGCGGTTGTGATTGGAAAAGAGGTATTTGGTGGCACGGGAATGAATATTCTCAACGTGGCCATGACCGCTAGAGCGTTCTTGTATTTTGCGTATCCAGCACAAATCTCCGGAGATTTGGTGTGGACTTCTTCAGAATTATGGTCTTCTTTAGCCGATAAACCTGCTTTAGACGGATTTTCAGGAGCAACGGCATTGGCAGTAGCCTACAATTCTAGTATTGATGGCACCCCTGTAGTGGAGGCTTTGACCACACACAATGCAGCATTTGGAGCAGATTACAGTTTCATGAGCATGTTTATGGGCTGGATTCCTGGTTCCATCGGTGAGACCTCTACTTTAATGGCCTTAGTTGGCGCAGTGATTTTGGTGGCCACAGGCGTAGCAAGTTGGAAAATCATTGTTGGGGGATTTGGTGGTGCGTATATCATGGGTCTTGTGATGAATGCCTTCGCAGGAGAAGGAATGGATGTAAATCAATTCATGGCAATGCCGGCACATTATCACTTGGTGATGGGTGGTTTGGCCTTTGGCGTAGTATTTATGGCCACTGACCCTGTCTCTGCTGCTCAGACGGAGCTTGGTAAGTGGATTTATGGAATTTTAATTGGGGTGTTGACGGTGATCATTCGTGTAACCAACCCTGCATACCCTGAAGGCATCATGCTTGCGGTGCTATTTATGAATGTGGTTGCTCCATTGATCGATCACTATGTAGTTAAGGCAAATAAAACAAGGAGGTTACAACGTGCAACAGTCTAATACTTACATTATCGTCTATTCTGCTGTGTTGACAATTATCCTAGGGTTGTTACTCTCAGGATCAGCACAGGTGCTTGGCCCATGGCAACAAGAAGCCATCGCTTTGGATAAGAAAAAGCAAATCTTGGGGGCGGTTATTTCTGCAGAGGAAATTGAGGCGATGACGCCTGAGGAAGTGAATGCCTTCTATTCTTCTCGAATTTCTTCCACCGTGGTAGACATCACTGGTAAAGAAGTGACCACTGAAGGAGTAAGTGCAGAAAAAGTAGAAATTGCGAAAGATTACAAAAAGGCTGCTGAGGAGCGAGCCTATCCAATATTTATCTTTCATGCGGAGGGTAAGCCTGAGCAGGTTGAATCCTACATCTTCCCGATGTATGGAGCAGGTCTATGGGATGCCATTTGGGGTTACCTTGCCCTGGATACAGACCTGAATACCATTGCTGGGATTACTTTGGCTCACGCAGCAGAGACTCCAGGTTTGGGTGCCCGAATCACGGAAGGTAAAGTACAAGAAAGGTATGTGGGTAAGAAAATTTTTGATGAATCTGGTGCATTGGTAACTGTGATGATGCAAAAAGGAGAAAATAAAGATTATTCTTCTGAACCCCACAAAGTAGATGGCATGTCAGGTGCTACCATTACCGGAAACGGTGTAAACAACATGCTTAAAGCCTACATGGGTTGCTACGAAGCCTACATCAAGTCCAAGTCCGCTTCAAAAGTAGTAGCAGTTCTCTAATTAAAAACTCATTAAAACTAAAGAAACTATGAGTGCTGAAACAATTGAAAAGTCTGTAGCAGTAAAGCCAGCAGAACCCTTACTTTCCAAAAGGAGAAGAAAATTAATTTCTGATCCGTTAATTGACGATAACCCAGTGACCGTGCAAGTACTTGGGATCTGCTCTTCCTTGGCAGTGACCACGCAGATGCAGCCAACTCTAGTAATGGCAATCTCGGTAATCTTTGTGGTTGCATTGTCCAACTTTGCTATATCGTTGATGCGAAATACCATTCCTGCTCGTGTGCGTATCATTGTGCAATTGGCGGTGGTGGCGACGCTAGTAACTATTGTCAGTGAAATCTTGAAAGCTTTTGCTTACGATATGTACAAGGAGCTTTCCGTGTTTATTGGTTTGATTATCACCAACTGTATCGTAATGGGTCGATTGGAGGCATTTGCCATGGGTAACAAGCCTTACGATTCCATGTTGGATGGTTTTGGATCTGCGCTGGGTTATTCTTGGATTATTTTGACCGTAGCCTTCTTCCGCGAATTATGGGGATCTGGAGCTGTGTTTGGAATTCCTGTTTTCAAATATGTTTCCAGTTTGTTTGGTCCAGATTTCAATTTGGCAACCAATGGATTGATGGTAACGCCAGTAGGAGCATTTATTATTTTAGGTCTGATTGTTTGGGTACAGCGTACCAAAACAGGCTATGTGGAACATTAATTAAGACACAGAACAATGGAATTATTCAGCTTAGGTATTCGGTCGATTTTTATCGACAACATGATTTTCGCCTACTTCTTGGGGATGTGCTCTTTCCTTGCCGTTTCCAAAAAAGTAAGTACTGCAGTTGGTCTTG
>CANGYY010000033.1 GCA_947458585.1 Cyclobacteriaceae bacterium | reverse complement strand
GTAGTTATAGGATTAGGGATTGTTTTTGCAATGTTTTACTTTGACCCAAACCTTACTTCAGAAAATTTGAAGGTGGTGGTGGACGCTTCTCCCCTATTTATTTTCCTATCCATCTTGGTCATCTTCTTTCGAGATTTTGGCTATGTCTACCGCATCCGAGAGATCACCGACAGGCAGCTCACCTGGACCAGATCCATTTATGTCATCATTCTGTGGGAGTTTGCTTCAGCTGTAACCCCATCCGTGGTAGGTGGTACAGCAGTGGCCATGTTTATCCTAAATAAAGAGGGAATCAAAATGGGAAAAGCCATTGCCTACGTGATGGTGACGGCTATTTTGGACAACCTTTTCTTTGTCATTGCTGCACCCATCATCCTTTACTTAGCGAAGGACAATATTTTCCCTGAAAGCGCACTGCTGGAATCGCAGCTGGGGAGTAGTCTTCAAGCCATTTTTTGGATCAGCTATTCCCTCTATGCTTCTTACAGTTTTGTAATGGCCGCCGCTTTGTTTTACAGACCTCTTGTATTCAAGTGGATCTTGATCAAGCTATTTTCGATCCGGTTTTTTCAGCGCTGGAAGCACGATGCGCAAGAATATGGAGATCAAATTATCGAGGCCTCCAAACAGCTTTCTGGTAAGCATTATTCCTACTGGCTAAAAATCATTGGAGCCACCATCTTCGTTTGGTCCTCCCGTTACCTGATGCTCAATGCCTTGATGGGCGCATTTGTGCCTTTGGATCTGTTTGACAACATCATCGTATTTGCACGACAGGTGATCATGTGGATCGTCATGATGATTTCTCCTACACCTGGTAGCAGCGGTACGGCTGAGTTTTTCTTCGGCGTATTTTTCGAGCAGTTTTTGGAAAAATACACCTTTGTCACCAGCATCGTTTGGAGGCTACTTTCGTACTATCCTTATTTGATTTTGGGGGCGATTTTCCTCCCACGTTGGGTGCGTCAGGTATTTTTCAAGAAGAAAAAGGAGAAAAAATAAATGTTGGCCATCCTTACACGATCCCATTTAGAACAAATTACCGGAGGCACGGGTCTGGGAAAGGATCCCGGCCAACCTATTGCTCAAATCAGCATTGATTCGAGACAGGTTCTCCATCCCGAACAAACCCTATTTATCGCCCTGAAAGGGGCAAAAGCGGATGGGATTTCCTTTGTGTCTGAGCTATTGGACTTAGGGGTAGCCTATTTTTTGGTGGATGAAAAAGCCAACATTCCTTCATTCTGGCTCGAAAAAGGCTATTTTATCCAAGTGAAGGATACCCGAGCGGCGCTCCAAGCTTTGGCCTCCTACCAACGGACTCAATTCACCAAACCCGTGGTAGGCATCACGGGAAGCAATGGAAAAACTATCGTCAAGGAATGGCTTGGGCAGGTGCTCAGCCAACAATTTGCGGTAGCCAAAAGCCCCAAAAGCTACAATTCCCAAGTAGGGGTACCCCTATCCATCTTCGGGATTCAAGCCTACCACCAAGTCGCCATCTTGGAGGCGGGAGTTTCCAAAACAGGGGACATGGACACCTTGGCAAAAATGATCCAACCTGGGTTGGGGATTTTCACCAACATTGGTTCGGCACATGAGGAAGGATTTCCCGGGATGAAAGAGAAGATTGCCGAGAAGCTCCAGCTCTTTGCCGGCGTCAACTTCCTTTTGTATTGCAGGGATCATGACTTGCTGGCTCAGGAAATTGAGCAACAGGTACCTGCTGAAAACCGAATCTCCTGGTCCAAGAAAGCAGGGGCGGACTACTCTGTGTCCTGGAAAAGCCAGGATACCAATTCCCGAATTGTGGTCATGAAAAGTGACCTACAAACGCTAACTTTTCAGGTACCCTTTACCGATCATGCTTCTCTTGAAAATGTCACCCACGTGATCCTCGCTGCGCTGAGTTTGGGTCAAGAAGTCCAGGGTATTCAAGAAGGATTGAGTCACCTCAAGCCCGTGGACATGCGCTTGACGCTCAAGCCAGGCATCAATGAGTCCCTTTTGATTGACGACACGTACAACAACGACCTTGCGGGACTTCGAGTGGCTTTGGAGTTTTTGAGTCAGCAACGACCCAAGCGATCCAAAATTTTAATCCTCTCAGACCTCTTGCAGCAGGGCTTGCCTGAAAAAATCTATACTGAAGTGGCCGAATTGATTCAATCCTATGGAATCGATCGAATCATTGGGGTGGGAACAGAAATCCAGCGCCTGGAAAAGCTTGTGGATATCCCCACTTCCACCTTTGAGAGTACCGAGCTGCTACTTCAAAAACTTGATCCCGATCAGTTTCAAAACGACCTTATCTTGCTCACGGGCGCCCGCTCCTTTGCCTTTGAAAAGATTGTCAACCGGCTTCAGCAGCGCATCCACGGCACCACCTTGGAGATCAACTTGAATGCGTTGACCCATAATTTTAACTTTTATAAAAGACAACTCGGACCAGCCACGCGAGTCATGGTCATGGTCAAGGCTTTTGCCTACGGTGGCGGAGCTGCAGAAATCGCGAATCACCTGCAGACCTTGGGGGCCGATTACCTGGCAGTAGCCTACACCGATGAGGGAGTAAGCCTCCGCAAACAAGGAATTCAACTGCCAATCATGGTGCTGAATCCAGTGGAAGAATCCTTCGATTTGATGCACCAATACCAGCTGGAGCCCGTGGTGTTTAGTCCCGAATTTTTCAGGAAACTCGGAATTTTTGCGCAGCATCAAGCCCTACAACTTTCCATTCATTTGGACCTAGACACCGGCATGAACCGTCTGGGATTTGAGTCGGCGCAACTGGAAGAACTGAAGACCTTAATCCAGGACTATCCACAACTGCACCTTGCGAGTTTGTATACCCACCTGGTGGGTGCGGACGAGGAAGCGCATCATGATTTTTCGTTGCAGCAGCTGCTGCAGTTTATGGAAATGAGCGAATCTATTTGTTCCATCCTATCCTATCGCCCCCTGCGCCATGCACTCAACTCGGCGGGTATTGTGCGTTACCCTGACTACCAACTCGATCTGGTTCGCTTGGGAATTGGATTGTATGGGGTAGAAGTAACGGGCAAGCACGACCGCTCCCTGAAGGCGGTGAGTACCTTGAAGACCACCATTTCCCAACTCAAGACCCTCGCTCCTGGAGCTACAGTCGGCTATTCCAGAAAAGGGAGTTTGCCCGAAGGGGGTCGAATCGCCACCTTGGCCATTGGTTATGCAGATGGCTACGACCGCCGGTTTTCCCAAGGAAAGGGCTATGTCCTCATTCATGGCAAGAAGGCCCCCGTGATCGGCAATGTCTGCATGGACATGGTAATGGTAGATGTGAGCGCTATTCCCGAAGCCAAGGCGGGGGATGAAGCTATCGTCTATGGAGAGCAGATTTCATTGAAGGAGCTGGCCGATCAAATTGGTACCATCCCCTACGAGCTGCTCACCAATATCAGTGGACGTGTCAAGCGGGTGTATTACCTGGACTAAAACTGCTGTTAACTTAGGGCAGCGATTTTTTCCAGCCCAGTTCTTGGGAAGCGTAAATACTTCCCCTTCCGCTAAAAATAAAGGCCACCAAACAGGCAATCCCCAAGTAAATTCCTGCCTCCAGCCCAAACAATTCCATACCCATGAGGGTACTGGCCAAAGGGGTATTCGTAGCCCCCGCAAACACCCCCACAAATCCACAGCCTGCCAAGAGGGCTAATGGAAGCGGAATGTAGGTGGCCAGCGCATTGCCCAAGGTGGCCCCCGTAAAGAAAAGTGGGGTGACTTCCCCGCCCTTAAATCCAGAGCCCAAAGTCAATCCCGTGAGGCCTATTTTCGCCAAAAAATCATACCAAGGAACTGGTGTTTCAAAGGCCTCCACTATCCGTGGAATACCCAAACCTGTATAGGTATATGCTCCTGTCAAGTATACGATTCCAGCTACCAAAACTCCGCCGATGAATGGCCGAAGCGGGGGATACGAAATGCGATTAAAAACAGTAGTCACCAAATGTCCTGTTTCAATGAAGAGGCGAGCGGCTAGTCCAAAGGCAATCCCTGCTGGAATCATCCATGCCAAGTTGATCAGGGTAAGGGGAGCCACCACAGGAATAGCGTAGGCCGTATGTCCAATACCCCAGACCCAATCGCAAACCCAATAGGCTGTAAATGCAGACCAGAAAGCCGGAAAAATAGAATTGGGGTCTATTTTTCGGCGAAACAACCATTCCAGAGAAAATATCGCTCCTGCCAGAGGAGTGCCAAACACGGAGGCAAATCCCCCAGCAACACCACAGATCAGGAGCGTCCTGCCCGTCTGCGCATCCAAGGACCATCGCTTGCCTAATTGGGCGGCTAAGGAAGCCCCCATTTGGACCGCTGTTCCTTCCCTACCCGCCGAACCCCCAAAAAGATGGGTAATCAAAGTGCCGAATAAAACAAAAGGAGCCATCCGTAAGGAGAGGGTCGGTTGGGGGGTATAGATCCTGGCTAAGATCAGATTGTTTCCTTTTTCTACGCCAGACCCGTATCGGTAGTAGCAGTAGCCAATCCCAAATCCTGCCAGCGGCAAGAGGCCTATAAGCCAGAGGTGGGCATCACGAACCTGGCCTACCCAATCCAAGGAAAGCAAAAAAATGGCGGAGGCCGAGCCTGACAAGGTTCCGACACTTGCGCCAATGGCAATCCAAAAAAGAAGCTTTTTCAACAAGTTAATCGGGGGTTGAGTGGCCTTTGGGGACAAAGAAAAGGGGATTTGAAGGATTTCTAGAGGCAAGAAACACATTTTTCAGCCTGCTTTTCAGATTTTTAGGACATAAGTCTCCCAAAGAGCAACCAATTGCCGCGCAAATGAGTTATCCACAAAATACGCGTTCATGAAAAACATTCTCATCACTGGAGGCTCAGGACTGGTCGGCAAGCAACTTACTACCTTGCTGGAGCAGAAAGGGTATGAAGTGGCTTGGCTTAGCAGAAAACCACAGCAGCGAACCCATTTTCTCTGGGATGTAGCGCGACAGGAAATAGATCCGCAAGCCATGGAATGGGCAGATGCAGTGGTGCATTTGGCTGGTGAGGGGGTAGCAGAAAAGCGCTGGACAGCGGAGCGAAAGCAGGCCATCCTTCGCTCACGAACAGAGAGTACCGCGCTATTGCATCGAGCGATAGAGCAGGCAACTGATAAGCCAAGCACCTTTATTTCTGCCTCAGCAGTGGGCTATTATGGATTTGATACCGGCGCTACACTAGTAGATGAAAACGGCCCTTCGGGCACCGATTTTTTGGCAGAAGTGGTGCTAGCCTGGGAAAAAGAGGTCAAAAAGATTGAAGCCTTGCCTCTCAGATGCGTTATTCTCCGAATAGGAATCGTCTTGGATGCGCAGGGAGGAGCCTTAGCCGAAATGCTCAAGCCCCCTGTGGCTGCCCCTTTGGGTTCAGGTGCGCAGTGGATGAGTTGGATCCATGTAGAAGACCTGGTGCGGATGTTTGTTTTTGCCCTTGAAAAAACCACGCTTCAGGGCATTTACAATGCGGTGGGGCCTAATCCTGCCACCAATCAGCAACTGACCAAGGAAGCGGCAGCGGCCAAGGGTAAATCCTATCTTGGAATCGGAGTGCCTGGATTTGCATTGAAGTTGGTCTTGGGAGAAATGGCCGCTATGGTCCTCGGCGGCAATCGCGTGTCTAGCCAAAAGATTCAAAAGGCAGGCTTTGAATTTGAATTTCCGGAGTTGAAGAAGGCGTTAAAGGCTATTTTTTCGAGTTGAATTTTCCATTTCGCCTTTTCATTGATTAGTGCTACTGGCGGTTTTTTTTAACCATCAGTCCTAAAATGTTTTTTTTAATCTCAGGAATAAGGACTTTAGGGAAAGATTTACACCTGAAGTATGAAAAATATCATCGCTGTGCTACTGCTAGCACTAATCAGTCAATTTGGCTTTGCCCAAGACCTAAGCTACTACCTTCCCAAGGGCTATACCTACAACCCGAAAGTTCCTACTCCCAAGCAGGTACTGGGCTATGAAGTAGGCGAATGGCATGTGACCCACGACCAGCTGGTCATGTACATGAAGGCCGTCGCTGCCGCTTCAGATCGAGTTAAATTTGAAGAAACAGGTCGCTCCTACGAAAAGCGCCCCCAAACCCTATTGACCATAAGTGCTCCTGCCAACCTGGCCAAACTGGACCAGATCAAGGCAGAGCGAGCCAAACTTCGAGACCCAGCAGCTTCGGTCAACATTGCCAACATGCCGGTGGTCCTGTTTATGGGCTACTCCGTCCATGGAAACGAACCCAGTGGTGCCAATGCAGCGCTACTTGCAGCCTATCACTTTGCTGCTGCCAATGAAATCGAAGCAGACCTCAAGGATATGGTGCTTCTATTGGATCCGGCCATCAACCCCGATGGACTCAACCGCTTTGCTTCCTGGGTCAACTCCCATAAAGCCTACAACATGAACGGGGATCCAGCGCAGCGCGAACTCAACGAGGCCTGGCCTCGAGGACGTACCAACCACTACTGGTTTGACCTCAACCGCGATTGGCTGCCTGTGCAGCATCCAGAATCTAGAAATCGTGTACGTGTTTTCCAAAGCTGGTTGCCCAACGTGCATTTGGACTTCCACGAGATGGGCTCCAACAGCACCTTCTTTTTTCAGCCTGGTGTCCCTTCCCGCGTTCACCCTTTGACTCCCAAGAAAAACTTCGAGCTGACCGAGAAGATCGGCACCTACCATGCCAAAGCCTTGGACCAAATCGGTTCGCTGTACTACAACCAGGAAAACTACGACGACTTCTACTACGGCAAGGGATCCACCTATCCGGATGTGCAAGGATCTGTCGGCATCTTGTTTGAACAAGCAAGTTCCAGAGGACACCTTCAAGAAACGGACAATGGCATGCTCAGCTTTCCGTTTACGATCCGCAACCAGTTTACCGCCAACCTATCCTCCTACCAGGCCACCAAAGAAATGCGTGTGGAGCTCAACCAATGGATGAAGGATTTCTACACGGAAATCAAAAAAGAAACCGATGCGGACATCAACAAGGCCTATATTTTTGGTGCTGCGGAGGAAGATGCACGGAGCTATCATTTGGCGGACTTGATTCTACAGCACGACATCAAGCTCTTTTCCCTCAAAGAAGACTTAGTCATCAACGGCAAGCAGTTTAAAAAAGGAAACTCCTACATCGTACCTGCCGACCAGCCGCAATACCGCTTGATCAAGGCGATGTTTGAAACGCGAACTACCTTCCAAGACAGCTTGTTTTACGATATTTCTGCTTGGACCTACCCCATGGCTTTTGGAGTAGACTTTATGGCTTTGAATAGCCGCATCGTCAACCTGGCCAATGTCAGCCCTGTGGATAAGTCCAGTTTTGCACCAACTCCTGGCAAGGTGATCGGCTCCGCAGGGGCCTACCAATATGCGATGGAGTGGACCGATTACTATGCCCCCAAGGCGGCCTATCAGTTGCTGAAGGCTGGGTTTTTGGTTCGGGTATCCACCAAAGAATTCTCCACTGCAGCAGGGAAAACCTTTGGCAGAGGGACTTTGCTGATTGACAAAGGCGAAAGTGGCCTTGATTCGCAAGCCTTCTTCAAAAAGCTAGAGGAAGTAGCTCGATTTGCCCACGTGGAAATCCACGCATTGACGACGGGGTACACGCAGGGAGCGAACTTAGGTTCTACGTTTATGCTTCCCTTGAATACGCCTACCATCGCGCTTTTGGTCGATGGCGGTGTGGATAGTGGAGAAGCCGGAGAAATCTGGCACTTACTCGATCAGCGCATGCAAATGCCGGTCACCTTGCTGCCTTTGGAATCCGTAAGCGGCACCAACTTGGATCGCTACTCGGTCATCTTGATGGCGGATGGAAGCTACGGGCAACTGGGTCAGTCGGGTGCTGCGGCCCTCAAAACATGGGTGAGCAAAGGCAATACCTTGGTGGCCAAAGGAGGCGCACTTCGCTGGTTGGCCCAAAATGAAATCGGAAATTTCACCTTCCGCAAGGTGGATAACGCGGAGAAAGGTTTGCAGAAAAGCTATGCAGACTTTGAAAATGCTACCGGAGCCAAGCAAACTTTCGGAGCCATCTTCAAATCTACCTTGGACACCAGCCATCCCATCGGCTATGGCTATGTGAGCAAAGACCTTTTCACCTTCAGAAATGACAATTTCTTCCTAGAGCCCTCTACCAATCCCTACGCCAATCCACTAGTCTATACTAAAGATCCTTTGGCTTCGGGCTACTTGCATCCAAGCAATCTGCCTGGAGTACAGGAGAGCGCCGTGATCCGTGTTGCTAGTCAAGGCAGAGGAAGGATTGTAGGCTTTGCAGACAACCCTAACTTCCGTGCTTTCTGGTTTGGTACCAACAAGCTGTTTATGAATTCCATTTTCTTTGGTCAGGTGATTGACGGAGGAACTGCCCGTTAAACCCCAAATCCCAGCCAAGTGCTGGGGTTTTCTTTGTTATTCCTGATGCTATTCTTAGAATTTATGAAAAAAATTAGTCTTTTTCTTTTCGCTTTGCTGATGGGCGGAGGTGCTCTTTTCGGACAAGAAATGAGTTTTGAGTCCTACAATCCTCCTTCCACGCTCAAGGTGCCTCAGCATCCGGTGACGCGGTCAAAGTTTCCCTTTATCGATATCCACAGCCACCAAGGGGGGGTCAACAAATCCAAGATCGATCAGCTATCCGGAGAAATGAAAGAGCTCAACATGGCTGTAATGATCAACCTGAGTGGGCGAGGCTTTGGACAAGGCAATAGCAATGCGCAGCAGGAATACATCAAGGGCATGATGCAGGAGTTTAAAACCCATGCCCCTGGCAGATTCATGGTGTTTACCAACTTGAATTTTAACGGTTTTGGTACACCAGAATGGACCGCATTAGCCGTAAAAGAACTGGAAGAAGATGTGGCTGCAGGAGCAGTGGGATTGAAGATTTACAAGAGTTTGGGCTTGAACTCCAAGGACAATACCGGAAAGCGAATTCCTGTAGATCATCCCGATTTGGATCCAGTTTGGGCCAAAGCAGGGCAACTCGGTATCCCGGTATTAATCCATGCTGCAGATCCTGCACAATTTTGGCAGCCGATGGATTCCACCAACGAACGCTGGCTAGAACTCAAACTTCATCCGAATCGCCGCCGATCTGCTACCGACCCAGCGCCTTTTGAGCAAATCATCGCCGAGCAGCACCGCGTATTTGCGAAGCATCCCAAGACCACCTTTATCAATGCCCACATGGGATGGATGGCCAATGATTTAGATGCGGCAGGAGCACACTTGGATCGCTATCCCAATGTCAACTACGAGATTGGTGCCATCATCGCGGAACTTGGAAGACAGCCCCGACGGGCCAAGGAATTTTTCACCAAGTACCAGGATCGAATTCTATTTGGCAAAGATGCCTACAACAAGGAGGAGTTTTACACCTATTTCCGCGTACTGGAAACCGAGGACGAGTATTTCCCCTACTACAAAAAGTACCATGCCTTTTGGAGCATGTATGGTTTGGGGCTACCCGACGATGTCTTGAAAAAGGTGTACTACAAAAATGCGCTGAGGATTGTTCCGGGATTGGATAAGACTTTGTTTCCAGATTGATAAAAACCACATAGACACATAGGGTAGAGAAGGCTGCCAACTCTATAATCTAGTTTTCCCTACTTCGACATTCTTCACTCGGCGTTGGACATTCGACATTATTTTTTTGGAAGCATCCTCTTTTCTGCCTGCGGAAGATAGGATACACGATCAAATAACCGAGATTATTATAACCACATAGACACATAGGTTCTTTCCTATGTGTCTATGTGGTTTTTTTAACTTCTGTATAAAACAATCCTAATAAAAAAGCAGCGCTCAGCATTCGACATTAATCGTAAATGTCGAACACCGAACGCTGAATAAAGAAGGAAGAAGAAAGGCCCTACTCCCTTAGAACTTCATTTTTATCCCCATCAAGAAGTTCGTTCCGGCCTGAGGATAAAAGAAGTTTTCCGTCACCAACTCTCGCCCAGTTCCTCCTGGCACAAAGTAGCTGAAGGTGTAGCCATTGGGCTCGTACATCTCATTGAAGATATTATTGATCAATAAATTCACTTCCAGCCCCTTGAAGAAACGAGGGGTCGCGGAATAACTGATCCGCAGGTCATTCGTGAAGAAGGCATCCAAGGACCGGGCTTCATTGGCGGTATTGTCCAGAAACTGTCGGCCTACATACTTACTCATCCAGTTCAGGGACAGGTTTTTGCTTGGTTTGTACTCGATGATCGCCGAACTCACCACATTCGGAGAGAAAGCAATGTCCGTGTTGGAATAGGCGTTGGTTTCCTGTCGGAACTCGTCCACACTGTAGTCGTCGATGTACTCGGTGAATTCTCGGATTTTGTTTTGACTCAGCGCGAGGTTACCCCCCAAAGTCCAGGTCTTGGAAAGGATATAGGCCCCATCCAATTCAATACCTGCACGGTAGGACGATGCCACATTTTCTCGGATATAGGCCCCCACGTCATTGATCTGTCCCGTCAGGATCAACTGGTCTTTGTAACCCATGTAGTAGAAGTTGGCATTGTAACTCAAGTTGCCAGATTTGGATCGAACACCCGCCTCCACATTGTTGAGGCGCTCGGGTCTAGGCACTTCGGTGATCGGATTGTCGGTAAAGTCCGAGCGGGTCGGTTCCCGGTTGGCCACTGCATAGCTCGCATACCAGGTTTGCTTTCCTTTTTCGTAGGAGAAACCAAACTTTGGGTTGAAGAAGGTGTAATTAGCCTGACCATCCACGATACGTAAGTCGTCATTCACTCCATTGAAGGAGTAGGAGATGCTGCGAACCTGCAAGTCACCGAAGAGATTCAGGCCAGGCTTAATTTCGTAGGTGGCTTTGGTGTAGATGTTCCGGTCGTCCTTCACGGCATTATTGTCGTAGTAGCGATCTCGGATATTCGTGGTGCCCGCAAACCTTGCCCAGATGATCTCTCCAAAGTGTCCTCCATCGTAGCGATTGGCTCCTCCACCGATGATCCAATCAAATCTGCCATCGGTAGAAACGTAATTGGCCGACCCTACAAAACCATAGAAATCGTTGTCTAGCCAGCGGCGGCGTATGATATCGGAGCGAGAAATTACCTGACTCCCAATCTGCACATTGGGTAAATTGTAACGGGAAAGTCGGTCGTTTTCTCTAAACTGTTCGTAATATCCGCGTCCATAAGTATAGTGCAGCGCCAGGTTGGTCTTCCAATTGGAACCTACCTTACCTGTATAAATCAACTGGTAATGGTCTTGCTGGTAGTTGTCCGTTTCGTTGTCGTAGGTGTAGGAATTAAAGGTTCGATCAGTCTTCAACTTGCTTTCTGGAAGTCCTGCCCAACTTTGGTAGGTCTGTTCCTTACCAGAAAAGGCAATCAATTTGATGACGCTCTTTTCCCCGTAGTATCCTCCCGACACAAACCAGCTGCCCAGGTCCGAAAAGGAGCGATCTACAAAGCCATCAGAGGTAATCTTGGACAGTCGCGCATCCACGGCAAATCGGTTGTTGAGCAGGCCTGTTCCCGCCTTGACGGTATGTCTCCAGGTGTTGAAGGAGCCGAATCCATTGTCAACTTCGGCATAGGCCTCGTCGCGACGGGTGTCGGTCTGAAAGTTGAGGCTGGCACCAAAGGCCGCTGCTCCATTGGTCGAAGTCCCTACACCCCGCTGAATCTGGATGTTTTCCACAGAGGAGGCAAAGTCAGGCATGTTGACCCAAAAGACGCCATGCGCCTCTGCATCGTTGAGTGGAATGCCATTGATGGTAGCATTGATGCGGGTTTGGTCAGATCCTCGAATCCGGATACCCGTGTAGCCCACCCCAGCTCCTGCGTCAGAGTGGCTGACTACGGAGGGGGAAAAGTTGAGAAGGATAGGAATATCCTGCCCCAAATTTCGCTTGGCGATTTCCGACTTATCCACCGTGGTGAAGGTAGTCGGCGTGCTTTCCGAGGCGCGGGTAGCGGAGACAATGAATTCCTCGCTCAAGAAATCCTTGGACTCCAAACCTAATTCCAGGGAGGCTGCCAAAGGAAGTTCAACCGACTTCCGTACGGTTTCGTAGCCCACGTAGGAAACCCGAATTTCCTGCTTTCCATTGGGCACACGTGCCAATGTAAAATTTCCGTCTGTATCCGTGACGGCACCCTTTCCAAGGCTTTCGATCCAAACAGAAGCGCCTACCAAAGGAGCGGTTGTTTTGGCATCGTAAATTCTCCCGCCTAGGCTGGATTGTGCCCAAGCGTGTAGACTGAACAGTACACACAGTCCTACAAGTACTAACTTTTTCATAATTTCTCCCTTTCGGGTATTTGAGTGAAACATGAGAAAACCCAGGGGAGGTTTTCCGTGATTGTTTACCCGTTGCGACGCAAAAACACCTCCGAAGGAAGGCTAGCACTTCCTAGATTGGATTCATTTTTTTTACTCCGCATGCTCATTTCCCTTCGCCGGCATTACCCGGATCAGGTGGTATGGGTATGATCTCAGCCCGTTGTATTGAAGGCACCCCTTATGATCTGACAACAAAGTTAAATGGGAAAAGTTTTTTTCCAAAAGTCAGTTCTTCCCTGCTTTTTTTTAACTTGAAGCATCCACCTCAAACCAAGCTACGATGCGATTGTACAAATTGATTTCAGGAACACTTTTGGAACTAAACGACAGCCATTATTTAGGCCCTGAACTCGATTGGGATCAGTTGCTCGGTAGGGAGCAGCTCCCCAAATTGCTGGCTTCAGAGGCCAGTCATTGGGAAAAGATAAGCCAAGAAAAAGCCGAAGAATGCATCGCTGAAGGGCTGCTCGCCCCCATGGGAACACAGGAAGTTTGGGCTGCGGGGGTGACTTATTTTCGCAGCAGAACCGCTCGAATGGAGGAATCCAGTGATTCGGGCGGAGCCACCTTTTACGACAAAGTCTACGTAGCCGAGCGTCCAGAACTCTTCTTCAAGGCTACTGCCAGCCGGGTATCCAATCCTGGAGATCTAGTCAAGATCCGCACCGATTCCAGTTGGGATGTGCCCGAGCCCGAGCTGACGCTTTTGCTTTCCCCATCGGGAAAAATTCAAGGATACACCATCGGCAACGACATGAGCAGCCGCAGCATCGAGGGGGAAAATCCCCTCTACCTCCCTCAGGCCAAGGTGTACCAGGGTTGCGCTTCACTCGGGCCTTGCCTGTTGATTCAAGAAGAACCACTGCCTACTTCCACCAAGATCAGTTTGGAGGTGCATCGGCAGGGAAGCCTGGCCGCTTCGGGGGAAACCACCTTGGCGCAATTGAAACGAAGCCCAGAAGAACTTGCCAGCTGGCTTTTTCGTGCCAATTCCTTTCCAACTGGCTGTTTTCTGATGACAGGAACCGGTGTTGTGCCCGACGATTTTTCCTTGGCAAAAGGGGATTCGGTGACCATCAACATTGAAGGCATCGGAACCCTTCAAAACGGGGTGGTGACGATTTAGAATTGGTTTTTTTAAAAGCCAAGGCTGAACAGATGAATCTAATTTCCCCATGGACAGGGCCCACTTGACCATTGGTATAAATCCAAGGCTTCCCAAAAAGCAGATGCCCTATCTTTATCCATTCGGAAAGTGCTTTATGAAACGTTTTTTATTCTTTTTTATCCTAGTAGGAGTAATCAGTTTTTTTCAAGCGGAAGCACAAGCTCCTGCTCAGCAAAATGCCTTTGCATTTAAACTGAAAGAACCCATCACCTTGGACGGCATTTTGGATGAGGCCATCTGGAAGGATACCGAAGGATGGAATGGCAATTTTATGCAGTACTTCCCCTCAGACACTTCCTTGAGTAAAGTTCCCACCCGTGTAAAAGTAGCTTTTGATGACACCAATCTCTATTTGGCTGCCATCATGGAGAATACCGGGCCACGGAAATACGTGTCTACTTCACTACGGCGAGACTACCGAGGGGAACAAAACGATGGAATCAGCTTTGTTTTTGACACCTTCAATGACGGAACCAATGCGTTTCAGTTTGGCGTAAATCCATACGGCGTGCAGCGAGAAGCCTTGCTATCCAACGGTGGATCCCGCGCTGAAGATCTGAACCTAGCATGGGACAACAAATGGTATGCAGAGGCAAAAATGATGGAAAACCACTGGCAAGTAGAGGTGATCATCCCTTTATCGACCATCCGTTTTAATGAAGGCGTACAAAACTGGAACGTCAACTTCTACCGAATCGATAGCCATACGGGTGAGCGATCCACCTGGGCTCCTATCCCCCGAAATATACCGATCATCACGACGGCTTTTCTACGCAAAATGATCTTTGAGGAGCCCCTACAGAAAAAAGGGGCAAATGTTTCTCTAATCCCTTATGTAGCTGGACGTACCTCCAAAAATTTCCTTGAAAACAGCAGCGAATCCCTTACCCCTGCGATAGGTGGAGACGCTAAAATCGGCATCGGGCCAGCGATGAACCTTGACTTGACCTTCAACCCGGATTTTTCGCAGGTAGAAGTGGATCAGCAGGTGACGAATTTAGACCGATTCGAAATCTTTTTCCCTGAGCGTAGGCAGTTTTTCCTTGAAAATGGAGATCTATTTGACAGTTTTGGTCAAACTCGATCTCGACCCTTCTTCTCAAGAAGAATCGGTGTGGATATCGACTCCGCTACCGGACAAAACGTGCAAAGCAAAATCATTTATGGCGCTCGCCTGAGTGGAAAATTGAACGAGAACTGGCGTGTAGGAGCCATGAATATGCAGACGGCCACGGATGATGCGGCGGGCATTGTGGGCAAAAATTTTACTGTACTCGCCCTCCAAAGAAAGGTGTTTGAAAGATCCAACATTGGATTGATCTATGTCAACAAAGAATCCTTGGCACTAGACGAGTACCAGCAACTGTTTGATCCTACGGCATACAATCGCTTGTTGGGAGTCGATTACAACCTCAACTCAGCCAATGGAAAGTGGACGGGAAAGGTATTTTACCACCGCACCTTTGAATCGGTTAAAGTAGATAAGCCTTATTCTTTCAATGCGTACCTATTGTATAACGACCTACACTGGAATTGGACATTTAGCCTCCAAGATGTGGGTAAATCTTACAACCCAGAAGTGGGTTTTGTCCCTCGATCGGACTTCAAGCGCATCAATCCCGACCTGAGCTACTTTTTTTATCCAAAATCCAAATACATTAACCGGCATGGACCTAAAATAGAGCTGGAAGGTTTCTGGAACGAAACCTTAGGAACTACGGATCGTGACATCAACCTAGGCTATATTGTTCGCTTCAACTCCTTGGCCGAATTGGAAGTCACCCAGCGAAACCGATACGTCTACTTATTCAGCAATTTTGATCCTACCCGATCGGGTGGAACACCCTTGGCGGCAGGCACAGATTATTCCTACCAAAATGTCCTGGTAGAATTCCGAAGCAATCCTCGAAAAAAACTCAATGTGGGTATGATTGGGGAATTTGGGGAGTATTTCACAGGCTCCATTCAGCGAATCACCTCACAAACAGGTCTCCGACTAGGGTATTTGGCGAATATCTCCATGAACTTCAACTATGCGCGTATCCGCTTACCTCAGCCACAACGGGATGCAGATTTGATCCTAGTAGGTCCTCGAATTGATTTGACGCTGACGAAAGAATTGTTCTGGACTACCTTTGTGCAGTACAACAGCCAGATCGACAACATGAACATCAACACGCGTATTCAATGGCGCTACGCTCCTGTATCTGACTTTTTCTTGGTGTACACGGACAACTACTTTCCCGGTGACTTTATGCCCAAGCAGCGGTCTCTGGTGTTTAAGTTGAACTATTGGTTGAATTTGTAATCAGATTCTTAAGCTCACTAGTTCTTTGGTTCACTAGTTTTGGATTGGACCAACAGGTACTCCATCCGCATCGTTTGTTTCACTACGAATAAATTTTGATTCATCGTAGGTAAGAATTGTGCCAATTCCTTTCCCATTGGCTGCTTTTTGATGACCGAAACCAGCATTGCGCCCGATGACTTTTCCTTGGCAAAAGGAGATGCTGTCGCCATCAGCATTCAAGGCATCGGTAGGCTTCAGAATGGGGTAGGGAGGGTCTAATGAGGAGGGTACCTCTCAAAAACTTTCTCGCTTCTTTCGCAATTAAATCGCCAATTGAAGTTTTCCACTTGACCAATTGTATAAATCAAAGAGTTTCATCCATTTAAAAGCCTTATATTTATAAATTCTGAATTTACACCATGAAGCCTCTCCATTTGTTTTTTGTACTAGTGTTACTAGTAATTTCATTTTCTACCCTAGCACAAACTCAAGAGAAGCCGACCGCTTTTGCCTTTAAACTGAAGCAGCCGATCACGTTAGATGGTGTTTTGGATGAAGAAATCTGGAAAGATACCGAGGGCTGGAACGGGGACTTCATGCAGTTTTTCCCCTCAGACACCTCACTAAGTGTGGTCCCTACCCGAGTAAAAGTGGCCTACGATGATACCAACATCTACTTAGCGGCCATCATGGAAAATAGAGGTCCGCGAAAATATGTGTCTACTTCACTTAGAAGAGATTATCGAGGCGAACAAAACGATGGAGTTAGCTTCGTTTTCGACACGTTCAACGATGGCACCAATGCATTTCAGTTTGGAGTAAATCCCTATGGTGTACAGCGCGAGGCTTTGGTCTCCAATGGGGGCACACGACCGGATGACCTTAACCTAGCTTGGGACAACAAGTGGTATTCCGAAGCAAAAATGATGGACAACCACTGGCAGGTTGAAGTAATTATCCCACTTTCTACTTTACGATTTAGAGAAGGAGCTGAAAATTGGAGCATCAATTTCTTTCGGGTCGATAGCGACGCCGGTGAGCGCTCTACTTGGGCCCCCATCCCCAGAACTCTCCCAATCTTTTCCACTGCTTTTCTTCGAAAAATGATTTTCGAGGAGCCTTTACAGAAAAAAGGGGCCAACGTCTCCCTCATCCCTTATGTAGCGGGACGAACCTCCAAAAACTTCCTGGAAAACAGCAGCGAGTCGCTAAGGCCTGCCATCGGCGGAGATGCAAAAATAGGGATTGGGTCTGCTATGAATTTGGATCTAACCTTCAACCCCGATTTTTCGCAGGTGGAAGTAGATCAACAGGTGACCAACCTGGATCGATTTGAAATCTTTTTCCCTGAGCGAAGACAGTTTTTCCTTGAAAATGGAGACCTATTTGACAGCTTTGGACAGCCTCGCTCTCGTCCCTTTTTCTCACGCAGAATAGGGGTAGATATCGACTCCACCACAGGTCAAAATGTGCAAAGCAAAATCATCTATGGAGCCCGCTTGAGCGGAAAATTGAACGAGAACTGGAGAATCGGAGCCATGAATATGCAAACGGCAACTGAAGAAGATGCGGGCATCGTGGGAAAAAATTTCACCGTATTTGCACTTCAACGAAGGGTATTTGAGCGTTCCAACATCGGGCTAATCTATGTCAACAAAGAATCCTTGGCACTGGATGAGTACCAGCAACTATTTGATCCTACCGCCTACAATCGCCTTTTAGGGGTAGATTACAACCTCAACTCTGCTGATGGTAAGTGGACAGGTAAGGTATTTTACCACCGCACTTTTGAATCAGTAGAAGTAGAAAAACCTTACTCTTTCAATGCGTACCTATTGTATACAGATTTGCATTGGAGCTGGACCTTTAGCGTTCAAGATGTAGGGAAGTCTTTCAACCCCGAAGTGGGCTTTTTACCAAGAGCTGATTTCAAACGCATCAACCCAGACGTTACCTATCTTTTTTATCCCAAGTCGAAACTCATCAACCGACACGGTCCAAAATTGGAATTTGAAGGCTTCTGGAATGAAACCTTAGGCACTACGGATCGTGACATTAACCTAGGGTATATTTTTAGGTTCAACTCCATTGCCGAGTTAGAGATCACCCAGAAAAATAGATATGTTTACTTGTTCGATAATTTCGATCCTACCCGATCTGGAGGCGAGCCTTTAGCAGCTGGAACCGATTATACTTTCCGCAATTATCTTGTTGAATTCAAAAGCAACCCACGCAAAAAACTGAATTTGAACTTGATTGGGGAGTTTGGGGAATACTTTACTGGCAATATACAGCGCATCACTACCCAAACAGGTTTGCGCCTAGGATACCTCGCCAACATCTCCATGAACTTTAACTATGCACGGATCCGCTTGCCACAACCCCAGCGGGATGCAGATTTGATCTTGGTAGGACCTAGAATTGATTTGACCCTAACGAAAGATTTGTTCTGGACCACCTTCGTGCAGTACAATAGTCAGATCGACAACATGAACATCAACACGCGTATTCAATGGCGCTATGCTCCTGTGTCTGACTTTTTCTTGGTGTACACGGACAACTACTTCCCGGGCGACTTTATGCCTAAGCAGCGCTCGCTGGTGTTTAAGTTGAACTACTGGTTGAATTTGTAATCAGATTCCTAAGCCCACTAGTTCTTTGGTTCAATAGTTTTGAATTGGACCAACACGTACTCCATTCACATAGTTTGCTTCGCTATAGATACACCCTGATTCGGCATAGGAAAGCACTGTGCCGTTGATAATCCCATTGGTGTAGGGAGTCACCGAAGAAACCCATCCGGCAGGATTTGGAGGGCTTATTTGAGAAAGGTCGCATAAGCGCCCGGTATATTGCACTTGCAGTCCAATGCAAGTTTGTAATGGATGGTTAAATGTGAGCCACTCTCCTTCTTTTTTACCATTTAGGTAGTGCCCCGATTCCTTGATCGTTCCATCAGAGTAAAAATATTCCCAAAGACCTACCGGTTTTTTATCACTCAACTTGCCTTTCGCAAAGACTTCATGAAACTTGGCCTTCCAGGCTAATCCAGGGGTTTCGCTTTGAAAATCAAAGAGCAATAGATGGTCACTCTTGGACAGTTTTTCCCACTTTTTGTTTCCAGAACAATAGTCGGTTTGGTAATACGGGAAATTCAACATCGTATTGGCTACAACAAAATAAGAAGGCCCGGGATAAAAATGTTGGGCACAATAACCCCAGTCGTAGCCAAACTCAATATCCACGGTATCCGATTTGGGAGTCCCACTAATCAATTCATCAATGAAAAAAGTGGCCACATAGCGGTACCCCAAATTGGGAAAAAACTCCGTCCGCTTCGTAATAAGATGCCCTTTAAACAACAGATCTGCTTCAATCAAATGTCGAATGGTTAAGTCATCACCTGGATAACAACCACATTCCGAAGCCCTTCCAAAAAATGGGTTCAAAAAGAAAAAGAAGAAAAGAAAGATACCCGTTTTCATCTGCTTGCGGCTACACGTGCTTTTTTACCTGTCATCAACACCCTTCGATACCCCTCTTTCGTATCCGAACTGACGTCCTTTCCAATCACCTTGACTTTTGAAAATTCCTCCGGAAACTCCAATGAAATTGTCCAATTGGCTTGCGTTTGTTCCACTTCAAGCGTCCGGACCCCTGACTTATCCACATAACTCAAGCTGATTTCATTGTCTCCCACTTGGACTTTTTGAATGGAGGCTTCTTTCCAATCGGAAGGCATCTGGGGGCGGATGTAAATCACTTTATTGCCAGCATCCGGCTGAATGCCGAAAAACTGCATCACGATAGGTACGCCGAAACTGTACATATTCCAAGCCTGCGTAAACATGCCATAATCCGGAGACACTTCGTACATGGATCCTGGCAGGGCAAAGCCAAAACTACGGGTCATCCGTTTCAAGTAGTCCAGGGCACCATCTGGATTGCCGTACCTATTTTCCCCAATTGCTGAAACTCCCGTGGGAAGTGTCATCACGGCACCGGTATAGGAGAAGGACTTGCTTCCCGCAAAGGAGCCATCTTCGTTCTCTGCTTGTTCATCCCGATCAATGCCTGTCACAAAGGTGCCAAAGGGGTTGGTGTACTTTTTGGCGGTAGCCAAGGCAATCTTTGCCTTATCCCGGTCCGCAATTCCCGTTTCCATAGGCGTATTGACCACCCAATTGTGGTAAAGCACAAATCCCTGTTTTTGGTTCTTGGGCAGGGTGGCTAACTTGGCTTTGGTCGCTTTCAGTTCCGCTACTGCCCAAGGTTTTTTCAGGGTGTCGGCACGGATGATCGCCGCATCAAGCAGCGGCAAGGCTTCTTCTACTGTTCCTATAAAGTCCGCGTAACTGCCAAATTCTTCCACCCAGAAATCGGTATTGATCTTTTTAGCCAAGACAGCTGCCGTCTGCTGGTAGCTTTTGGAAAGTTCTGTTTTGCCTAGGATTTCGGCCATTTTGGACGCATCCGCAAAAGCCTTTTGGGAATAGGCGGCCACATCAATCATCTCCGACTTGAGCCCATGGATTTCCATCATGCCGTAGCCATCGGGGAGAAGATTCCCATCCCTGTCATTTTCTCGAAGCAACCATCCCAAGCCTTTTTCAATGGAAGGAAAATACTTTTCCAACAGTGCTCGATCTCCAGTCCAGCGGTACACTTCCCAAATTGTAGAAGCCCATTGTGCAGTTTCGTTGATGTTTCCAGGATTGTATACCGCCCCATTGGTACTCACTTCATGGATGATTCGTCCATTTCCGTTGATTTTTTCTGAGAGGCCGTGGATCAACTCCAGGGTAGCATACACCAAGTCCTTGTTGCCTGTGGCAATTAAGCCCTGGATGCTGTACTCACTATCCACACCAAACCACCAGGGATAGTCTTGGAGGCCTGCTCCAAACCCTCTTCCAATGCCTGGCACCTCCCGTACCAGCCAATCGGAATTGTACTTGATCCAGCGGTAGGCCAGCTGTAATTCCGGATCGGGAACTTGAATTTCTGCCTGCTGGGCCAAGAGTTCGTAGCGCTTCTTTTTGGCAAACCAATCGGACTCTAGGTTTTTTTCAAGGTCTGCTAGCGTCTCCAAGGCCTTCAATTCACTTGCCGTAGATCCTGCAATAAACACCGGTACCACTTGTTCGGATCCCCCAGGTAGTTTCAATTCGAGGGTAAACCCAGAAGAGGTCCCCTTTCCTTTGGGTGAATAGTTGCAATTCAAGGTTTGTGCGGGTTGCGGTACAAGTCCTTCCTTCGTTCCCCAAACGGTAAACCAGGGGTTGCCTTCATCCTTTGCAGAAAAAGTAGCCGTCTTGGGATTAAAAGAAACCCCATCCGGCTGATCGATCATTTGCGTTCGCTCTCCCAACCAAACCGGCATTAGGTCCACAAAGGCGTTGAACTGAAATTGAATGGTTTTATCAGACTTATCCACATTTTTGATGCGAAATAGAATCGTCATCCCTTCTTTACCATCAGGGACAAATTGGAGGCGGTCCACTTCCAGTCCTGCATCTTTCACCAAAAATTCATGCCGATTGGCAAAGGGAAAGTTGGTAAATGTCTCCGCCTGGTCGAGACAGAACGTTTGGGTACCCAGGCTCACCGAAGCCGTAAAACCATCCATGAGCTTGATGGGGTGCAGCCAGATTCCCCCCATCTCCCCCTCTACATGCCAGCCCATATCCTGAAAGGCCCCATTCTGATTGCCGATCAGGTACACCCGATCCCCAGCGGCTACAAAAGGCGAAGCGAGGTACTCCTTTTTCCCTTGCAGCGCTTCGAGATTGGCAAGGTCTGCAAAAAGTGTTTCTTCAGGGCTAAGTGCAGGTTTAAAGGAAACGAATGCGACAAAAAACAGGAGAATCAAAAATCGTTTCGACATGGCTGGAATAAATTTCAATCAAAAGTTACGCGAATTCCAGTGAATTTCCCCGCTGCTTTAAATTCCACTAAATTTTTAGCACAATGAAAACACTTTAATTAAACAGTCAGTTAGCCCCATATGAAGCACGACAGGATTGTAGTTTGGTTTAGAAATGACTTGAGGCTGGAGGACAACGAAACCTTGACCCGTGCAATGCAGCGAGGAAAGGAAATCATCCCTATATACTGCTTTGATTCCAGGCATTTTGAAAGCACCTCCTTGGGATTCGCCAAAACTGGGGCATTTCGAGCCAAATTTCTGCTGGAAAGTGTCGCTGACCTCCGGCAATCCTTTCAAAAAATTGGGGGCGACTTGGTGATTTTACATGGTGCCCCAGAACAGCTTGTCCCAGAATTTGCCAAGCAACTTGGTGCCAAAGCCATCTATTTCTCGAAGGAGGTAACGGCAGAAGAGCGAGCAGTAGACAAGGCCTTGGAAGAAGTTGCCTTTTCCCATGGAATTGCCTGCGAAAGTATATGGCAGAGCAGCCTTTACCACAAGGATGATTTGCCTTTTCCGATTCGGCAAACACCCGAAGTCTTTACACAATTCCGAAAAGAGGTAGAAAAAGGATGTAAGATTCGCCCTTCTTTTCCCGCACCAAATCACATTTCTTATCCTAGGCAAGCAGTAATTCCTGATGTGGGAGAGCTGCTTTCCTTAACCACATACGGACTGGAGTACCGCAAGCAAGCGCAGCAATCGGGTTGGGAGCTACGTGGCGGAGAGCGTGCAGCGCAAGAGCGGCTCCAGTCCTATTTTTGGACCAAAGACCTCCTCAAAAGCTACAAGCAAACGCGAAATGGATTGATCGGTATGGACTACAGTTCCAAACTGTCTCCCTGGCTTGCTTTGGGCTGCATCTCCCCTCGGACCATCTACGAAGAGGTGAAGCGTTATGAAAAAGAGCGGGTCAAAAATGAAAGCACCTATTGGCTAGTCTTTGAGTTGATCTGGCGGGATTACTTCCGATTTATAGCCAAAAAACATGGCATCAAGATCTTTAGCCAAGGCGGAATACGAAACCAGGTGGATGCTTGGAGGCGAGATAAAGACCTCTTTGAAGCCTGGAAATCTGGACAGACAGGAGTGCCTTTTGTGGATGCCAACATGCGGGAATTGAATGCCACCGGATTTATGTCCAACCGGGGCCGACAGCTGGTCGCTAGCTTTCTAGTGAATGACCTCGGCATCGATTGGACCTGGGGAGCAAGCTACTTTGAAAGCCTGCTGGTGGATTACGATGTTTGTTCCAACTGGGGCAATTGGATGTATGTGGGCGGAGTAGGCAACGATCCCCGCGAAAACCGCTACTTCAACATCCTTCGTCAAGCCAGTACCTATGACAAAAAAGGAGACTTTGTACGGCTCTGGATCCCTGAGCTTCAGGCGATATCGGGATTTGACATCCATCAGCCTTGGGAGTTATCCACATCTACCTTGCGCAATCTGAACATTCAATTGGGGCATAGTTATCCACATGCATTGGGAAAAATTCCCGCCTTAGAAAAGACCTATTGAGCTCCTGGTAGGATTGCGGATAATCGTATCGGTTTTTTTATGCCCTTTGCACCTTTCCTCCTTTGCGTGAAAATAGCCTCGCAAAGACGCGAAGCCTGCCTACGGTAGGTAGGCCGCAAAGAATTAAATGCTTAGCTTGATTTATTTATGCCCTAGAGCTAGTGATTTAAACGAAAATCCACAGAGTGATAACTCCTTCAAAGCTATTGATAGGATTTAGGCATATCTCTTTTTCTGCCCCTAGACCCATTCTGATCATCTTCCTGAGGTCGAGAAGACGATGACATTCTTAGTAGCTCAACTTAAACCTACTCAAATCCGGTAGGAGCTGTTTCTTTCTTTTCAATTCCAGTTGATACAAGTACTCTCCCAATTCTGCAAAGAAGGGTAATCCCACCTCATCTGTCTCGTATTGGTCGTCGTTGAGAATCTGGTCTTCATTGACATAGACAATGGCGGATACAAAAAACTCCACCCCAGTCTCAAAATCCACAAAATACCCTCCATCAATCAGATGCCCATAAGACCAGCCAGTCTTGTTGAACACGCGGAAGCGGGTTGGAATAGGTGCCTTGTCTGTTCCAAACTTGAAAAACTTGGAGTAGCTGTCGTAAAATTCAGTGGTATCGTAGGTAGGAAACCTACTTTCTCGAGGCAGCATACTCATGTACTTGAGTACAAAATTTCGGTGCTCCTCGTTGAGGTTAAACCGTTCGATCCCAACAAAGGCCTCGGGAAAAATGGTCCGCTGCACCACGCCATGTAAGTCTGTAAGGGAAAACTTGTTCTTATAGGCGAAGTCCATGCCCCCCTGAATCAAGGTGTCATTTTTGTAGTAGGCCTGGCCCAACTTGGGAAAGCCGGGCACCACGTAGGCACTATCGGCCTGCCGAGCTGGAATTTCAAGAATCGTCTTCCCTGAATTATCCACAAATCGAATGGGGTTAAACTGACGATTTTCTTCGGGAGAAATGGGGAAACTCAAACGCTGCGTAATCACGGTATTCGCTAGCCCTTTTTCCCTCAACTTCCGATTGATGTAATCCATCCCCAGCAACTCATACAGCCGGTTGGAGGCATCGTTATCGGAGACAAGAAGGATTTTTTTGACGTAGTGCCCAATGCTCGGCAGACCATTTTGAGCACTTGAATCGGACCAAGCAGGGAGTTGGGATGGGCGAACCGAGTCGGTCAGCATGGTGGTTTCCAACGTCAAGCCTTCCACCTGCTGCTCCTCCAACCATTCCAAAGCCAGGAGTGCAATGGGCAATTTTACCGTGGAAGCTGGGTAAAAGTAGCGGGAATCATCCACGTTGAAGGGGTAGGTGGTAAACAGGGGGTTGCCATGCTCGTTGCGGTCGATCTGGGTATACAGTATTTGAACTTGGTACTTGGCTGTATCGGCAAGCACCTTTTGCAAAGTCGGGTAATCTTCCAATCCCTCCACAAAAGGTACCGGAGGCTTCGCATTGCAAGCAACTAGAAAAGAAACGATGAGCAGCGAAAAGAAGTAATTTTTCATAGTGATTTGGCGAGATGGCTTAGCAATTGGGACAATGCACTCAGCTCTTCTCGAGTATGACTGGCAGAAAGCACCAGGCGATTGACTTTGGGTCCACTTGCAGTCGGGTAAGCAAAAGAAGAGGTAATGTACCCCTGCTCTTGCAGTTTTTCTGCCCAAGGATCGGGTGAGTACACAAATACTGGAAAGTTTGGGTTCCCTTTAATTTGGGGAAGTTCCCTGCTTTGTTGGTAAAAAAAAGAAGTAAGCTCCTTCAATTTTCGTTGTTGCTGCTGTAGGAGTTCCTGTGCATCCAAAAAGCATTGAAGCAAGGCAGGAGATGGCGGAGAGGCCCCTGCAAAAATGGATTGGGATTTGATCCCTTGAATAACCTCCTCTGCCCCCAATACGATTCCTCCGGGCGTGGCCAAGCCTTTACCCAAGGAGCCAGAAACCAGGAGTTGAATGCCTTCCTGCTTCCATTGGGAATAAGTTCCAAAAAGCCCATTTCCCAGAACTCCAAAAGCATGGCTATCGTCAATCAAAAGTGTTACCTCGTGCTTTTCAGCAATGGGGAGCACCCAATCGTAGGCATGAATTTCTGCTTTGAGCGGATCCACTGCATTGCCAAGGATCAGAATCTTCTGTGAAGGCAATCGCGAAGCTCGATCCATGCAGGCATGCATCCATTCGGAGTAACCCCCAAAGGGCTCTGCTTGAACACCTGAAGGCAAGATCGCAGGATGGGTATCTGGTGCTGCCCAACATTGATCTATTTTTGGGAATAGGTAGTGACTCGCAGCGATACCCGCTAGGTAACCCGAACTGAAAAGCGCTGCCCTTTCTGCCCCAGCCTGATTTGAAAAGAACTCCTCAAACGCATCGTAGATCGCCAGGCGCACATTGTTGGTTCGGCTGAGTCCATGGTGCGTTCCCCACTTTTGTACATTGCTTTCCACAATCCGCCCATAAGCCTCCAAGCTGTCCAAGCCCAGGTAAGAAGTTCCATTAAAGAAAAGGCATTCCTTCCCTTCCAGCAGGAGTTTTTTTCCAAGGCGAGCAGATAGGGCTAGCGGGTTCAAGGGGATTATTTGGCAAAAATCTGGGTAGGATCTTGGAAAGACTTAAACTCCAAGGCATTGCCACAAGGGTCTAAGAAAAACATGGTGGCCTGCTCGCCCACTTCTCCCTTGAATCGAATGTAGGGTTCAATCACAAATTCAATGCCGTGGGCTTTGAGCTTGTCTGCGAGGTCGTGCCATTCCTCCCAGTCGAGAATTGCTCCAAAATGACGAACAGGGACATTTTTTCCATCCACCTCGTTGGTTTTGGCGTTGGCGAGTTCATCCGGCTTGATGTGTGCAGATAGCTGGTGACCAAAGAAGTTGAAATCAATCCACTTGTCAGTGCTACGACCAATGTCACAGCCTAGGAGATCTCCATAAAATTGGCGGGTTTCTTCGATATCACGAATAGGAAAAGCGAGGTGAAAAGGTTTAAAGTCAGACATAATGCTTAGTTTCGTTGGGTGATGTGTTCAGGGCATGTTAATTTTTCTCCCCTAATATATGGCAAAAAAGAAAACAGTTTCATTGGTTTTGAGCAGCGGAGGCGCAAGAGGACTGGCGCATATTGGTGTAATCGAAGAATTGGAACGCAGAGGCTATGCCATTGCTGAGATTGCGGGTTGCTCCGCTGGAGCCCTAGTTGGAGGCATGTATGCCGCAGGAAAGCTCCCCGAATTCAAGGATTGGATCTGCAATTTGGACCGCGTGGATGTATTTTCCTTGATGGATTTTACCCTTTCAAGCCGTGGATTTATCAAGGGAGAAAAGGTATACCAAGCCCTAAAACGAGTCGTTCCAGACCAGAACATTGAAGAATTGTCCATCCGATTTACCTGCAATGCAGTAGATGTCAACTCCGGAAAGGAGCATGTATTTACCCAAGGTAGTCTGTACAAAGCCATCCGTGCCTCAGGAAGTATCCCCTCCGTTTTCATCCCTGCCAAATCTGAAAAGCAGCACTTTATTGATGGAGGCGTATTGAATCCGGTACCCATCTCCCTGATTTCAGATCCACATGCACATACCATAGTCGTGGTAGATACAAATGCATTGGAAGAACATTACCTAGACCCACCCAGCAAGGCCTCCAAAAAGCCCCAAGGACTTGCCCTGGCCAGTTGGGTGAAGGACTACCAAGGCAAAATGAAAACCTATTTTCCAGAAGGCAAGAAAAAAGACACCCCACGAACTTACTCTGCTTTGGAACTGGTCAACCGTTCTTTTGACCTGCTGCAAGACCGCTACTGCCAGTTGCTTTTGGAAAACTATCCAGTGGATGCCCAAATCAAAATTGCGAGAAAGCAGTGCGGAACACTGGAGTTCCACCGTGCAGCGGAATTGATTGAAGTCGGCCGAATCAAAACTGCAGCAGCCCTAGACCGCATGGAACATGGAAATTGAGGAACTCAACCGCCTCCTAGGCAATGTGGATAACTACCTGCTCGACCAATTGCTCAAGGGTCGATTTACCAAAGACATGAAAATCTTGGATGTGGGCTGCGGAGAGGGTCGAAATGCCGTATACTTCCTTCAAAAAAACTATTCCATTTTTGGCATAGACCCAAATGAGGTCGCCATCCAATATTGCCGCTACCTGGCTAAAAGTATTCAGCCCCAAACAGACATCCACCGCTTTCAAATCGGCGATGGTGCGGCGATTCCTTTCCATGCCGCCGCATTTGATGCAGTGATCAGTTCGGCCGTCCTCCACTTTGCGGAGGGGCACGCACATTTTTGGAAGATGATCACTGAAATCCATCGGGTACTCCAGCCAGGGGGAATTTTCTGGATGCGCATGTGCACCGGTTTTGGCAACATCCTGGAAGAAAGTCAGGACCTAGGGGAGGGCAGATACGCCTTACCAGACGGATCCGAGCGCTATGTATTGCTGCCAGATGGGCTGCAGGAACTGGAACACTTGGGATTCCGATTTCTTGAAGCCCCCAAAACAGTCCTGGTATACGGGCAACGGGAAATGGGGGTATTGCTGATGGAAAAAATTGGCTAAATCGCTTTCGCCTACTTCCCCTGTACTGCCTTCAAAATCAAGTCAAATACGGAAGTGGGAGCGATGCGATCGGCATTAGTTAGTGTGCCCTCACACACCAACAGGGGCTTGTCCAAATCCGATTCCGGAATACGCCCATGGGCCCCCTTGACCAAGCTGGCATCCAAAGGAATCACATCCATCAAGTAGCGAAACCCGAGCTTTTTCTTGATGAGCTTGCTGCCCACTTTGAGCATAGGTATGGGAATCGCGGGATCCATGATCAGTTCCACAGGATCATAGCCTGGCTTGCGGTGGATGTCCACACAGCGGGCATAATCGGGGGCTTTGGCATCGTCCAGCCAGAAGTAGTAGGTAAACCAAGAATCGGCATTCGCCACGACCACCAAATCCCCTGAACGGGCATGATCCAAATGTGCGCCTTTTTTCCCTTGGGCATCCAGCACCTTTTCCACTCCTGGAATTGCTTCAAGGAGGGCTTTCACCTCGGCAAGGAGGGTTGGATCTTGCACGTGCACATGAGCCACCTGATGATCTGCTACTGCAAAGACTTTCGAGGTGCCTGCATCGAGGGTTTCTAGACCCAATTCATTTTTCACTTGAATCCATCCCTTCTCTCTAAAAATTCGGTTGAGGTGGATCGGCTGAGACACAGTCATAATGCCGTATTCGGAAAGCAGCAGCACCTGCGTTCCTTGACTTTCAAAGTAAGTGATCAGGTCCTTGGCCAGGTCATCAATTTCCCGTAGGTCTTTCCCAATTTTCGCAAAGTCAATCCCATACTTCTGCAAGGCATAATCCAGGTGAGGGAGGTAAATTAAGTTCAGCGTTGGGGAATGCCACTGGTCTACTTTTTTGGCTGCCTCCGCAATCCAGCGGCTGGAAGCAATCGTCGTCGCGG
>CANGYY010000032.1 GCA_947458585.1 Cyclobacteriaceae bacterium | reverse complement strand
CCTCACAGAGGTCGTAGAACCCAAGAGCAACTCAACAACCACCCCAACTTGAAGCGCGATTATGTGCTCAATGAACTCAACTTGGACTGGTGGGCACACGAAAGTGATTCTCCCTACATCGAAGAAAAACCATTCACCTGGTTTAGAGGTTACCAAGTTGGAGGCCGTTCCCTACTGTGGGGAAGACAATCCTACCGCTGGTCTGAAATGGATTTTGAAGCCAATGCAAAGGACGGCATCGCCGTAGATTGGCCGATTCGCTACAAGGACATCGCACCTTGGTACAGTTATGTAGAGAAATTTATCGGCGTGTCCGGATCCAAGGATGGCTTGGATGTATTGCCTGATGGAGAATTTCAGCCACCTATGCCAATGAACTGTGTGGAAGAAGCAGGCGCGGCCAAAATCAAAGCACATTACAAAGGAGCACGAACTTGGACCATTGGTAGACCAGCCAACATTACGCAGCCCCTTCCTGGTCGTCCGGGATGTCAGTACCGCAACAAGTGTTCCCTAGGCTGTCCGTTTGGAGGCTATTTCTCCACCCAGGCTTCTACCCTGCCTGCCGCCATGGCAACAGGAAAACTTACCCTACGTCCTTGGTCGATTGTTCGCCGCTTGATTTACGACAAAAACAGCCAAAAGGCTACTGGCGTGGAGATCATCGACGGAGAAACAAACCAGACCATGGAGTTTTCCGCCAAAATCATCTTCCTATGCGCCTCTGCATTCAACTCTTCTGCCATCTTGATGCGCAGTGCCACGGACATTTGGCCAGGTGGACTGGGTTCCAGTTCTGAAGAGTTGGGTCACAACGTGATGGACCACCACTTCCGACTAGGCGCCAGCGGTACCTACGAAGGATTTGAAGACAAGTACTATTTTGGCAAGCGTCCTACTGGCTTGTACATCCCACGATTCCGAAATGTGAATGGAGACAAGCGGGATTACATCCGAGGCTTTGGCTACCAAGGGGGTGCCAGCCGTAGTGGCTGGAGCCGTGACGTGGCCGAACTAGGTCTAGGCGGCCCGATGAAAGAAGCCCTTACCGAGCCAGGACCCTGGTCCATGGGCATCACTGCCTTTGGGGAGATTCTTCCTTACCACGACAACTTGATCAAACTCAGCGATACGGTGAAAGACAAGTGGGGCATGGAAGCCTTGGTGATGAATGCGGAAATCAAAGAAAACGAGAAAAAAATGCGCGTAGACATGATGAGCGACGCAGCAGAAATGCTCGAAGTAGCAGGATTCAAAAATGTGAAGACCTATGACAATGGCTATACCTTTGGACAAGGTATTCACGAAATGGGTACAGCGCGTATGGGTAGAGATCCAAAAACCTCCGTCTTGAATGGCAACAACCAAGTATGGGATGCCAAAAACGTGTTTGTGACGGATGGAGCCTGCATGACTTCTGCAGCAGCACAAAATCCTTCCTTGACCTACATGGCCTTGACCGCGAGAGCAGCGGCTTTTGCCGTTGAAGAATTGAAAAAGCAAAACCTCTAATCCGACAAGAACATGACCTTAATGAATAGAAGAGACGCGCTAAAATCTGTGGTACTCCTGATGGGAGGAACGGTAATCGGTTCAACCGCAATTCTAACCGGATGTGCACCCGATTCACAGTTGAAGGATTTGAACTTTAGCGCCGAGGATTTGTCCTTTTTGGATGAGATTGGCGAAACCATCATCCCGACTACCGACACCCCTGGAGCGAAGGCCACCAAAATCGGGGAGTTTATCCAGATGATGGTGAAGGAATGCTACGATGCAGACCAGCAGACCACCTTCATCACCGGATTGAATACCATTCGCACCGATTTCAAAGCGGAAAAAGGAGTAGACTTCATGGAAGGAACTCCAGCCGATCGCTTGGCCTTCCTCAATGCAATGCACCAAAAGTATGTGGCTAGCGGAGAGGAAAAGCAACCTGAGATCATCCACATGCTTCGCGATTTGACCGTACTGGGCTACTTCAGTTCAGAGATTGGTGCTACCCAAGCACTTCGATACCAAGAAACACCAGGACGATTTGATCCCTGCGTGGATCACAAAAAAGGAGATCGAGCCTGGGCTTAATTTAGAATTCAATTTGCTGCCTGCCTTTCAAAAGGGTAGGCAGTTTTTTTTAAGGTGTTTATTCCGCAAATTCCTCTTGAACAGGCTTTTTGAAGATGTAGATGTAAATCACCAAAATAAAAATTAGGAGTAGTGCCAGTTCAAACTGTGCCCAGATTTGAGATCGGTTGATCAAGGTTTTTGCCTTGGAAACGAGTTTGCCCCCTTCTTCCAACTGAATCGCGCTCAATTTCTCCAAGTCTTGCTGCGCACGGGCGATCTTTTGATCGTAGACCTTGACTTGGGCCTCATTCACCCCTGAAGAATCATTGTAGAGAAGTTGGTAACTTTTGATGCTCAGGTCTTTCTCAATGATCCGTTTGAAATCAGTCAACAAGGTAGCCTCCTGCTCGGTCAACTGCGTTGCCTCAAAGGCCGACACGAGTTTCAAAATCTCTTGCTCCTCCTTGGATATCTCTAGTACCGCTTTGGAATAATCGAAATTGATAGTACAGTGGTCCACCAACTTTTGAATGGTAAATAACTTTTCGGAAATCTGAAAAATATAACTTTCCACCAGCAAGCGATCCTCGTACACATCAGAAAGCGTACTGCTCACCGTGCGAAAGGATTGGCGTTCCAATAGGTTTTTCCCATACAGCAGCACCACGAGCACCCCGATAATCAGGAAGCCACTTATTTTTCGTTTTTTATAAGAAGTTGCCATAGCAGTAAGTAGTTCTAACTATTTGTAAGAGATAAGTAAACCAGATTCCACCTCATTCCCAAGGGATTTGAGGCAAATTTCAGGGGTTTTGATTCGGGTTTTGATCGTACACCCGCACGTAATCCACTTCCATACGTTGCGGCCAAATAGCGGAATCAACTCCCTCTTTCCCACCCCAGTTGCCTCCCACGGCAAGGTTCAATATAAGGTAAAAGGGCTGATCAAATGGCCACTCCTTGTAATCATTGCCTGTATTCTTGAAGGTAAAATAGTGCTTCCCATCAATGTAAAAATCAATTTGATCCTTCTTCCAATCCGCAGCATAAGTATGAAAGGCTGTAGCAAAATCAGGAACAAGCAACTTTCCCCCCTTTTGGGTTCCAAGTAGGTGATTGAAGGCTTCGGTATGGACTGTGCCATGCACAGTTCCCGGATCATAGCCCACATGCTCCATGATGTCAATTTCTCCGCTTTTAGGCCAGGTACCAAAATTGTTCACCTCAGGAAGCATCCAGATCGCTGGCCAGGTGCCGCGTCCTTGAGGCAATTTGGCCCGAACTTCCACATAGCCGTATTGCCAGGATCCCTTTCCTTTGGATACCAGTTTGGCGGAGGTATAGCCCTTGGGTACACTCGCATCCGCATGGGCCTCTACGAGTAACACCCCTCCTTGCACGCGTGCATTCTTCGGTTGTCTAGAAGTGTAGAGTTGAAGTTCATTGTTACCCCATCCATGATCTCCCACCTCAAGGCTCCATTTGCTCGAATTAGGAAACCCATCTTGCTCAAACTCATCAGACCAAAGGAGTTTGGCCTCCGTTTTTGATACTTGGGAAAAAGTAGAAAAAGAGAAAAGAAGACAGATGGAAAAGAGGCAAACAACTTTCATAGCAGGAGAAAAACTTTTTGAACTGGGATTAGGTTGACAAAAACGAGCAATTACCTCTTAAGAATCGAGGATAACTCCTATTTTAGCAACGAATATACTTCCAAAATTATGGCATACTACGTTCGACTCGGACAAATTCCTCCAAAAAGACACACCCAGTTTCGTCAACCGGATGGCAGCCTATACAAAGAAGAGTTGGTGAGTTCCAAAGGATTCTCAGGAATCTACTCCAACCTCTACCACATCTACAATCCCAATGAAGTAAAATCCATCGGGAAGCCCACCCCCTACAGTTGGACAGCAGCGGATGCGCATGGACTCAATCAAACGCACCTCAAAACTTCAGGTGTAGGCATCACCGGAGAGGATTACCTCAGCGCGCGGCGGATGCTCCTGATCAACAATGACGTGATGATGGGGATCTGCACGCCGAAGCAACGGAAGATGGATTATTTTTTCAAAAATGCCGATGGCGACGAGTTGATTTACATCCACGACGGAGAAGGGGTCATGTACTCTCAATTTGGAAAGTTGGTGGTCAAAAAAGGCGACTACATCGTCATTCCGAGAACGACCATTTACCGATTTGAATTCAATGAAGAAGGACCTTTGCGCTTGTTGGTGATGGAATCTCAGGGACCTATTGAAACGGTCAAGCGCTACCGAAATGAAGTAGGGCAACTGCTCGAGCATTCGCCCTACTGCGAGCGCGACATTCGTCCCCCGCACGAAATTCACCTGGAAGAGCAAAAGGGAGATTACCTGATCCAAATCAAAAAGCAAGGCATGCTTCACCCCTACCATTATGCCCACAGTCCCTTGGACATCGTGGGTTGGGATGGCTACCTCTACCCCTATGCCTTGTCCATTCACGACTTTGAACCGATCACAGGCAGAATCCACCAGCCACCTCCCGTGCACCAGACCTTCCAGGCTGCAGGATTTGTGGTCTGCTCCTTTGTTCCACGTTTGTTTGACTACCACCCTTTGTCCATTCCAGCACCCTACAACCATAGCAACATTGACTCTGACGAGGTATTGTACTATGCCGAAGGGGAGTTTATGAGTAGAAAGGGAATCGATCGAGGCTCCTTTACCTTGCACATGGGTGGCCTACCCCATGGTCCACATCCAGGAACGGTAGAAAAATCCATCGGTGCCAAGGAAACCCATGAATATGCGGTCATGCTAGACACCTTCCGGTCGCTTCAAATCACCACCGACGCCTTGGAGTATGTAGACAAAAATTACCCCATGAGTTGGACTACATAAAAAACAAAAACCGGATTTTACTCCGGTTTTTTTATGGGGTGAGGGTGAGGGTGAGGCCAAACTTAAAGGCCCAAAAATTTCAATTCCTCTTCCAAGGAGATTTCCTTGTGCTTGTATTCTTGTCGGTCCAGTAAACTCTTCTCCGTAGATAGTCGGTTGAGGCTAACCGAGTGCGCGTAATAGTCCTCATCCCATTCAGGACAGTTCGCAAATCCCTCTTGCAGCAACTTCTTACAAATCAACTGCTGTACAAAGCGGGCCAACTCGTCCACGGAATGGTTGCCAGGCAACTTGATCAACAAGTGAATGTGGTTAGGCAGTACGCTGAGATGGGTTTGTTTCTCGTAAAAATCCAAAGGCAATTCTTCGAGTACTTTTTTGATAGACCCCGCCATTTCAGAGGTAATCAATGGAGCATGTCCTTTGGTCCAAAGAACGAGGTGCGTCCAGATATTTGAGTGTGAATGGGGCATTTTGAGAAACGTATTAACTAAAAATAGAAACAAAAAATTTATCCTCCAAGTAAATCCTTGATTTTCAGTAAGTAATAAATTGAGTTTATTCAAAAAATAGAAACGAAAAAGGGCTCCCTCCAGGTGAGGAAGCCCTTTCTAAAAAAATTGGAACGGGAATTTGACTGAAAATTAATTTCCAATTACTGCTTGAATCGGCTGGCCAGTGGTACCATTCGGCATTCGGATTTGAAGCAAATTGGCAAGGGTAGGAACGATGTCTGTTACGGTGGTGTAGGCTGAACTTTTTCCTGGCTTGATGCCCCAACCATAAAAAGCAATGGGTACATGGGTGTCGTAAGAATAGCCAGAGCCATGGGTGGTGCCTCGCTTGCCGCCCACCAACCAGGCCGGTTCCAAAACAAGCAATACATCCCCAGAAGCCTTGTGGTTGTAGCCCATCTGCAAGAGATGCGCCGGTGCCTGGGTAAATTCCTGGCGACGAAGGTCTGCAGCCGTGTAGGCTTCCTTAACTCCAGCAAATCCCAAGACAAACTGTGCGATGTCCCGCTGCATCTTCTCTAAATCCATTTTTTTCTCTTGGATCAAGGCATGATTCAAAAACACTTGCTCGTTGGAAAAATTAAGAATCCAATCTCCCTCCCCATAATTGGCCAGCGCAAAACCTTTCAACTGACCTTGAACCATCCCGGAATTGAAATTTCCAGCAGGAATACGCTCACTCAACATGTATTGTGGCACATCCGCTACAGCATGATCTGCTGAGATAAATACAAGGTATTCGCCCTTACCCAACTTTTGATCGAGGTAGGTAAAGAACTGAGCCAAATCCCGATCCAATCGCAAGTAATTGTCCTCTACTTCGATGGAAGAAGGCCCAAATCGGTGGCCAATGTAATCTGGGCTAGAGAAACTAATCGCGAGGAAATCGGTAACCTGCCCTTGACCTAATTTTTCCCCTTCCAAGGCCGCATAGGCAAAATCCAAGGTGAGGCTATTGCCAAAAGGAGTGGATGGAACCAAGCCATAACCTCCGTTGGCTTCTTTCAAGGCCGCTAAATCGTAAGGAAAACTAGGACTGTCCTTGCCAATAAAGGGAGACTCAAAGTCGTTGTGGTCCGGAAGACTATTCACATAAGACTCTACCGGAAATAGGGTTTTCCAAGTTTGACTTAAGTAATGGTCCGGACGCTTTTTCGCATTAAAATTCGTCACCCAAGTAGGTAGGGTCTGTCGGTAATAGGTGGAAGTCATCCAGTCCCCATTCACATCGTCATACCAGTAGGCATCTCCGGTATGGCCCGCAGGGAAACTTGCTCCTCGGTCCTTGATGGCAATGCCCACAACCTTGGAGCGCTTTCCAGTAGACAGTCGCAACTCATCCGTGATGGTGGTCGTCAACAAATTGCGAGGGCTAATTTTTCCATTTTCAGGAGTTCCTCCCACATTGCTCACCAGGGAATCCTCCGCGCAGTAAATCATTTTTTTCAAAGAAGGCACGTACCAATTGTTGCCAATCACCCCATGCGTAGCCGGTGTCGCCCCGGTGTAAACAGAAGCATGACCAGGTCCTGTGTAGGTAGGAATGTAGTTGTAATGCCCATTAGTCATCATAAATCCCTGTTGCGTAAACCGCTTGAATCCGCCTTCTCCAAAGCGCTCGGCAAAGCGGTAAAAATATTCCTGACGCATTTGGTCAACAATGATGCCCACTACCAGCTTCGGCTTTTTTGAAACTTGTTGCGCCACCGCAGCAGTACCCAGAGAAATTGCCAGAAGAATGCCAAAAAAGAATCGTTTCATAGGAATTGGAGAATTTTCTCAAAGATAGGGATTCGAAAAGTTTCCTTGGTTAAACTTATGTTAAATGGCAATGGGATTATCCGCAATCTTTCGAGTGGCTTCGCTTTTGGATGGGGGAGTATTTAGTAGCAAGTATCAAGTATCAAGACTAGAATTCTGCTCCTATTGCGATTCCGTACTTCGACATTCGGAATTCAGCGTCCGGCATTCGACATTAAAAATATTAGTAGCAGTCCACTGCCCGTCGTCAGTTAGCAGTTGACTATTCCCGTTAAACATCCACCTCGTATTTTAATTCGGGTCTACTGACCAAACGGATACAGAGAAAAGCAAAATAATGCCCCCTTTTGGATCCTGTGCAGATGGAAGCTTCGAGACTTGAAATTTTCCCTAACTTGCAGGCGGATTTATCCGTGTACACCCCATGCAAACTTATTTTCGGATTCTTTCCTATGCCCGACCTTATGGGAGATTTATTCCGGTTTACATCGGATACACCCTATTGGCGATTATTTTTGGATTGATGAACTTCACCCTTCTCAAGCCACTTTTTGATGTGATTTTTGAGCAGGTCGCTCCAGATACCTTGGAACAATTTCGGAATCAACCCGCCTTTACCCTTTCCTTAGACTATTTCATTTCCCTGTTCAACCACTTCTTTTTAGAGGTAAGTGAATCCTACGGGAAGTTTGGCACCTTGCTCTTTGTCTGCTCCATCATCGTGGGGTCGGTGTTCCTTTCCAACCTATTTACCTACCTCTCCGGCGTAGTCTTGGCCCAAGTGCGTGCTCAGGTCATCAAAGGGATGCGCATGGATATTTTTGAAAAAGTAAGTGCACTTCACCTGGGCTACTTTTCCAACGAACGAAAGGGGGACCTCCTTTCCAAAATGACTAATGACATTCAGGAGGTGGAAAACACCATTGTGCAATCCCTGCGAATCCTATTTCGGGAGCCCGCCACCATCGTCCTCTATTTTGGAGTGCTCTTTTTCATGTCAGTACCCCTCACCCTCTTTACCATCTTGATCATTCCCATCTCGGGAGCAATCATCGGAGGCATTACGCGTCGATTGCGAAAAACCGCCATCCAAAGCCAGCAATCCCTGGGACGTATCGTGAGCATTTTGGACGAGACGCTGGGGGGCATGCGCGTAGTGAAAGCCTTCAATGGGGAAAAATTTGTACAAGGAAAATTTGATTCCGAGACCGACTACTACTCCGATGTGAACGTGAGCATGGCTCGGAAAAATGAATTGGCAGGACCCATCTCCCAATTTCTTGGGGTAAGTGTAGTGGCCGGTATCCTCCTCTACGGGGGTAATCTGGTGTTGAGTGGGGATTCCGAACTCTCCGCCTCCAACTTCATTACCTACATCATCATCTTTACCCAGGTACTCAATCCTGCCAAGGAGATCTCCCGTGCCGTATCCACCATCCAGCGGGGCATCGCCTCCGCTGACCGGATTTTTGAAGTGGTAGATACGACCAACCAACTCCCTTCACCAGCAAATCCAAAACCATTCCCTGGCTTTAGCAAGCAAATCGAATACAAGAATGTGAGCTTTGCTTACGGGGAAAATAAGGTGCTGGACCAAATCAACTTTACTCTAGAAAAAGGAAAAACGATCGCACTGGTGGGCCCTTCCGGCGGAGGAAAATCTACCTTAGCCGATTTGGTGCCCCGATTTTACGACCCGAGCTCCGGACAGATCTTGGTGGATGGCATCGACCTCAAGGACATTGCTACCGCTACCTGGCGAAGCCAACTGGGAATTGTCACCCAAGAATCCATCCTGTTCAACGATACGGTCTTCAACAACATTGCCTTTGGCATAGCTGGAGTCACGGAGGCACAGGTCATGGAAGCGGCAAAAATTGCGAATGCTCATGAGTTTATCAGCAAACTGGAACAGGGATACCAAACCAACATTGGCGACCGGGGTTCCAAACTCTCCGGTGGACAACGGCAGCGTCTGAGCATCGCGCGCGCAGTACTCAAGAATCCTCCCGTGCTGATCTTGGATGAGGCCACCTCGGCTCTGGATTCGGAATCTGAACTGCTCGTACAGGAAGCCATTACCAAGTTGATGAGCAGCCGCACTACCTTAGTCATCGCACACCGCCTCAGCACCATCCAGCATGCAGATGAGATTTTGGTGATCGACAAAGCCAAAATTGTGCAGCGAGGCACCCATGCGGAGTTGATCGCACAAGGAGGACTCTACCAAAAACTCTCCACGATCCAGTCGGTTTAGACTAGGAACTGCTCCCGTGGAGCCAACTCCTTGGGAGGGTTCCAAAATTGCCATTCAAAATTTTAACCCCTCCACCGAATCCCTTGTAAAATAGGCTATATTCGTAGGAACACTTTTTTTAAACTCAATCATGGTTGCAAAAACTTTTGGAAGCGCCGTCTCCGGTGTGGACGCCAACCTCATCACCATCGAGGTCAATGTGGGCCAGGGCACCAACTTCTTTATGGTAGGACTGCCCGACTCCGCGGTCAAAGAATCCCAGCAGCGCGTGGAATCGGCACTCAAGTACTTCGGTTACCGCATGCCTCGGCAGCGGGTTGTAGTCAATCTCGCTCCTGCAGACCTGCGCAAGGAAGGCTCCGCCTACGACCTCCCGATTGCTATGGGCATTCTCCAAGCCTCCGAGCAAGTCAGTTTCCCCACCCTAGACCAGTATGTGCTGATGGGGGAACTCTCCCTCGACGGCAAACTCAGACCCATCAAAGGAGTACTCCCCATCGCCATCGAAGCCCGAAAGCGGGGCTTCAAGGGATTTATCCTCCCCCTCGAAAATGCGAAGGAGGCCTCCATTGTCAATAGCCTAGACATCATCGGCGTGGAGACCTTGGATCAAGCTTCGGACTTTTTGCAGGGGCACCTCCAGATCGAACCGCTCGTAACCGACACACGGGAGATTTTTTACCAGGGCATTGACACCCCCGAATTTGACTTTGCCGATGTGCAAGGACAGGAAAACATCAAGCGTGCCATGGAGATTGCCGCTGCAGGCGGCCACAATGTGATCATGATCGGCCCTCCCGGAGCAGGAAAAACCATGTTGGCCAAGCGCTTGCCCTCCATCCTCCCTCCCTTGAGTTTGCAGGAAGCCTTGGAAGCCACCAAGATCCACTCCGTGGCTGGAAGGCTAGGAAAGCATGCCTCCCTATTGGCACAGCGCCCTTTTCGCAGTCCCCATCACACCATCTCCGATGTAGCTTTGGTCGGTGGAGGAGGCAACCCGCAGCCCGGGGAAATCTCCCTGGCCCACCATGGGGTTTTGTTTTTGGACGAGCTCCCTGAATTCAAACGCTCCGTATTGGAGGTGATGCGGCAGCCCCTGGAAGAACGAAAGGTAACCATCAGCCGGGCCAAGGTATCGGTGGATTTTCCAGCCAACTTTATGTTGATCGCCAGCATGAATCCCTGTCCCTGTGGCTACTACAACCACCCCGAGAAGGAGTGCGTATGTGGACCGGGCATCGTGCAGCGCTACTTGAATAAGGTGAGCGGACCGCTGCTGGATCGCATCGACTTGCATGTGGAAGTGACCCCCGTGCGCTTTGAGGAGATGACCTCCACGCGCAAAAGTGAGTCGAGTAGAGACATTCGAGAGCGGGTAATCAAAGGGCGGGAACGGCAAAAAATCCGATTTGAAAGCAACCCAGAAGTATTCTGCAATGCGATGATGCCTTCCCACCAGGTCAAGCAGGTGTGTGAAATCTCTGAGGCCGGCAAAACACTACTCAAAACTGCCATGGAGCGCCTTGGTCTCTCTGCTAGGGCCTACGACCGAATTCTAAAAGTGGCCCGCACCATTGCAGACATCGCCGAGAGCGAAGACATCCGCGTAGAGCACCTGGCCGAAGCCATCCAATACCGCAGCCTCGACCGAGAAGGCTGGGCTGGATAGGAAAAAGAAAGCCATCCGTGAATCTCGGAGGGCTTTCTAACTCTGGTCTGATTTTCTAATCTTTAAATAATAAAAAACTAAAACAATATTTGAAGTTTTAGTTAGTAGGCCGTCGACTGTGGACCGTCAACCGTTGACTGCATTAAATATCAAACTTAATCCCCTGCGCCAGCGGCAACTGGGTGGAATAGTTGATCGTATTCGTTTGGCGTCTCATGTAGGCCTTCCAGGAATCGGAGCCCGACTCGCGTCCTCCGCCGGTTTCCTTTTCTCCTCCAAAAGCACCGCCAATCTCTGCTCCCGAAGTGCCGATATTCACATTGGCAATGCCGCAATCGGATCCTGAAACGGCAAGGAAGGCCTCCGCTTCTCGCATATTCGTGGTCATGATGGCCGAGGAAAGCCCTTGCGGCACCCCGTTCTGCAAGGCAATGGCTTCCGGAAGCGTGCTGTACTTAATCAAGTACAGAATTGGTGCAAAGGTCTCGTGCTGCACGATGTCGAAGTGGTTTTCTGCCTCATAGATGGCTGGCTTCACGTAGCATCCGGATTCATAACCTGCTCCTACAAGCACTCCCCCTTCGACTACCGCCTTTCCTCCAGCAGCTTTTACCTGTGCAATAGCCGCTAGGTATTGCTCTACAGCCTGTTGGTCAATCAATGGGCCAACGTGGTTTTTTTCATCCAAAGGATTGCCAATGACCAACTTGCCAAAAGCAGCGGCAAGTCGATTTTTTACAAGTTCATATACATTCTCCTGCACGATCAAGCGTCGGGTAGTCGTGCAGCGCTGTCCTGCGGTACCTACCGCCCCAAACAAGGCGCCGCGAATCGCGATTTCCAAATCGGCATGCTCCGTGATGATGATGGCATTGTTGCCCCCAAGTTCCAGCAAGGAACGGCCGAGTCGCTCACCCACAGCCTTTCCTACGGCCTTGCCCATTCGGGTGGAACCCGTGGCGGACACCAGCGGAATTCGGGAATCATGAGAAAGCAAAGCACCGATCGAGGCATCCCCAACAACCAAGTTGGAAATCCCCTCCGGCAAGCCGTGCTGAGCAAATATTTTTGCGACAATGTGCTGGCAGGCAATGGCCGAAAGCGGAGCCTTTTCCGAAGGCTTCCACAAACACACATCGCCACAGACCCAAGCCAAGGCGGTATTCCAAGACCAAACGGCTACCGGGAAGTTGAAGGCCGAAATAATACCCACCACCCCAAGCGCATGCCACTGCTCGTACATGCGGTGACCGGGACGCTCGGAATGCATGGTCAAGCCATACAATTGACGCGATAGTCCTACCGCAAAATCACAAATGTCAATCATCTCCTGTACCTCACCCAAACCTTCTTGGTAGGATTTGCCCATCTCGTAGGAGACCAGCTTGCCCAAGTCGGCTTTTACTTCGCGCAAGGCATTGCCAATCTCTCGGACGATATCACCACGCTTGGGCGCAGGCACATTCCTCCAGGTTTCAAAGGCCACCAAAGCCTGTGCGACCACCGCCTCGTAGGTCTCTTCGGTTGCCAACTGCACGGATGCTATTTTTTTGCCATCGGCAGGAGAAAAAGATGCCAAGGTAGCGGCTCCTGAATCGAGCCAAGTCGTACCAGTAGAAGAACCCAAATTGGATTCCTGAATGCCAAGATTTTTTAAAGACTGCTGAATGCCAAAAAGATCGTTCATGGGGGTGGGGTCTAGTGAAAGCCCAAAGTTAAAATTTTGCGCGCCACTCTCCCGCCCTATTTTGAAAATATTCTAGCGGGATTGTATTTTGAAAAAGAGGAGGCAAACTTTTCAGAAGGTCGGATTTTATAAACCAGAATGAAGCGGTAGTTGCCCGTTCCCACTTCTTGGGTCCAATTTTCTACTGGCTGCAGCGCCAAGGTCTTGTACACGTAATTTACATTTACCCCAAATCGAGGCCCATTGTAGCCCAGGTAGGCACGGGCATGTGTTCCCCAGTTCAGGTTCCAATTTGCTCCGGCAGCATTCGAATTCCAGGTAGATCCTACCCCAAGATTTCCAGTAAAAGTCCCGGTCGCAAAAAATCCCTTTCCAAGCACTAAGGTCCCAATCAGGCCTGCATTGGGGCCTAGGTGTATAAAATCGGCTTGTTGGTAATTCTGTTTGGGCACAAGTTGGACCGGGAGAATCAAAGAATCCGCGGCCACCTGTACTCGGTACAACTCAAAACCAAGCAGTGGAGAAAGGGCAGACTTTTTTTGAATCCCTGACTGATGGACCGCCGCAGGCAAGGAGATTTTATCCCCCTTAAAAATGTAATTGGCATGAATCCCCACTTTGAGTACATCCAAGTCTGGACGCAGGTAACCTTGTGCCTTGCCGATTCCACCGGGAATGCGGTACCCGTTATAAAACTGTCCAAAAAAATCAATCACCCAGTTTCTCGGATAAACATGTCCCTGAAGATCAAAAAATCGAGGAAAATCGGGTTCTCTGCTTCGATTCAAAAATCCCGGAGGAAAGGCCAGATTCAGTGTGAAATTTTGATAGGTAAATCCAATTCCCATATTCAATCCACTATTGGGCTGATAGCGCAGGTCTTCACTAGGAAAGGAAAGCGAGGTGTATTTTCTAGATAAGTAACTGCGCAGCACGAGCACATCGGCATCGGCTGCGACATAACTGCTGTCCCAATGCCTTTGGGCAGCTAGCATTCCTGTCAGGAAAAAGAAAAGAAAAAAGAAGACCAGGCTTCTAGACATGCTAGGCATTGGATTAGTAGTCATAAAGGTAACCAAAATGCGTGAGCGTGGATGACTCTCAAGTTTCATAAAAAATGGTAATTTTGAACCGAGGTTTTTGTACCTCCACCCAATCGCATTATGGCTACGAACTCCTCCCCACTCCAGTCCTTGAAAAGAAACCTTCAGCAACGCTGGAAAATGATTCGTTTCAACCTAAGTGCCTCCAACAATCCCTTGTTCATTGGCTTCTACAGGAATTTTTACAATCCTAAAAAAGGAAGTTTGTCTGACTTTTTGAGTCAGTACTCCAAGTCTAAGCCTGGGAATTTTACGGTGGTTAAAAACATCTTTAGTGAATGACAAATCAACTGTCAAAATATAGTATTATTTTTATTCAGTCATTATAAATTTTTACTCAACACACTAAGAATTTCTTTGATTGTCTTGAGTAAATTTTCAATCCAGGTATAATTTGTTCAAAATTTGAATCTCCTTTTTTTAAATAAAGAGAATTTCAAAGAAGAATAGTCAATAAGCACTTGGATAAAATGTTCACTTTAAAACAACATCAATTCTATATTTGAATATTCTAGATCGAAAATTTATTAATGTAAAACTATTTAGGCATGAAAAACATCAAAATTATCTATTAATTATTTTTATCATTAGCATGCTCTGAATCACAAGAACCTCAAAGCTCACAAATACCAAATGATGGAATAAAAATTGGACAACAAATTTGGATGAGGGAAAACCTAAGGGTCAAAACATTTAGAAATGGGGATTTAATAACTGAATCAAAATCTGTAGACGATTGGGTAAAGTTTTACAATGAAAAAAAACCCGCATGGACTTCATTGATGTGGGAAAAAAATAATGAACAAAAATTTGGGCTTATTTATAATTATTACGCACTAATTGATCCAAGGGGCATAACCCCAAAAAATTGGAAAATTCCGACATCCTCTGACTTTTTTGAATTAATCGAATTCAATGGAGGTGGTAATCAAGGTGCACTGAAAATTATGAGTAATCAATTTTGGCAAGGAACACCAGGCACAAATAAAAGTGGATTTGATGCTAGACCAGGTGGTGAAATTTGGGCAGGAGGAACTTTTGTAGATATAAATAATGAAACTGTAAGTTATTGGACTAACAGCCAATCGACTAATGGTAACCCAATTACAATTAGTATTTCTTCTACAAGAGACGAAAAATTCAAGTTTTTTGATGAAACTTCTTTGCAATTAGTCATCTACAATAAAGCAGGCTTTTATATCCGTGGAATAATTGAATAAATTGATTTTTTTAATTTAAAAAACAATCGAAACTTTAATATTTTTTATCATCTTTTTATTATTGGATTAATTGCAAAAATTTTTAATATAAAGGTGATTTTAGAGAAAAAGTAGGTCTCGTAATAAAAGTCCTCAAACATGAATTAGATGATTTTCTGCTAATTATCAATCTAATTATCCTATAAAAGGAAAACATTTTCACTAAACTCAAAATCATCCCCAGCCTCTTTCATTAAGAATTCCATTAATGCAATTGCTAGTTTCAAATTTTTTTGCTTTAATTTTCCACTTTTGTGGAGGCGAAGTTCTTCCCATGAATTGGGCTTTAAGTTCCATTTCTTCAGAATTCAAAATTTGAAATGTAAGTATAGTTTCTTCTGAATCGCAGTAAAGTGAAGATGCATTTCCACCAGAAGTCAATTCTCGAACAACCAAAGTGTTTTTAGTCTCTTCAATTAACGAATAGGTAACTTTTTCATATTTACAATTATCATATTGAGTATTTTTATAAATTCCCTCCTCCCAAAAAAAACAATCCTCACCTCCATCTAGCAAGAAAAATAATTTTTCAGGTGAAAAAGCAATTAAATCATCTAAAGTCCCATCCACTCTGTACCAAACAGTATTTTCATATAATTTTCTAAATTTTTTTTCACTTGGATTTTGAAATTCGGAGCAACTTGAAAAATAAAACAGTGTTGAAAAAAGAAAGAAGGAGAATTTAAATTTTTTCATTGTGATTAAAAGAAATTGAAAGTTAGATTTTATTGAAAGATACATTTTGTTCAGAAATCCTTTTTTTAATGGGAAAGAGTTAAACTTTAGCGAAAAATTGTGTCCTCTATTGAATTTCAAATAGCGAAAAGTGACTTCCCTAGGTATTGTATTTACCTGAACCCCTGAAACAAAACTTGCAAGTGGCAAAGAAAGTTGATCTCTATGCGAAGTAGATTTTAATATTTCCGACCATTTTTTTTCGATCCTAATTACTTCCTGTGATTTATCACGAGCGATAAAACCAGTCTCATAAAGACCTAAATCATCTTTGTAACCAACTTTTTCTGAAAAGGAGAATATTGTTTGTACTCGTTCAATTGTATCCTTCCTTTTTCTTAAAATTTCTTTCCCTTCTTCCACCACACCACCTCTTTTTGGATGTTTTGATGTCAAAAATCCTCCGGAAAAATGACTTGTTAGTAATTCATTTGGGTCTTTAATTATTTCGAAATTTCCATCAAAATAGATGGTTAAATCATAGCCTTTCGTAAACTCATGACTATTGATCTTAATCAATCTTTGTTGAACTAATGGATTTGAATGCTTTTCAATGAGTTTTAATTCCCATCCTTTTGGATCAATGTTGGGGTTATCGGTAAATAGCCAGTAATCAAACCCTGGGTAAATTCGAACAGGCCGAATCTTGTCATAGGAGTTTGTAATTACAGTATAAATAAGCTTTTTATTCATGCAATTGAATCTAAAGTAAAAATTCTGATTTTTTAAAAAAAGAATTTAAAATGGTCTAAAGTTTTTTCACAACTTTGAAAAAAACATGTTATCAAAATCAATGGCCTTAGTTCAAATTAAATCCTCAGTAAAAAAAATTTGGAAAAACTTTAGATTTTATCTTAGTTCAAACGATAATATTCTATTTTTATCCTATTATAAGTATCTTTATTCTCCAAAAAAGAACAGTTTATCTGATTTTATTTCAACTTATTCTTTATCAAAAAAAGGGAATGATTTTTTTGTTATTCAAATTGGAGCCAATGATGGAATAACTCATGATCCTATTCACAAGTTCATAAAAAGAGATCGATGGAAAGGTGTGTTATTGGAACCTCAACCAGAAGTTTTTGAAAAATACCTCAGAAAAATTTACAAAAATCATCGAGGACTTAATCCTATTTGTGCGGCAATTGGGTATGAAGATGGATTTCAAAAACTTTACAAAATTGGTTTTTGTGATATGCGTTGGGCAACAGGGCTTGCTTCATTTTCACTTGAAAAAATTGAAAAGCTGTTTGAAGAAGGAATTATTCAGAAAAACTGTGAAAAATTAGGAATCGAAATTCCAGCTGAATTGGATAAGCAGATAACATTTGAGGAAGTAAATGTGATCAGTTCTGAAACTTTGCTAAAAACTTATGGGATTTCAAAAATTGATCTTTTGCAAATTGATGCAGAAGGGTTTGACTTAGAAATTCTAAGAATTTTTGACATCTCTAAATCCAAACCCGAAGCAATAATTTTTGAAAACGAAAATCTAGACGCTAAAGATTTGAAGGAATCGTATCAGTTACTAGAATTAGAGGGGTATCGACTACGTGAATTTGGAAGGGATACTTTAGCAGTTAAAAAGTATCTAAAACAATTCAATCATTTTTTTGAGTAATTGCGAATAATTTAAATTTTATCCAACCCCTTCCAAAACTTTAAAAAATAGTATTTCAGCGGATTGCTGTACTTGAGTTGCTTCCAAGGGCGACTTGCATGGGGGCGATGCCAAACTGGCGCATGCATCAGCACGGTATTTGTGAAACCCAGTTCTACTGCTTTCTTGGAAATAAAGGTATCGTACCAATCTTTGGCTTCATCCAAGCCTTTGAAGTCGTAGCCCTTCAGAAAACTAGGTGAAAATAGGGTGCAACAGAAACTCAAGCTGCGTTGGGTAGCGATGACTGGTTCTTTAACGCCCTTGAATTTGAGGTAAGGAAAATTAACCACCCCCTGTTCGTCCACGGTCACCGATCCAATCAAGCCCGCGGTTGAATCAGCATCCATTTGCTTCAAGAGGGTTTCAATGGTAGTGGGGGTCACCACCACATCTGATTCCACCACCAAAAGTGGAATTCCTGCCTCCAGGGCTTGCTGCTGGGCAAGCTGCAGGACCAACTTGTAGTTGGGCGAAGGATGATCCGTCAAGTCCTCGATATGGATTAGGGAATATCCGATCTCCTCCCGGTGCTTTTCCAAGCTGGCCTTGGTCTCCTCCGTACTGAAATCATTGAAAATGACATGCTGCACCTTTACCGAGGAAGCGGCGATCGCTCGTGCAGTATCCAAGGTGGTCTCGATGGCATTTTTGACGGGAGTGATGACAAGTACCTGAGCCATGGGCTAGAGGGTATGGGGGTAAATTAGAAATACCTGCTCTGCAGCAAATACTACTGAGCAGGTAGCATAAGGAAGCTTAAGCCAGCTCGCCCAAGGCTTTTTTCATTCGCTTCATCGCCTCGATCAAGTCGGCTTCAGAAGCTGCATAGGAAATTCGCACACAGTTGTCCGCTCCAAAAGCAGATCCAGTCACGAGGGATACATTGGCGATGGCGAGCAAATACATGCAAAGTTCGTCCGCATTGTTTACCTGATGCCCATGTGCTGACTTGCCAAAGAAGGCAGTGACATCTGGGAAGAAATAGAAGGCCCCTTCAGGCACATGAGTTTTGATGCCCGGGATATCTCTAAGCAGACCCAGCATCAAATCTCGACGCTTCAAATACTGAACAGCCATTTCTTGAGAGGGTCCTTGATCGCCTGCGATACCAGCCAAAGCTGCACGCTGGGCGATGCCGGTATTGCCAGAGGTAAACTGGCCCTGCATTTTTTCTACTGCCTTGGAAATTTCCAAAGGAGCACAGATATAACCCACTCTCCAGCCTGTCATGGCATAGCCTTTGGAAAATCCATTGACCGTGATGGTTCGCTCAAACATGCCTGGAAGGGAGGCAATGCTGAAATTTTTACCCGTAAAATTGATCAACTCATAAATCTCATCTGCAATGACCACCACTCCCTCGTGTTTTTTCACCACGTTGGCGATGGCTTCCAGTTCGTGTTGGGAGAATACAGAGCCCGTTGGGTTGCATGGGGAAGAATAGATGACTGCCTTGGTCTTGGAAGTCATGGCCGCTTCCAACTGTGCTGCAGATGCTTTAAAGTTATTTTCAAGGGTTCCTTCAATCAGTACCGGTACGCCTCCACACAACTTGATGATCTCGGCATAGCTCACCCAATACGGTGAAAAAATAATGACCTCGTCCCCTTCATTGAGCAAACACATGAAGGTATTGGCGATGGAGTGTTTCGCTCCCACAGACACGACGATGTGCTCTGCTTTCGCTTCTTGAATGTTGTTTTCCTCTCGAAGTTTTTTGGCAATGGCTTCCCGCAAATCCTGGTAACCGGAAACAGGAGGATAAGCAAAGTATTTTCCTTCATCGATCGCGTCTTTGGCAGCCTGCTGGATGTGTTTTGGAGTTTTGAAGTCCGGTTCACCCAAGCTTAGGCTTATGATGTCAATTCCCTGAGCTTTAAGTTCTCTGGCTTTTTTTGCCATGGCCAGGGTGGCCGACTCTTCCATTTGAAGTACGCGATCGGATAAAATAGAATTCATGTGGGATAAGGTTTGTTAGCAAGAGTTCAAAAGTAGGCAGAAGATTATAATTAATAAACAATCGAAAAGATTTGATCACGAAATGTTACTTTTGGAGGTACTAGGCAAGCCCATTCGCCGTTAGTATTCAGCAATGAAGCAGTTTCTATTCCTACTCTTTCTCCTTTTACTTGGCTCCCAATCGGTAGAGGGCCAAGACTTAGGTGTGGACCGAAAAGCGAAGGAGGATTCTACAGGCTTGGTCAGTTCCACCCTTCTGCCAACCGTAGCCCCGTTGTTGCTTTTTGACGATCAAAAAGTAAAAGAAGAGAAGAAAAAAAAGAAAAAAAAAGCACGTAAAAGCACCTATTTCGGGATAAAAACGAGGAAAGTAAGCAGGCGCAGAAGTATTCAGGGACAGGAGCACATTGAACTTTTTCACTATACAGACGCCTCTTGGAAAAGTAATCCCTACCTCCGAGACCGATATTGGTACGATTCAAAGGAGCGAATAATCCGATCTCAAGGATTTGTCGAAGGAAAAGGCTACCTTCTCCATGGCCCCTACCAACGCCTGGTCAACCAAGAAGTAGTCGAACAAGGAATGTTCTATTACGGTACGAAACACCAAACCTGGTTGACCTTCGATACAAACAATGTCCTGCAAGACAAAGCTCATTTCGAAGAAGGCTGGCCCAAGGAATCACGGATTACCTACTTTAATACGAGCACCAAAGCGATCGAAAAACTGATCCCCGTGCAGTATGGCCTAGAGGAAGGCAACTTTTTCCATTTCTACGAAAACCAGCAAGTGGCGGTCACAGGTGAATACCGTTATGGGCAAAAAGTGGGGCTCTGGACAGAATATTGGAACACCAACAATACCCAGGCCATTCGAAAGCGGGAGATCCAGTACCAAGAAAAACCCTACACCAAAAACTTCCGACCCTACATCCGGGCGGAGTGGGACAAGGAAGGCAAGCTGATCTACCGAAAAAATTAGGTTTCAAGATTCAGTAAAACGCATCTTCAAACTGCCGAAAGTGCAGGGTACCCTGAGAATCCTGGTACACCCCCACAATGTCAAAGCGAATGTCCCGATGCCAATCCTTCTTGTAGATGTATTGGTCCGCAGCCTTGACGATGAGTTTCTTTTTGGTGGCATGCACAAACTCCTCTGCATAGCCAAAGGCTACCCCCGATCGGAACTTTACTTCAATAAAAATCAAAAGCCCTTGATGGGTCATGATTAAGTCAATCTCTGCGTGTTGGTAGCGGTAGTTTGTTTCCAAGAGGGTATATCCCCTGCTTTCTAGCCAGTTCGCGGCTTCCTGTTCGGCGAGTCTTCCTGAATCATTGTGTGATGCCATGGGAAATATTGGTTAATTTTGAAAAGTGATTGAGCTTACCCAAAGGGTCTAAAAAATGCTTTCGCACGGACGATGAATCAAAATACAAAAAAAACGGTAGAATTTCGAGATCTCGGTAGCATGGATTACCAAGAGGCTTGGACCTACCAAGAAAATCTATTTGCAAACATCGTCGCCCAAAAAATACAAAATCGAAACCTAACTGAGGAGGAACAGGCAATCACGTCCAACTACCTCTTGTTTGTGGAGCACCCCCATGTGTATACGCTGGGAAAAAGTGGAAAACCAGAGCATCTCTTGCTGGATGAGGAAGGGCTCGACAGCCATCAGGCCACCTACTACAAAATCAACCGTGGGGGAGACATCACCTACCATGGTCCCGGTCAATTGGTGGGCTATCCCATCTTGGATTTGGACCACTTCTTTACCGACATCCACCGTTACCTGCGGTACTTGGAAGAAGCCATCATCTTGACACTCGGGGAGTACGGGGTGTCGGCGGGAAGAATTGAAGGGCTTACAGGCGTATGGCTCGACCACGACACCCTCAAGAATCCTCGAAAAATCTGTGCACTGGGCGTAAAATCCAGCCGCTGGGTGACCATGCATGGATTTGCCTTCAACCTGAACGTAGACCTCTCCTACTTCGGACACATCGTCCCTTGCGGGATCGACGACAAGGCAGTGACTTCCTTGCACCTGGAGTTGGGTCGTCAGGTAGACGTACAGGAGGTGAAGGAAAAGGTAAAAAAACACCTTGCAGCACTTTTTGAAATGAATTTGATTGAAACCAAATGAAAAAAGACATTGACTTTGCTCCCGTCACTGGGGTGAAGATTGCCATTGCCAAGGAGGAAAAGGAAACCGGGACGGAATGGTCCGTCTACCTAATCAACTATAACCTCATCGAATTGACCACCGTCATGATCACCTCCCAGGGCTATGGTCACTTGGAAGGGGAGCTGCGCAAAACCTCCACCCTTCGCCACCTCATCGAGGAGCTTGGCGCGGATTCAGTGGCACGCATTGAACCCATAGATCCAGCTGTATTTTCACTCACCAATGAGTTTTGGGTGAGCTACTACATTCTGGATAAGATTTTTGATAAAAAGTTTATCTTTACTCCAGGCAGTTTTGATCCTGCCCACCTTCGCTATATCCCCGAATTGGGATTGGAAGGTATTCTCCACTCCTAATTTTTAGATCATGGCCCCATTTTTTGAACAGCTGAGCAACATTTTATTTTTAGACATTGAAACTGCCTCTTCCACGGAATCCTTTGCTGAGCTTGACCCTCGACTACAGCCCGAATGGATCCGAAAAGAGCGACTCATCCGTAGGGAAAGTGTCCTCGAACCAGGGGAACTTTTCTTTGACCGGGCAGGCATCCATGCTGAATTTGGCAAAGTCATCTGCGTCGGAGTAGGCTTTTTTCAAGCCAAAAAGAAGGAGAAAAAGTACCTCTTCCGATCGAAAGTTTTTGCTCAGGAGGAGGAAAAGGAAACTCTTTTGGAATTAAAAACCTTATTAGAGAAGAAAAAGTGGATTCTCTGTGCCCACAATGGCAAGGAATTTGACTTTCCCTACCTCTGTCGCCGCATGCTGATTCAGGGCATCTCCTTACCCGAACCCCTGCAGCTAGCAGGTAAGAAGCCCTGGGAAATTCGACACCTAGATACCATGGAGCTTTGGCGTTTTGGAGATTACAAATACTACACCCGATTGGAACTGTTGGCGGCTGCATTTGGAATCCCAAGTTCCAAAGAAGGCATGGATGGCAGCGAAGTCAACCCCACCTACTACCGAGAAAAGGACCTCGAAAAAATCAAAAACTACTGCCTTCGAGATGTGGAAGTGACCGCGAAGATCTACCTGGCCATGAACCCACAGTCGGAACCCAGTGACATCGAAATCGAATACCCTGAATCCTAACAAAAAGATCATCTCTTCAAGTTTTCAGGACAAACAAAACTTTATACCTTAGAACAAACAACGCCCTCATGGGAAGAAAACCCGATCGAAAACATTCCAAAAAAAGCCATTCAAGCCCCAAAGGCAACAATGATTCTGCTTCTTTAGCACGCAAACTCCTTCAATTTTTAGATGCAAACTTTGGCCAAGAATTCAATGCCAAGCAACTCATCAAGCGATTAGAAATCCGAGACTCTTTAAATAAGGGCGGCGTGGAGCCTGTCCTTTACCAACTTGTCGCTGACGGGAAAATCTCCCGAAGCCCACGCAACTACTTTTCTTCTACACAGGACCCAGATTACATTACAGGTACAGTGGATTTTGTAAACCCCCGATTTGCCTTTATCATTCCTGATCAACCCGATGCGGTGGAAGGCGATATTCTAGTGAAGGATGCCGACCTCAAGCATGCGCTAGACGGCGATAAGGTTCGGGTGATGGTATTTCCGGTCAAAGGAAAGACCGGAAGAACTGAAGGTCGCGTATTGGAAATCGTAGAGCGCAACCGAGATGAATTTGTAGGTCGAGTAGAGATATCTCCTCGCTTTGCCTTTGTGGTACCGGACTTCAAGAAAATGCACAAGGACATCTTTGTGCACCGTGGAGAATTATTGGGAGCACAACACAATGAAAAAGTAATCGTCAAATTGACTGAATGGCGCGAAGACGATAAGAATCCAACAGGAAAAGTCATCCGCGTGCTCGGCAAAGCGGGACTGCATGAGGTGGAAATTCACTCCATCATGGCGGAATTTGGGCTTCCTTTCGAATACGAGAAAGAAGCCGATGCCGAAGCCAATGCCATTTCAGAGCAGATCTCTTCCAAAGAAATTAAAGCTCGAAAAGATTTTAGAGACGTACTGACCTTCACCATTGACCCTGCAGATGCAAAGGACTTTGACGATGCGATTTCCTACCGAAAGTTAGAAAATGGCAATCACGAAATCGGAGTTCATATCGCCGATGTGACGCATTACGTGAAGCCCAAAACAGCCTTAGAAAAAGAAGCCTACAACCGGGCAACTTCAGTGTACCTGGTCGACCGCACCATTCCCATGCTTCCTGAGCGCCTAAGCAATGGCCTCTGTTCGCTCCGACCCAAGGAAGATAAGCTCACCTTTGCTTGTGTGTTTGAGGTGGATGACCAAGCCAAAGTGGTGAATCATTGGATCGGCCGAACCATCATCCATTCGGATCGCCGATTTGCTTACGAAGAAGCACAAGAGTGCATCGATACCCAATCGGGAGATTACTTTCAGGAGCTAACCCTGCTGAATACCCTCGCCAAAAAAGTGCGAAAGCAGCGCTTTGATCAGGGGGCCGTCAACTTTGAAACGGTAGAAGTGAAGTTTAAACTCGATGAAAAAGGGACTCCGCTAGGTTTATTCGTGAAGGAGCGAAAAGACATTCACAAGCTCATCGAAGAGTTTATGCTCCTGGCCAACAAGTATGTGGCCGAATTCATTTTCCGCAAAAATCAGGGCATGGATACCTTCGTGTACCGAACGCACGATAGTCCGGATTTAGATCGATTGGAAACCTTCTCTGGCTTTGCCAAGCGATTTGGCCATGCGATGGACACCACGCAGCCGCAGAAAATCTCAGCAGCACTCAACAAACTGATGGATGAGATTCAGGGTAAGCCCGAGCAAAATGTGTTGGAGCAATTGGCAATTCGAAGCATGGCCAAGGCAAAGTACACCACCGAACCCAAGGGGCACTTTGGACTTGCCTTTGCGCACTATACCCACTTCACCTCTCCCATCCGAAGGTATCCTGACATGATGGTGCATCGCTTGCTCGAGCACTACCTCGAAGGAGGTAAATCTCCGGAAGCGAATTCCTGGGAACAAAAATGCCTCCACTCTTCCGAGCGAGAAAAGCGGGCTGCAGACGCAGAGCGTGCTTCCATCAAGTACAAGCAAGTGGAGTTTATGTCCTTGGCAGAAGCGCGAGATTACGAAGGCATTGTGAGTGGAGTGACGGAGTGGGGCGTGTTCGTTGAAATCACCGAAACCAAGTGTGAAGGGATGATTCGTGTCCAGGACATGGACGACGATTACTACGATTTTGACGAGCGCAACATGCGCTTGATAGGATCGAGAACAAAAAAAATGATCACTTTAGGAGACAAAGTACTGGTTCGCGTAGTTAATACGGATATCGACCGAAGAACCATCGATTTGGAATTTGCAGACCATGACAGAAAAAAATCTCGTCCACGAGCTTTTAACTAAGTTAGAAGAACACATTAGCGGCCACTCTTTTGGTGAGTCTCCCGCAGAGTTATACGATCCCATCACCTACATCATGGGATTGGGTGGCAAGCGGATTCGTCCGCTGCTCTCCCTTTTGGCTTACGGGATGTATGGCAAAAACCCAACAGAGATATTCAGTCAGGCTGCTGCGCTGGAGGTTTTTCACAACTTCACGCTCATGCACGACGACATCATGGACCAGGCACCTCTTAGAAGAGGAAAGCCTACCGTCCATGAAAAATGGAATGCCAATATCGCCATCCTTTCCGGGGACGTGATGCTCGTTCGGGCCTATGACCTATTACTTCCTACACCAACAGCACTTCTGCCTCAAGTCATTCGGATCTTCAACAAGACGGCTGCCGAGGTCTGTGAAGGACAGCAGTTAGACATGAACTTTGAAGGATACGAGACCGTGGCCGAAGAAGATTACATCCACATGATTCGCTTGAAAACTGCCGTGCTCCTCGGGCTCGCACTCCAAATCGGGGCCTTGTTGGCAGGAGCGTCCAAAGAGGATGTGCAGCGGATCTATGACTTTGGAGTCAATATCGGAGTGGGCTTCCAGCTCCAAGATGACTTGTTGGACGTGTATGCAGACCAAGCCAAATTTGGCAAGCAGGTGGGTGGAGATATCATTTCCAACAAAAAAACTTTCCTTCTCCTCAAGGCCTTGGAACTTGCCAAAGGCAAGGAAAAAGAGGAACTGCAACATTGGTTGGGACTCACTCAGTTTGACAAAGGAGAAAAAGTAGCTGCTGTAAAAGGCATCTACGAGCAGCTGGACATTCGCTCCTTGACCGAAAAGAAGATGCAATCCTATTTTGAAAAAGGATTTCAACAATTGGAAGCATTGCAGATCAAAGACAGCGCCTATTATGCGGCACTACTTGGGGTCACGCAAGAGCTCATGCATCGCGAAAAATAAATAGGAATGGATTTTTCGCTAACTACCCTCCTCATCGGAGTGACAGCATTAAGCAGTATTGTTGCCTTCAATCGACCTGCCCTGCTGGACCGCTGGATGTTTAATCCCTACCGAATCAAGCAGCGAAACCAATGGGATCGCTTTATCCTCTCTGGATTTATTCATAAGGATTTCATGCACCTCCTGTTCAACATGTTTACCTTCTACTTTTTTGGAGGGGTCGTGGAACGCTTCTTTAAACTTCAATTTGGACTAGAGCTAGGAGGCTTGATTTTCGTGGGATTTTACCTTGCCGCGATCGTGATTGCCGATATTCCCACCTATTTGAAGCAGCAGGGCAATAGCTACTACCAAGCCTTAGGCGCATCTGGGGGAACCTCAGCTACCGTTTTTGCCAGCATCATCCTGATGCCTCTTTCAGATATTTGCCTCTTTGGGTTACTCTGTCTTCCTGGTTTCCTTTTGGGTGGCTTCTTTCTGATTTATTCTTATGTCAAGGGGCGGCAAGGACAGGACAACATCAACCACGATGCACACCTCTATGGAGCCATTTTCGGGATTGTTTGTATTCTCCTCCTTTCTCCGGGCAGTGCCAAGCTATTTTTGGAGCAAATCCTTTCCTACCAACCTTTCTAAAAAAAATGGCCCCGTAGGTACGGGGCCATTTGCTTACTTTTTCTTTTCCAACTTCGTTTTCATCTCCTCAATATTCAGGACTCGGGAGATTTGCTCCCGCTCCAGTTTTCGGAAGCGTGCCAGTTGTACATCAATTTGTTCGGTGAGTTCCTTGCGTACTTCCTCCGAAGAATCAGTAGGTCGGTAATCTCCACTTCCCACCACACTGGTCAGGTGAGCCAGCTTGTTATTCAATCGGATCGGGAAGTTGAGCGGGTCCTGTCCACTTCGGTTTTGCGTCTGGTACAAGGTTTCCTCGATGGCCTGCATTTCCGCTTTGATTTGGTCAAGATTCTCCGGCTTGGTTGTGAGCGAATCCAGTTCAGTACGGTACACACGGATCAGCTTGATGGCCTGATGCGTTTCGGTGATTTTGTCACGCACGGCCAACAAATAGTTGTACTGCGCCACCAAATCCTCTTGGGTAGATTCATAGCGCGGATCCGCAAGCACCTTGAAGGTTTGCTCTTGAGATTGCCCGTCTACAGTCATGCGAACTTTGTAGGTTCCAGGTACCACCTTAGGACCTCTTAGGCTAGCTGCCCACAGGATCATTCCATCAAATCCTTCCGCGTTTTCTCCACGTAGGTTCCAGTTGAATTCCCCTGATCCAGGCTTCACTCTCAGCGTATCTCCATTGACTCCTTTGGTAGAGAACCAGCGGATAAGTTGATTTTTGTCATTGAAGAATTCAATTTTTACTTCGCCACTTGGTTTTTCCTTGAGGAAATAATACACCAAGACGCCACCAGGACGGTTGGTTCCGTCAGTCAAACTCTTGCGCTTCATCCCGTCGATGCGGTAGGAATCTTGAGGTTTGTAGAGGTGGAAGGCTTTGTTTTCAAGTCCAACTTCTGCTTGGTGAAGTACAGTCAAGTCATCGATGATCCAGAACGATCTACCTTGGGTGGCTGCAATCAAGTTATTTTCCTTGATCGTCAAATCCGTAATCGGAACAATCGGCAAGTTTAATTGCAGGGAATGCCAGCTTGCACCATCATCTTTGGAATAGTACATGCCTGTTTCGGTACCTGCATAGAGCATCCCTTTTTTGGCTGGATCAGCGCGGACTACGCGAGTGAAGTGTTCCTCGTTAATCCCTGATACGATCTTGGTCCAAGTCTTTCCATAGTCCTTGGTCTTGTAAAGGTAGGGAGCAAAGTCACCCGTCTTGTAGCCTGTTGCAGCAAAATACGCTTCACCTGCGGCAAAGGGGCTCGCCTCGATGGAATTGATTTGAAGCCACTCTGGTAGGTCTTTAGGAGTGACATTTTGCCAAGTTTTTCCATTATCTGCAGTCACATGCACCAATCCATCATCAGACCCTGCCCAGATTACTCCTTGTTTCACTGGAGATTCTGCAGCGGTAAAGATGGTGGCATAATACTCCACGGAGGTATTGTCCTTGGTGATTGGACCTCCTGAAGGACCGAGTTTGCTCTTGTCGTTTCGAGTCAAGTCTGGGGAAAACAATTCCCAAGTTTGGCCATCGTTGGTGGAGCGGTGAAATTGATTACTGGTGGTGTAAAGCAATTTCGGATTGTGAGGGGAAAAGAAAATCGGGAAGTTCCATTGGAATCGGTACTTCATACCCTCTGCTCCATGTCCCATCGGGTTATCTGGCCATACGTTGACGGTGCGTGAGGTACCATTTCGGTGGTTTTCACGTGTAAGTAGCCCCCCGTAGGATCCTCCGTATACAATGTCATTATCTAGAGGGTCAGGTGCAATCCAACCCGATTCACCACCAGCGGTAGGCTCCCAATCCGATTCGGTAATCGCTCCTCCATCATTGCGGTGACGGATACGAACCGTGGAGTTGTCTTGTTGTGCACCATAGATGCGGTATGGGAAGCTGTTGTCAGTGGTTACTCTGTAAAACTGAGAGGTAGGCTGATTCATCATGGTGGACCAGGTTGCTCCTCCATCTTCTGAAACTTGCGCACCACCATCATCGGCAATGACCATGCGCTGGTTATTGGCTGGATCAATCCACAGGTCGTGGTGGTCACCATGTGGGGCATTTGCACCTTTGAAAGTTTTACCCCCGTCAGTAGATTTATGGTAGCTCACGTTGAGCACATAGATGGTCTCCTCATTTTGGGTGTCGGCATAGATTCTAGAATAATACCAGGCTCGCTGACGAAGATTACGATCTTCATTCACAAGCTCCCAGGTTTGACCTGCATCTTTGGAAGTGTAGACACCTCCTTTTTCGTTTTCGATGATGGCATACAAGCGGTTGGAATTTTTAGGAGAAACCGCTATTCCCATGATACCAAGGACTCCTTTGGGGAAAGTTGCTTTGGAAGAAAGTTCCTCCCAGGTTTTTCCACCGTTGGAAGATTTAAAAAGTTTAGATCCTGGTCCCCCACTCTCCAAGCTATAGGGAGTGCGTTGTAGTTGCCAGGTAGCCGCATAAAGCACCTCGGGATTGTTGGGATCCAACACCAAATCAACTGCACCGGAGATGTCATCCACAAAAAGTAGCTGCTCCCAGGTCTTGCCGCCATCGGTAGTCTTGTATACGCCGCGGGTGGCATCTGGCTTAAAAATATCGCCCAATACAGCAGCATAGACTACATTGGGATTGCTTGGATGGATGCGTAGGCGCGAAACAAAACGGCTTTTATCTAGACCTGCACGTGCCCAGGTTTTACCTGCATCGGCACTTTTCCATATCCCGTAGCCAAAGGAAACATTGCCGCGAACGGTTTTTTCACCTCCACCAGCATAGACAACGGAGGTATCGCTTTCGGCCACCGCCACAGCACCCATGGAGCCGCCGAAGAAGCCATCGGACACAGATCTCCAAGTTTGGCCTGCATTGCTGGTTTTCCAGATGCCTCCACCTGTGGAAGCGAAGTAATAGGATTTGTCATTTCCTTTGACGCCTGTTACTGCATCTGCTCTACCGCCTCTAAATGGGCCGACCAGGCGCCATTGAACCGCGTCATAGACTTTGGGATCTGGAATTTGCTGCCCAAAAACGGGAAGACTTAGGATAAGAAGTAGCAAAACTGCACCACTTCGAAGGAGAGATTGAAACGAGATCATGATGGGTTGAATTAATATCTTGATTTAAGGTAGGAGAAAAGTTGGAAAAGGAAGTAAAAAAATTGATTAAAGGCAAAAAGATGGGCTAAGGGCAAAAAAAAACCTCTTCCGAGGAAGAGGTTTTAAAGAATTAGAGATGGGAACTTAATCCTGAGCAGGAACGATGCTCACATAGGATCTGCCATCAAATCTTTTCTTGAATGCTACTACACCGTTGGTCAATGCAAATAGCGTGTGGTCTTTACCTACCCCAACATTCAAGCCTGGGTGGTGTTTTGTACCTCTTTGTCTTACTAGGATATTTCCTGCGATAACTACTTCACCGCCGAACTTTTTCACACCCAATCTTTTGGAATGTGACTCACGACCGTTCTTGGAACTACCTACACCTTTTTTGTGTGCCATGGTTTTATTCGTTTATGATTTCTTGGCTGATTGCCTTATAGCGTGAT
>CANGYY010000031.1 GCA_947458585.1 Cyclobacteriaceae bacterium | reverse complement strand
TTTTTGATGTAAGGATTTTATAAACTTAACCGTATTTTTGCTTAGCATTCCTCCTCCAATTCGAACTTGAAATCTTTCAAATATATACTTTTTCTCAATCTACTCTGGTTTTGCCTTGGCTGCTCTTTGACCAGAAATTTGGAAGAAGGTAGCTATGTGGTCTATGACAATGAGTTGGTCGGTGTCAAGCAAGCAGATGGTGATGCACTTACGCAACTTTTTGAACAGGAACCCAATACTCGGTTTTTTGGAACCTCATTGGGCGTTATGCTGTATCGATTTGGGAATCAATTTTACGATAGCAGCAAGGTAGCCGATAACCGAAAGGAAATAAACGATAAACTTATCACGCTCCAATCGACCAGAGATTCCGTAGGCAATGAGTTGATTTACAAGCGGAAAGAAGACAAAATAAAGCTCCGTCTCGAAGGCCTAGACAAAAAATTAGAGTATGGAAATACACTGATGCGAACTGGAAATCCTGTTGTGTTATTGGATAGCAGCCTGGTTGAAAAGTCTAGAAAAAACATGAAAGGATACTTAATCAATCATGGTTTTTTTGATGCAGACGTCAACTTCAAGGTGGCCCTTAAAAATAAAAAAGCATTTATTTCTTATGAGATTGATGAAAAAGAGGCCTATATCCTTGATTCCGTATTTACCCGTACGGATAATCCTGCGATCAAGGGTCTGATTTCGGATTTTTCTTCCAACTCCTTTCTAAAGCAGGGGCAGATTTACAACCAAGATAACATTGGAGCGGAGCGAAATCGCCTGGAAGAACTCTTAAAAAACAAAGGTTACTACATGTTTTCCAAGTCTTATGTGAATTACATCGCCTACCAGGACACTGCGGCGAAGTCCATTCGGCTGGAACAAGTAATCCAAAAGCCAACGTTTACGGAGAGTCACCAAGTGTATACCTTAGACACCATCCGTTTACGAATCAATCCTCCTACTGATGAATTTGCCGATCGACAAATTCAAACCCAATACCAAGGGATTGATTTTTCGTTTTATCGCGACAGGTATTCTGCAAAAATCCTGGCTTCCCGGATCCAAATGCAAAAAGGAAAGCCTTACAGCCGAACCGAGGCACTGGAAACACAGCGACTGATCAATAGTTTGGACCTTTTCCGATTTGTCAATATCACCTTTGATACGCTAGGAACCTCCTTGACTGCGCAAATTTTCACGCAGCCCAACCAGAAATACCAGTTGACCAATCAGCTGGGGATGACCATTACCGAACAACTTCCCGGGCCCTTCTTCAGTACGGCTTTGCGAAATCGTAATTTCTTCCGAGCGGGAGAACTCCTGGAACTCAATTTTCGAGCAGGTCTAGAAGGTGTCGCGTCTGCCACAGGCCAAGGCGTTTACCAAAGCAGTGAAGTTAATACCTCGTTATCCGTAATTTTCCCCAGATTTTTAATTCCTTTTGCACCCAAAACACTGCAGCAATTTGGTAGGTACAATCCCAATACACGCGTTCAATTTGGGTATTTGAGCACCAACCGGCCTGAATACAAACGGAATGCAATCAATGGTCAGTTGGGCTACACTTGGGCTACTCGCAACAATCGGCAGTCTTTTACCATCAACGCAGCGGATATCAGTTACATCCGAACACCCTACATTCAAGACGAATTCTTGGGTATACTTGAAAACTTGCAAACGGATGGAAACAACCTCATTTGGTCATTTCTCCCCTCTTTGATCAGCAGTTTCTCAGGACAAACCCTGATCAATTTCAATCGGTACGGGGATTTCTCTATGCGAAAAGCCTCACTATTGCGAATATTTGGAGAAAGTGGAGGCACCACACTCAATTTCACGAATGTCCGAAGAAACGATTCTCCGGATATTAACTATGCAAATTTTCAATGGCTGAAAGGTCAGATTGATTTCAGACGGTATTACCCCATCAGCAAAAAACAAACTTTAGCCTATCGCCTCAATTTTGGAATGGCACGACCTTATGGGGTCAGCGTGGGGATCTTGCCTTATGAGAAATACTTCTTTGCCGGTGGAGGTACCAGTATCCGCGCTTGGCAAGCCCGAAGACTTGGACCGGGAAGTTCCACCCCACTGACAGGTGCAGGTGGAATCTACGATTACACCAATGAGCAGCCTGCAGAAATGATTCTAGAAAGTATGGTGGAGTACCGGAGAAAATTATTTAGTTACTTCGATATGGCTGTTTTCCTGGATGCGGGTAACTCCTGGATGATTGGAAGAGACGAGGCCCGTCCTGGTGCAGATTTTCGATACGATCGCTTTTACAAGGAGATTGCTGTCGGTACTGGGGTAGGTTTACGAATGGACTTCGACTTTTTGGTGATCCGACTTGACCTGGCCACCAAGGCGCTAGATCCTGCACGTATCGAGGGGGAAAGATGGGTACTTGACAACATTCGATTCAATAGACCCTTTGGCGAAAAAGGGCAAACCGTATTTAATTTTGGAATTGGATATCCCTTCTAAATCCAAGCAACCTATGCCTAGAAAATCAAAAGAAGAAATTGCCCTGATCTACAAGCAAATGCAGGAATACATTTGCAAAGAGTTGGAAGCAGGTGATGGAGAGGGAACTTTCAAAGTAGATACGTGGACGCGAGCAGAAGGTGGCGGAGGGGAAACTCGTATTTTTCAAAATGGAGCCATCATCGAAAAAGGAGGAGTGGCTTTTTCGGCGGTACATGGGCCTACACCCCAAAAGATTGCCGATAAACTTAACCTAGAATCTGGAAATTTCTTTGCCACGGGAGTATCCATTGTATTGCATCCCTTCAACCCTAGGGTACCCATTATTCACATGAATATTCGGTACTTTGAAATGGAAGACGGGACGCATTGGTTTGGTGGGGGAATCGATCTTACGCCTCATTACATCGTACCAGAAGATGCTGCCTACTTTCATAGACGTTTAAAGGAAACCTGCGAAGCCTTTGATTCCAATTATTACCCTAAGTTTAAGAATTGGGCAGATGATTATTTTTTCATCAAACATCGTCAAGAGACCCGTGGCATCGGAGGAATATTCTACGATCGATTGAGTGCCAGTTCGGATACCCATTTTAAGAATATCTTGGACTTTAGCCTTGCCTTGGGCAAGCTTTTTCCTGAGATGTATACCTACTTCATGAAAAAGAATTCCGCACTTCCTTTCGGGCCAGAACAAAAAGCCTGGCAAGGGCTGCGTCGTGGGCGCTACGTGGAATTCAATTTGGTATGGGATGCAGGTACCAAATTTGGTTTGGATACCAATGGCCGTACGGAAAGCATCCTGATGAGCATGCCCCCACAAGCAGAATGGACCTACCAGCATGAACCTCATCCAGACAGTCCTGAAGCATTTACCCAGGCGCACTTGAAAAAAGAGATCGATTGGCTTACTTACACCCCATGATCGAAGCCATTAAAAACTGGGATGAAGCAGCCTTTCTTTGGCTGAATTCATTCCACTGGGAATCTTTAGATCCGATCGTCCTGCAACTCACCCAGACGATTTCTTGGATTCCCTTGTACGTATTGCTCCTCTACCAGATCTACCGAATTGATCCAAAAAATACGGCTTGGATTCTGGCTGGTGTGATGCTAACCATCCTCCTTTCAGACCAGGTGACTTCAGGCTTGATGAAACCCTATTTTGAACGACTGAGACCTTGCCATGATCCACGCTGGGAGGGAATGATGCACCTCTATGGACGATGTGGAGGATTGTATGGTTTTGTGTCTTCCCACGCAGCCAATACCTTCGGTTTGGCCACCTTCCTGACCCTCAAATTAGGGAAAAAACAAAAGGCAATTGCTTGGCTTTTTCTCTACGCCCTGCTGGTGGGTTATACTCGAATTTACCTAGGGGTTCACTATCCTTTGGATGTGTTTTTTGGAGCAGTGGTTGGCGTTCTTGCAGCGTTTTTCTCTTGGCTTTGCGTAGTTGTCCTAAAGCGAAAATTCGTGAAAAAGGTACTGCAATAGCGAGTTAAAGGCTAAATAATAGGGGATGATAATCCACTTAAACAGCGCTTTAGTGAATCCAATAAACGATTAACATGGTGTTTCCCACGTTCCCTCCTGCTGGTATTTGATTTCCCCAGATTCCACTATCAAGGGAGAGGCTAAGTTGTTGTGATAAAGTTTACCCGTACCCAAGCCTTGAGGTAGACTTGGAAGGTAGGTAGAGGTCAATTGGGAGATGGCATTGAGACCGATGGAACTTTCTAATGCTGAAGTCGTCCACCAGCCAATTTCCATTTCTTCAGCCAACTGAATCCATTCCTGGGTTTCTAAAATTCCACCCAATAGACTGGGCTTCAAGATGATGTATTGCGGTTGAATGAAATTCAACACTTCCTCTTTGTTGGAGTGGCCAATTAATTCCTCATCCAAAGCAATGGGGACTTGAGACTGCTGTGCTAGTTCCCGCATCGCTTCCCACTGCCCTACTCGGATGGGTTGCTCGATGCTATGAAGATCAAAGGACTGCAACTGTTCCAGTTTAGAAAGTGCTTCATGCACTGGAAAAGCACCATTGGCATCTACCCGCAAGGTAAGTTCAGTTGCGTTTTTTTGTTGACGAATGAAGTGAAGCAATTCCAATTCCTGATCAAAGTCAATGGCTCCAATTTTCATTTTCAGACAGGAAAAGCCTTCCTCTAATTTTTGATGGATTTGCTGGAGCATAAATCCTTTCGTTCCCATCCAAATCAGCCCATTGATAGGAATGGGGGTACCCTGATCAAAAAATGCATTGGCTAGGATGCGTTTCCTTCCGCCATTTGTCAAATCAAGAAGGGCTGTTTCTAATCCAAATCGAATGGATGGAAGGGAAAAAGGCACCAATTCCTTCACCTGTTGAAGGACGCTTTGCTCTTCCAATTCCCAAGACCTTGCGCTTGCTTGCTTCAAAATACTTCCTAATTGGGCTTCAAAATCAGGTCTAAAATCTGGGCTCAGCCCTGCTAAAGGAGCTGCTTCACCCCATCCTATTTGGTTTAAATCCCCTTTGCGGTGAACTTTGATCCAAAACACATCACGCGTATGCATTACCCCACGCGAAGTACCCGCCTCAAATCGAAATAGGAGCGTTCGCTTTAGGTAAGAAAATTCAAGACTCGCAGATAAACTCATGAAAGTGTAACCAAAAGAAGGTAAAAAGGGTTAAACGAGTTGACTATATTTGCTGACCAATTGCCCTGAATAATGGAAATACCGAGTATTGATCTTAAAGACTACGAATATACCTTACCAGAAGATCGAATTGCTAAATTCCCCTTAGAAAAGCGGGATAGTTCCCAACTTTTGGAATACAGAAAAGGAACAATCCAGCATCATCATTTTTTTGACCTACCCAGACTTTTGGATGCGGATAGCCTATTGGTTTACAACAATACCAAGGTGATACCTGCCCGATTGATTTTTCAACGGCAAACTGGCGCACGGATAGAGGTTTTTTTGCTGCAGCCTACAGCCCCTTCAAGGGTGATGTCGGAGATCATGACTTCCAAAAAACCTGTGGTCTGGGAAACCATGATAGGTAACCTTAAAAAATGGAAAGAAGAAGAAACCATTCAAGGGATCATTAAAATTGATGCAAAAGAGGTCATTCTTACAGCGCGACTCGTAAACAAGGACTTGATGCAGGTGGAATTCTCTTGGAATGCTGAGGAAATCGCTTTTGTCGACCTGGTAGAAGCCTGTGGAGAAACGCCCCTCCCTCCCTATTTGAATCGAAAGGCTCAAGAATCCGATAAATCTCGGTACCAAACAGTGTATTCTGAAAAAGAAGGCGCAGTAGCAGCACCTACAGCGGGTCTTCATTTTACGGATGAGGTGTTTGCAGCTTTACGGAAAAAGGGAATTCAAGAAGCCGCCTTGACGCTTCATGTGAGTGCGGGCACCTTTCAGCCAATTAAAGTAAAGGCCGTTCAGGAACACCCCATGCACAGTGAGCAACTAGAAATCAAGCGGGAGACCATCGAAAAACTGCTCAGCCATACCGGGAAAATCGTGGCCGTAGGCACTACTTCTGTGAGGACGCTAGAAAGTATGTATTGGTATGGGGTTCAATTGATTGAAAATCGAGGAAATCGATTCGAAATCGAAAAATTGGCTCCCTATGCAAGTAGACCCTCCCTTCCTACTCGAACAGAAGTGCTTCAAGCTATTGTAAATGATATGGAACGAAGTGGATCGGATACCTTATTTGGTACTACCTCTATTTTTATTTTTCCAGGTTACAAATTCCAACTGGTGGATGGCTTGATTACCAATTTTCACCAACCCGGTTCTACCCTCGTGCTTTTAATTGCTGCACTTGTGGGGGAAGATTGGAAAAAAATCTATCAAGAAGCATTGGATTCCAACTACCGCTTCTTGAGTTATGGGGATAGCAGCTTACTGTGGATTTAATCCCCTAAGCTTCCTATTTTTCGAATTCCGCTGAGCAGCTGGTGGTAGAAAGTTCGGCCTACGGGTACCAGATCTGTTCCAACCATTACCTCCTTAGTAGTAATGGAAAGGATTTCTGAAACCTGTACGATGTAGCTTTTGTGGATCCTCAAAAATTGGTTGGTAGGAAGTACCGATTCAAAATCCTTCAAAATATTGCGTACTGAGAACACTGCCTTTTTGGTAATCAAGGTGGTATAGTTTCCATCTCCTTTAAGCCAAAGGATGTCATCAAATTTCACCTTCACCAAACTCCCCTCGTGACGAACAAAAACAGCATCTTTCACCAATAGCTTAGGGTCTTGGAATAAGTTTTTCTTCTCACTTTTTCCATTACCATTCGTCTTTTTTAATTCAAGGAGTTCTTTCATAGACTGGGTGTTTGAAGTGTAACTAACTGAAAGAGACTATTGTTTGAAAAAAATTATTTCATTTCAGTTTTCCCGAATTTATCCTTGAACAACGCAGCAATCTCAAAACAAAAAATCCCTGAAGTAGCACTTTACTTCAAGGATTATTGGTTTCAAAAACGGAAAACAAATTGAGTTTTAGCGCATCGCTTTATATGCATTGATTAATCCATTCGTAGAACTATCGTGCGATTCCACATTGGCATCACCCGGTAGTTCGGGCAAAATGCCATTAGCCAGCACCTTTCCGAGTTCTACTCCCCACTGATCAAAGCTGAAAATATTCCATATCATTCCCTGGGTAGCAATCTTATGTTCGTAAAGAGCAACCAATTGACCTAGCGTATAAGGCGTGATTTGCTTTACCAAGACGGAATTGGTGGGTCTATTTCCTTCAAATACACGATGTGGGGCAATTCGTTGAATTTCTTCTTCTGATTTTCCCGCTTTACGCATTTCAGCTTCGACCTCTGGAAGAGATTTCCCTTTCATGAGTGCTTCGGTCTGCGCAAAAAAGTTGGACAGCAACTTCACATGGTGATCCCCAATGGGATTGTGTGAGCGTGCCGGTGCAATGAAATCACATGGAATAAGATGAGTTCCTTGGTGTATCAATTGGTAAAAGGCATGCTGACCATTGGTTCCTGGCTCACCCCAGATGATTGGACCTGTAGCGTAGTTTACTTTTTTTCCATCTCGACCTACATACTTCCCATTGCTCTCCATATTGCCTTGCTGAAAATAGGCGGCAAAACGGTGCAAATATTGATCATAGGGAAGAATAGCCTCTGAGCTCGCTCCCAAGAAATTGGTATTCCAAATCCCCACTAAAGCCAGAATCACAGGTATATTTTCATCCAATGGGGAATTTCTAAAGTGAAGATCCATGGCATGAGCTCCTGAGAGCAATTCTTCAAAACGGTCAAATCCTATGGCACAAGCGATGGGAAGGCCAATAGCCGACCAAAGAGAATACCTGCCTCCTACCCAATCCCAAAATGCAAACATATTTTGTGGATCTATGCCAAAGGCGCGTACCGACTCAGAATTGGTAGAAAGTGCGACAAAGTGCTTGGCTATTGCTTTTTCATCGCGAGCATGCTCCAAAAACCAAGTTCGTGCGGAATGCGCATTGGTCATGGTTTCCTGCGTAGTGAAGGTTTTGGATGCAATAAAGAAAAGCGTAGTCTCTGGATCAACTTGCTTTAATGTCTCCGCAATATGGGTTCCATCCACATTCGATACGAAATGTAGCTTCAACTTGGGATGCTGGTACGCCTTCAAGGCTTCGGTAACCATCACTGGCCCAAGGTCTGAGCCACCTATCCCAATATTGACAAGTGCAGTGATGGGCTTACCGGTATAGCCCAACCAGGTTCCTTGATGAATCTGAGTCGCGAAAGCCTTCATTTGGGAGAGTACCTGATTCACCTCAGGCATGACATCCTGACCATCCACAAATACGGGAGCATTGGAGCGGTTGCGCAAGGCAGTATGCAGCACGGCACGATTCTCGGTTTGGTTGATTGCCTGCCCAGTAAACATGCTTTCAATGGCCTGAGGCAAAGCCGTTTCTTGGGCCAGTTGGAGCAGGGTTTCAAAAACCTCATCCGGAATGCGGTTCTTAGAAAAGTCAACTAAAATATCTTCAAAGCTGCGACTGTAGCGCTCAAATCTATTTTTTTGATCAAAAAGTTCTACAATGCTGAGGTTTTGATGTTTTTGTGAAAGGGCAACTAGCTTACTCCAGGCTAAGGTGGTGGTAGGATTGATCGCTTGCATCGCTATAAAAGTGAATTAAAATGTACTGAAATGAAATAAATGGAGGAATGGCAACTCCTTATAAAAGGTGTATGGAAAAGGCTAAACTTCGAACAAAAGTAAATGCAAATCAGCTTTCAGAGAGGAATATTAATTCCCCCCGCCAGCTTTTGCTTTTCTTTTGAAACCCTTATTGAAAGGCCAAGTGTATTCGAGTGCTTCCATTCCTTTGTTCAGATTGTAAGAAGCCGAATCGGCATTCTCAATCGTTTTTTTCAAGGATTTGGCAAACTCAGGATCATTCAAAAGCATCCCCATTGAATTATCTGAAGAATTGAGCTTATCCGTGATCCCCGCAAACTCTTTGGATAGAGCCTGCGTATTTTCACTGGTTACACGAAGGCTTTCTATGGTAGCCTTCAGATCTGGAACGATGGATGTATCGGTCACCAAATCATTCATCAAGGTTCCTTTTTGATTGAGTTTACCCGAGAAGGTGTTCAAATCCGCAATCATCTTGTTGCTGTTTACAGAAGCGCGCTCCAAGTTGATCAAAATGGTTCGAAAGTTTACAGCCAAGGCAGAATCTGTCAACACTGCACCAACAATTCCTTCTCCTGCAGCTATTTTGCTCGTCAACACCTTCAAATCGTTGGTGATTTCTACTAGATTTTCATTATTCGCTTGGAGCGTCTCCATCATTTTATCAGTATCCAAAGGCATGATTGCTTCCAATCGATCTCCTTCTTCTACAGGGGGATAATCTGTGGTTCCTCCATAAATGACGATGATCTTATTTCCGATCAAACCATCTGAACTGATGGTTGCCTTGGAATTTTTACGAATAAATTCAGCAACTTTTTCTTCTACATTCATTTCAACTTCCACTTGAGAATCACCAAAGAAGTTGATCTTTCTCACCGTGCCAATTTTAACTCCAGAAAACCAAATGTTATTTCCGGGCTGAAGACCTCCGATATCATCAAAAACCGCCTTTACGTGGATGGCCTTCACAAATTTTTTCTGCTGCCCACCCAAGGTCATGATACCTAGGACAAGTATAATTATCCCTATCAAGACAAATAGGCCTACCATTACGGATCGTTTATTTTCTTGCTTCATGAGTTGATAAAGTTATAATCGTAAAATGATTTGATTCGCTGATCTTCAGCATGAGGGAAAACTTCTTCAAAGGTACCCATAGCTCTAAATTGCCCATCCAAAAGAACGGCCATACGATCTCCCGTCTGCTTGGCACAGGCAAGGTCATGTGTGATGACGATTGAAGTCGTTTTGTATCGCTCCCGAACCTCATTGATCAGGTTGTTGATTTCTACACAGGTAATCGGATCCAAACCAGCTGTCGGTTCATCGTAGAGCATGATTTCTGGATTTAGCACCAAGGTACGAGCTACACCAATTCGCTTTTTTTGTCCACCTGACAACTCAGATGGCATTTGATTGATCGTTTGAGGAAGCCCCACGGCTTCCAATAATTCTTCGATACGCAGGGTAATTTCTTTCTTCGTTAGATTTTTGACATTACGTACCAAGGGGAACTCCATGTTTTCCCTTACGGTCATGGAATCATACAAGGCGGAATTCTGAAATGAAAAGCCAATTTTTAGCCTCATGTCATTCAAATCCCGAACCCCAAGTTTGGAAATCTCTTTACCCAGCACCTCCATACTCCCAGAATCTTGCTGCAAAAGACCTACCATGATTTTGATTAACACTGACTTTCCTGTGCCAGATCTACCCAAAACCACGAGGTTTTCTTCACGGAATAAATCCAAATCCACCCCTTTCAGTACTTCAAGCTCACCAAAGGCTTTGTACAAATCTCGAATTACTACAACCTTTTCTCGATTATCCATGGCTATTTGACTCGGAAAAGGTTAATGATTTGAAGCGAAAGTAACTCCTCAATAAAAATGAGAAACATCGAAATGACCACGGCTGCGTTTGCAGCTCTACCCACCCCTTCCGTTCCTTTGGAAGAGTTGTATCCTTTGTAGCAACCTACCATTCCAATTGTAAATCCAAAAAAGACGGATTTAATAATCGAAGCGAATACATCAAGGAAGGTAACTGAACTGAATACTTGCGCAAAAAACGTGGAGATACTGACCAATTCATTTGCGTTCACATTGATAAAGGCACCCATCAGGGCCACAAAATCCGTGTACATCACCAACACCGGAATCATGAAGGTAGTTGCCAGAACACGAGTTACTACCAAAAATTTATAGGGATTGGTTGCCGATACCTCCATGGCATCAATTTGTTCCGTCACTTTCATGGATCCAATTTCTGCTCCAATTCCAGATCCCACCTTGCCCGCAGCAATCAAGGCAGTGACTAAAGGACCCATGGCTCGAACAATCGCAATTGCAATCAAGGAAGGAAGCCATGATGTGGCTCCAAATTCAGAAAGGGAAGGACGGGATTGATTGGTAAATACGATTCCCACGATAAACCCTGTTAAGGAGATGAGGGGCAAGGACTCCACACCGATACGGTAGCATTGATGAATGACTTCCTTAAATTCATAGGGTGGAACAAATACCTCTTGGAAAAACCGCTTGAAGAAAATCCAAGCATCTGCTAATCCCTTGAAGAAGGCATCAATTTTTTTTGAGAAGACATGCTTTCGCGTACCGGACTGTCCTGCCATAGTCGTATTCAGAGATTCAAAAATAAGGAAATAAATTCAAAGGATGCGCCAATAACCTGCATTTGATGCTGCAAAAAAAGGATGCAAAATTAAAGCTGAAACAAGAGGAATAAATCAGTCAACTGGCATGGGTTACCTAAAAAAATCAATCTGCTTGTAGGAAAAAAAGAAAGGAAAATTCGTTGGCTTTTCAGGCTACAAAAAAGCTCAAAAAACTTCCGCTTCTTCGTCATCTAAATAGAACTTTTTTCAACTGAGTTAGCACCTAAAAATAGTCCAAGTTGGAGCCAAGGTAAGGAACACCTCAAGCCAGACAACCCTACAAAGAAATCTTGGTCTAACAAGAATTGGTCGCTCAAAAACTCGATGCTACTCTTTCAAAAAATGACAAGCAACGAAAAGAAGAAAATCGATGAAAAAAAAGGGGTATTTGAAGGTAATTTCATTTTTTAGCCTTATCTAATTTTTTTAGATAAATCTAATTTAGGCCCATTTAAATGATTTATAATTTATTCAAAATCAGGTATTTAAAATTTTAGGTTAAAACATTTGATTCAATTAAAAATTAATCTCTTCACTAGGGTACCTCATCAGACACCTTGTGTGTCCCAAAGGCGGGTTTCGACTAGTTTAGATACCAAATCTACACTAAAAACGTCTAAATCATTCTACAAAAAACTCGCCAGCTTGAGTTAAACTCCAATCAACAACTGGGCCAAAAATCGGGTTCAAGGTTTGCTGCACTGGGAAAAATCTTCACATAAATCCTAGGACTCCCCTACCCTTTTTAGGAACAAATCTGGCAAGAATTTGAGTTGAGTTTGTAGGCGATTTTTCTACCTTCCACAGAGTTCCTTGTAAGCGCAAAATTCACATTTTTTCTTGTCTTCGGTTTGGTCAAAAGGAACTAAAGGATTTACAATTTCCTCTAGCAGTCCACGAAGACCTTGCTCATATTCCTCGGCAAATTCTCGGTAATCAGCTACCTCAGATTTATCCAATTGAAGGTAGGGGTTGAAGTCCGGGGAATAAATTTCTTTGATGTTGATGATCCCCGGTTTTAGGGGGAGCTGGTTTTCTGGATTTTGGTATTTGTAGAAGAAGGCATAAAGAAAAGTTTGCATGGCTGCCTTGTTTCTTTTCTTATCCTCTCGATCAAATAGGGAAGCTATGCTAGAAATCTTTTTGGTATCCTTACCTGTTTTGTAATCCAGTAGACGGACGATGGAATCTTTGATATCCATTCGATCGATCACCCCAGCCAGAGCTACTTCTTTGGGTCCTTCCTCCGTTTCAATCGAAAGATGGGCCAGTTGTTCTTCTTCCAAACCAATCACCCTGAAGTCCCCATTTCGCTGGTCGTAAGCGAGTACAGCTTCAATGTACTTGGTCAATACCTGCCGAGCTATCTGCAATTGTCCAGTCAGCAAAAGCTCCTCACCCTCCTCCTTGTTGTACAGCTTCCGAAAGGCTTGGTCCACAGCCTTCGGAACTTGTGGCAACAAGCGATCGATTTCATGCCCATCTATGTCTCGGAATTCCTCTCCTTCAGGGATCTCGTACAACAACTCAATTCCCTTGTGCAATAGGGTGCCAAAAGTCATGGGATCAATCGTGGTGACCACCTCCTCTTTTTCCTTCAATTCGGCCACATAGCGCAGGTAAAAGCGTAGACGACAATCCAAATACATGTTGAGTGCTGATGCTGAAAACTTCTTTTCCGCTTCTCCTTGCCCTACTGGTTTAGAATATCGAGCCAAACTTGCCAGCATAGCAGGCGTCTTAGCAAGTGTAATGGGTTGATTCGGGCTGAGATCTACAGGAACCAATACTGATTCTGGTTTTGCAATTGGCAATTCTACCCGCATCTGCTGGATAAAGCGGCTCATTTCACTGGCCTTGCCTTGCTCCCCTGCTGTAGTGTAAATCAAATGCACTTCCTCTGCCCGGTGCAACAAGCGGTAAAAAGTATAGGCATAGATGGCATCGTTTTGCTCTTGAACGGGCAAACGGAATGCCTTACGAAGATTCAATGGAATCATGGATTGAATTCCTCCCCCAGGAGGAAAACTACCCTCATTCACATCGCAAATAATTACCCGTCTAAAATCCAAGTTTCGAGACTCCAGTACCCCCATCACTTGCAAGCCTTGAAGCGGCTCCCCTTCAAAGGGCAACTTGAGATCGCGGAAAAGCTTTCGGAATAAACTGAGTAGGAATTCAACTTTTAGCCCTTTGCTGCCTGAAGAAGCGAATATTTCCTTTACTCGATTCAGTTGCTTGAAGGCTTGAAACAAGTAGCTTTTTTGCGTAAGATCCTCTTGCAATTCCTTGGCTAAATGCTCAATAATCTCTATCAGATACCCGATAAGCGAATCTCCCGACACCTTTTTAAACACCAACCCAAACAGCGTATTTTCCTTGCTAATCAACTCCTCCGGGACATCTACCCAATTTTCTGTTTGGATTTTTTGAGCCGCTTGACTTGCCCAAGCACTATCAGCTGCCTGCAAATACGAATAAGCCAGAAGATCCAATACTGGTTTATGGTAGAAGGTCACCCTCCCTTCTTTCAGTTTTGAATGGCGCTGCAAATCCAATACGGCATCCAAAAAGGCATAAATTGGCGCATTTCGCATGGGATACCCCATGGTCACATTGAGTTTGGTAATTACTTCCGGCAGCTGATGTAAAACCGGAAAAAGCAACTGCTCATCGGGAAGAATGATAACAGTCTCTTCTAGCGGCTCATTTGATCCCACCTGCTCCAATAATTTACCTGCCAAGTTGGCCTGATTCGTTTTTAAGGGAATGGAATGGGTATGAATTTGAGATCCTTTCTTTTTGATTTCATCAGGAATTCGTTCGGGAAAGGTTTTACCCAATACAGGATCCTTGATGTAATCTCTGAAAAACAAACCCGCCTCTTGTAATTTATCGTCCAAGTAATAGGCATCTACATCCCAAAAAATCTCAGCCCCAAAAGCGGCAATGAAATGGGTGATAATCTTTTCTTCCGCAAGCGTAAACGCATTAAAGCCAATAAAAATCAATTGCTTGTCAGGTTTGACTATAGCCTCCGTTGTGGATGCCACTTGTCGGTACAACTGCCCCCCATAGGCCATTCCAGAAGTCTGCAGTCGCTCCTGAAATCCTTCGTATAGTGATCCCAGAATTTGCCAAAACTTGAGGAAGCGTTCTTTTTCTGTTTCATTCTGACGCTCAAATGCCTTCCAAAATTGGGCGATTAGCGCCCATTGCTCTTCGGTGAGGAAACTCAAATCCGACTCGAATTCCTTAATCTCTGCTAGGTGGGCATACACTTGTTTTACTGGAGCCAGAAATTGATCCAAGTCATTGAAGTCCTTCAAGATCAACTCACCCCAATGGTAAAATCGATCAAAAGGCTCCGCCTCTTTTTGCAGGCTGCGGTATTCCTCATACAGTTCGAATACCAAGGTAAGGTCGTCTGTAGGTGTTTTTCCTGCCAACTGGTACACGAGTTGCTCAATGGTCACTACCTCTGGCATCCAGACGGGTTGCTGGATCAATTCCCCCAAGTACTTGGTAAAAAATAGTCCTGCGCGACGATTGGGCAATACTACCCGAAGGTCTTTCAAATCCCTTCCAGAATCTAAAAGCTGTTGAGCTGTTTCTTTCAAAAAAGGGATCATAGCGCGATAATTTCAGTTGGTTCAAGGTAACAGAGGTATCCTTTGACCGGTAGTTGGGTCAAAGTCTTCACCAAAGACATGTATTCGTATACCTGGTGCGCATGTGATTCACGTTTGATCCCCGTTTTGAAATCAATCACGATCGCCTCATCTTTCCCAATCAAAATTCGATCCGGACGCTTTTGAGCGCCTCCAGGAAGTAAAATCCCTTGTTCGGAAAGGGATGAAAAGTTGGGATCAAACCATTTTCGTACCTCAAGGTTTGCAAAAACTTGATCCAATTTTAAATTCACCTGGGTAGCAGTCTCTAAATCCAATCTTCCTTCTTGGAAATATTCTTTCACTATCCTTGAGGCATCCTCCCAGCCTTTGGCTTCGGCCAAGATAGCGTGCACAATGACCCCGAAATCCCGTTGCTCCCGCGCACGAATGCCCTCAGGCGAAAAATCCCAAGGATAAGCTTTGGTTTGCAATTTGGATTTCCAATCCATGCAGTCCCAGCGAAGAGAAGGAACTGCTGATACTTCTATCTTCTCCGGTTTCTTGGCTTTAGGCCAATCTCCCCAAGCAAATGTCAAGGTATCTGGATTCCAAGAGGAGCTTGAGTTTTCCAAGAATTTGAACCCTCCTGAAAACAAGGAATACAGCATATTCCCGGTACGGGTAGGCGAAATTTCTTTTTTAGTTTTTGAAATCGAATAGGTTCCAAAACCAAATAGCGCTTCTTCGGCACGTGTAAAAGCTACATAGAGCATATTGAGCGAGTCCAAATAGGACAAGCGAACTTCCTCATCGTAGGCACCAGAGAAATGGCTGTTTTTTAAGAGCGATTGGTGTGTCAATGGAACCACTGTCTGTACTCCTGTTTCGGTATCAAATGGAGCCCACAACACGGGCGCTTGGAGCCCTGAAGAGACAATTCCCCAATCCAAAAAGGGCATGATGACTACCTTAAATTGAAGCCCCTTGGACTTGTGAATGGTAAGAATCCGCATTGCATCGTGGTCCTCAGGTATTTTTACGGTACGCTTCTTCTTGTTCAACTCCCACCAATCCAAAAAGCCAAGTAGGTCCGCCCGATTCTTTTTCACATAGTCAAACACCGCTTCCTTAAATCCAGAGACGTAACTGAGATCCTGTTGCTTTTGCGTCAAACCCAAAAAAGTAAGCCCCTGCTCTACCAATTCCATTAAGGGCATCTGTTGGAAACTAGCTTGTCTGTCCAACAATTCTTTTTCCTTTTCTTGTAATTCGGAGGGTAAGCCTCTGACAAAAAACAACTCGTGACTCAAGGAAATGTCGTGCACCAAGGCATAGTATTGCCAAAGGGTTTTTAGCGCCACGCGGTCAGAAGGATCGCTCAAGTAGGTCAAAAAACCAACCACACATTTGACAGCAATGGATTTATCGATAAACAAAGACTCTTCAGAGAGCACATCAAAGCGGTAATCTGTACCCACTTGTTCCCGCTGTACCTCCATCAATCGATCGGCCAAAATGGCCCCCTGTCCATTTTTTCGGACCAAAAAAGCAATATCCCGCAAGGCATACCCCTGGTCTTGCAACTGCATCACCAAGGCAGGAAGCTTTTCCAAAATACCCTGTTCTACCCCCTCTTCATCCTCATTATCCTCCTCCTGGTTATTTTCAGTAGCACTTTTTTCAGCAAATTCGATATGAATTTTACCTTGAAAGGCAGCATCTTTTTTCTTTTCCGGAACCTCCTGTGCTACGCCCTCAAATGCAAGCGACAACTTATTCTCGGGATCCAATTCATATTGATTTTCCATTCCCCGCTCCATCAATCCAGGTAATTGCTGGAAGACGGCATTGTTAAAGGCAATGATGCCAGGCAAACTTCGGTAATTGACGCTGAGGTTCTTGACTTCCACAAAATCTGGATGAATCTGCTCTTGCACTTCGGTGAGCAAAAGCTCTAATTTTCCTCCTCGCCAACGGTAGATTGACTGCTTGACATCTCCTACCAGCAGGTTGGTGTTTCCCGAGGCCAAGGAGTTTTGCAACAAGGGCTTGAAACTAGACCATTGGAATTCAGAGGTATCCTGAAACTCGTCGATCAAAAAGTGTTGGTATTGGTTTCCAATTTTCTCATACAAAAAGGGAGCTTCATTTTCTCGAGTAATTTCAGCCAAAAAATCATTCACATCTGAAATCAATAAAATCCCCTCCTCATCTTTTAGGTCGCGTAATTCCAAAAGTAGGTTTCGGAAAACCCCAAAGGCATTGAGGTTCTTCTGAAGGGAGGTAAATGTATTCCAAACCTTCAACTTTTCGGGCCATGAAAACAGCAAATCCCCCAATCCCGCTGCATAAGCACTGCATATAGCTGCTTCTTGAGGAGATTTTTTGGTAAACCAGTTACTCACCTCGGGCAAATCCCGCAACATGGTAGCACTGAGTTCTGGAAAAGGCATTTTCAGATTACCTAGGGCTCCAAACCGTTTAGCAAAACTGTTACTACCTCCCTTGAAATCAGTCCATTCCAATGAAAATTGGATCCGAATATCCTCTGCTTGCTTCCATTGCGTTTTGCCCTCCGCAATCAAGGCCTGACGGACACGAGAAATCTGTGTTTTGAGTTCGGGTAAAAACCCCTCTTGTCCTACGCTTTCTTGAAAAATCGTACGAAATGCCTTGAATCGTTCTTGAAAAATCTCCTTACCTAGCCCCTTAATTCCTACACGGATGTCCCAGGATTTCCCATCCAACAATTGCTCCTCCGCATAGTCTATCAACCAATTGCGCAGGGCCTGATCTTCAGCAACCTTTTCCACGATTCGGTCCACCAACTTGTCCAAGACCGCATCGGTATCCATTTCCAAGTCAAACTTGGCTTGCAGATCCATTTCTCTAGCAAAAGAGCGGATTACCTTTTGAAAAAAGGAATCGATGGTGCTCACCGCAAAATGCCCATACCCGTGCAACACCTGGAGAAGGGTCACTCGCGCACGATCCATCAATTGGTTCGCATCCAAACCCAACTGATCCATCAATTCGAAATCCAAGGATTCTGCTGGATTGACGGCTTGACTCAATCGCTCCAAGTCCTCCACAATTCGCTCCTTCATCTCCTGAGTAGCCTTGTTGGTGAAGGTCACTGCCAGAATCTGTCGGTATCCGTATTGGGGATTTCTCAAGGCCAACTTGAGGTATTCCAAGGTGAGCGTATAGGTCTTCCCTGAACCTGCTGAAGATCTGTAGAGTAGAAAGGGTTTTGCCATAGAAAAAATTTTCAATTCGAAGATAGGAAACCCATCAATCAATCCCTTTGGAGATTCAATTTATTGACAGAGATTGTCATGGAAGTGAACTTGTAGCTGGTAGAGAACGGCCCTATTTCGCTTAGCGCTTCAAGGCATTCCACAAGATTTCAATGGGGTGCAATGCCTTTCTTCCTGTTCCATCTGCAATTTGATGGCGACAGGAGGTCCCTGGCGCTGCTATCAGCGTATCCACCTCAGCCTTCCTTACCGCTGGAAACAAGACCAACTCCCCAACTTGCTGGGAAATCTCGTAATGCTCAGCCTCATAGCCAAAAGAACCGGCCATGCCACAGCAGCCACTCGGAATAGTTTCCACCACATAATTGACTGGTAGGGAAAGGATCTTTTGTGTCCAAGAAAGGGACGAAAGTGCCTTCTGATGGCAGTGGCCATGCAATTTGATCTTTTCCGCACGCGTGGTAAATTCTTCAGGCTTGATATTGCCTGCAGCCACCTCCTTGCCCAAAAATTCATCGATCAACTGCACGTGAAACTTGAGTTTCTTCGCTCCCTCCACCCATTCAGGACCTACAATTCGTGGATACTCGTCGCGGAAACTTAAGATTGCAGAAGGCTCCAAGCCAATCAACGGGGTATTCCCATCGATCAACTTTTCAAAAACGCGGACATTGGCCTCGGCATGCTTTTTTGCTTTGAGGAGCAATCCCTTGGATAGCGCAGAGCGCCCACTCTCCTCGTGATCGACTACCTTGACCTCATAACCCAACTTCTTGAGTAGGGAAATGGCCTTGATCCCGATTTGGGTATCGTTGTAGTTGGTAAACTCATCCACAAAAAAATACACAGACTTGATCATCTTGGCAGGTGCAGGAAGGATGGCATAGTTGTTTTTATACCAGGCACGCAAACTCACCGAACTGATTTCCGGCAGGTTGCGATTGGGAGCCACTCCCAAAAACGCTTTCAATAGGCCTCCAGTGAGGGAATTAGTCAAAAAGAAATTGGAGACCACCGGAACCAAGGATCCCAGTCGGTTCAATTCATTGATGTGCCCAAATGCTTTTGAGCGCAATGGCACCCCATGGGTCTTCTGGTATTGGTACAGAAACTCGGCTTTCATGCTGGACATGTCCACATTGGATGGGCACTCAGCCGTGCATCCCTTGCAACTCAAACACAAATCCAAGGCTTCCTTGATCTCCGGATGATCAAAGGCATTCTCTTTTTTATCTAGCGTCAGAAACTCACGAAGCGTGTTCGCACGTCCACGAACGGAATCGCGCTCATTGCGGGTAGCCATAAAGGAGGGACACATGGTACCTCCCGAACCCGGAAGTTTGCGGCAGTCTCCCGACCCATTGCACTTCTCGGCCAACCTTAAAATTCCTCCTGCGGCTGAAAAATCGAATACCGTCTCAGGATCTGGCGTATCCATGCCAATCTCGTAGCGAAGAAACTGGTTCATCGGTGCGGCATCCACAATCTTACCTGGATTAAAGATGTTTTTTGGATCCCAGGTGTATTTGATTCGGCGAAAGAGTTCGTAATTCTTTTCTCCTACCATCAGCGGAATAAAAGCAGCCCGCACTCGTCCATCCCCGTGCTCCCCAGAAAGAGAACCTTGGTATTTTTTAACCAATTGGGCGGAAGCAAGGGAAATCTGATAGAACTCCTCCACATCTTCTGCCTTTTTCAAATCAAGAATGGGACGCATGTGAATCTCTCCTGCCCCCGCATGAGCATAATGCACAGGGTTTTGATTAAAGCCTGCCAAAATCCCATCCAACTCATCGATATAATCTGCCAAATCACTGATATCCACCGCTGTATCTTCGATACAGGCCACCGCCTTGGGATCTCCAGGAATATTTCCCAAAAGACCTAATCCTGCTGCACGAAGGGACCAGGCAGAAGCCACTTTTTCAGGTTCAATGATTGGGTAGGCATAGCCATAGCCTGCGGCCTTCAAGTCGGCCACCAAGGCCTCTCCTTTTGCCATGGCTTCTTCCAAGGTCTTCCCTCTAAACTCAATCATGAGGAGCGCTTTGGGATCTCCCTCCACGAAATAGCGGTTTTTGGAGTACTCGATGCTTTCTTTGGTGCAGTCCAGAATAATTTTATCCATCAACTCTACAGCCGTCACCTCATGCTTCATGGCCACTTGGGCTGACTTCATGCTTTCGTGAATGCTTTCAAAATGGGCAGCCACCACAATTTCAATGGGATCTGGCAGTGGATCCAGGCTCAACTTGATCTCGGTAGTAAAGGCTAGGGTACCTTCAGAACCAGTCAAGAGTTTGCAAAAATTGAAATCCGCGGTTCCCTCAAACTGGGAAGCCTTGAGCAATTCGTCCACGGCGTAACCCGTATTGCGACGATGGATTGACTTTTTAGGAAACTGGGCATGAATTTCTGCTCGTGTCTCGGGCTGACCGAGTTCTTCCCAAGCCTGACGGTAAAGATTTCCTTCCAAATCTTTCTGCCCACACTTGCGCTTAAAATCTTCTGGTGAAAGTTCTCGGAACACCACTTTTTTCCCATCACTAAGGATGGTATTCAATGAAATCACCTTGTCACGGGTAACCCCGTACACGATCGAGGTAGTACCGGAGGAATTGTTGCCCACCATGCCCCCAATCATCGCCCGATTGGCGGTAGAGGTAATGGGAGAGAAAAATAAGCCATAGGGCTTCAAAAAGCGATTCAATTCATCTCGAACCACCCCAGGCTGCACCCGTACCCAACGCTCATCGGCGTTGATTTCAAGAATTTGATTGAAGTGGGTAGACACATCGACCACAATGCCATTGCCTACGCATTGCCCTGCAAGCGAGGTGCCTGCAGTCCTTGGAATCAAGGAAGTCCCATTTTCAGAAGCAAACTGGATCAATCGCTGTATGTCTTTTTCCGTTTTGGGAAAAGCCACCGCGAGAGGAACCTCTCGATAGACCGAGGCATCGGTCGCATAGAGGGTTTGCGTGAGGCGATCCCAGTGGAGTGTCCCCTCCAATTGGGTCGCTAAAGTTTCTAAAAAAGGAATCAGGTTGGGGTGGTCTGAAGGCATGTTCAAAATTAACTTTCTGAAGCAATTTTTCACGAACAAAAAGTAAAAATATGCACCTTTGAAGGGTAAAAATCTTGGAAAAGTAGCAGTTGAATTTTACTACCTTCCGATTTCAAGAATTCTTAGTTTTTCGATTCAATTCTGCTTTGCTATGTTTTTCTACTTCTCTCAGTTTCTAAGTTTTTTGGCCATGCCACTTACCTTGCTCATCTTGCTCCTGCTGACTGCTTTCTATTTCACCCCAAAGTCTAGAGGAAGGAAAATCTTAGGAACGGGAATTGTCCTCCTTCTATTGTTTTCGAATCCCTTCTTATCCAATTTGGCACTATTGGCTTGGGAACCGCCTTACAAATCCTTTGACGAAATTCCTGCCACTGAAATCGGTATTGTGTTGACAGGGGTCACCAACTTGAACAAAACCGCATCGGATCGAACCTTCTTTGGGAAAGGAGCTGACCGAATTACCCAGGCCTTGCAACTGTACCGCATGGGCAAGATTAAAAAAATCCTGATCACCGGTGGACAAGGCTTGAATCCGACCAATTCCTATTCTGAAGCAGAATTGCTCAAACGATTTTTGATCATGACGGGCATGCCGGAAGCGGATGTTCTGATTGAGGAGAAAAGCGTAAACACGCGAGAAAATGCACTTTTCACCAAAGAGTTTTTAGAAAAAGAGGGAATTTCCACCCAGCAGGAATTTGTATTGATTACTTCAGCATTTCACATGCCTCGATCGAAAAAATGCTTTGACAAAGTAGGGCTTAAAACCATTACCTTTCCCGTCGATTATTACAGCCATGACCTCAAATACGACCTACCTTCTTTAATCTATCCAAAGGCTGAGGCGCTTCTAGATTGGCAAATCCTGATTAAAGAATTTCTAGGCCTGCTGATGTACCGGATAGTGGGGTACATCTAAGAAGCACAACTAATGATTGAGAATTATTGAAAAGGCGAGTCCTTCTCCTTGGCCATCTGATTGTAAACGATGCCGTCCAGGATTCCTGGAATCCATTTGTTTAAAAACACGGCCAACTTCCCCTGGGTAGTCAACACCAAATCTCGCTTTCTGCTGTTTGTAGCCCGAAGAATGCGGGTCGCCACTTCCTCCGAAGTCATCATCTTGGATTCATCTCGAGGGGATTCTCCTTGGGAACTCCCATCTGCAGTCAGTGCAGTATTTCGAATGTTTGAGGATGTAAAGCCTGGTGCTACGACCAAGACATGTACCCCCTTTTTCATCACCTCGGTACGCAAGGACTCAAAGAACCCGTTCATCGCATACTTACTCGCCGTGTAGGCCGTACGCGCAGGGGTTCCCCGATAGCCATTGATCGAAGAGATACCAATAACCGAACCCTTGCTCTCCAAAATAGCGGGCAAGCAATATTTGGTGGCATAGACAGTTCCCCAAAAATTGGTATCCATCACCTTGCGAAACACCTCCAAATCCAAGTCCTGAAACAGGGCCCGCATGGAAATGCCTGCATTGTTGATCAAAATATCGATACGCCCAAATCGAGCAAGGGCTTCCTCGGCCATACGCTTGTTATCTGCCTCAGAACCAGCATCTGCAAGGATGGGGAGTACAGCCAGATTCATCGCCTGAAGTTTGGCCGCGGTGGCCTCCAACTTCTGCGCATTCCTTCCTGTGATCACCAATTTCGCCCCAGCGGCTCCAAATACAGCCGCGCAGGCTTCCCCTATTCCTGAGGTGGCACCCGTAATGACCACCACTTTATTCGTATAGTTCATATCCGACATTTGCCCATAAAGATAGAAAAATGACTAGAAACAATGCGGATTGGGAAAGTATTGAGAAAAGAGAAGCCTCCACGAGTAGCGGGGTAGTCCAAATCCCTTCGTTTTTCCTAATTTTACGGCCATGTCCCGAAAAATGAAACACAAGGTCATCACCCAATTGACCATTGAACGCATCGCTACCGAAGGCAAATGCCTAGGTTACCACGAAGGCAAGGTAGTATTTGTATCCAATGTCGCTCCAGGCGATGTGGTCGATGTGCGAATTACCAAAGGCAAAAGTTCCTTCATGGAAGGGGAAGCTATTCATTTTCACAGTTATTCCAAGGACCGGATCGAACCCTTCTGCGCACACTTTGGCACCTGCGGAGGCTGCAAGTGGCAGCACATCACCTACGATCTTCAACAAGAATACAAGCGGCAACAGGTGGTGGACCAATTTCAGCGGATCGCCAAAGTTCCCATTCCAGAAGTGGCTCCACTCCTCGGTTCGGCACAAACCCAATACTACCGCAATAAACTAGACTTTACCTTTTCCAACTCCCGCTGGTTGACCCGTGAGGAAATCAATTCCGACCAAGAGTTTGAACGAAATGCCTTGGGTTTTCATATCCCCAAGATGTTTGACAAAATCATCGACATCGAGCATTGCTACCTCCAAGGGGGTATTTCCAATGCCGTACGGAATGAATTGCGCCAATTTGCCCGCCAAGAAGGATTAAGTTTCTATGCCATTCGGAATCAGGTGGGATTGCTGCGCAACCTGATCATCCGCACCACGAGCACCCAACAAACGATGGTCATCGTCCAATTTGGAGAAAATGACCCAGGGTCAATTTCTAAAGTAATGGACTTTTTGAAGGGCCGTTTCCCTGAAATTACCTCCTTGCTCTACGTCATCAACACCAAGGGTAATGAAACCTTCCATGATTTGGAATTGGTGACCTATTCGGGATTGCCCTACATCGAGGAGCAAATGGAAGGCCTACGATTCCGCATTGGACCGAAATCCTTCTACCAAACCAATTCCGCCCAAGCCTACGAATTATACAAGGTAGTGCGTGATCAGGCTCAACTCAAGGGAAACGAGGTGGTCTATGACTTGTATACGGGCACAGGCACCATTGCCAATTTTGTGGCCAAACAAGCCAAGCAGGTAATTGGGGTGGAATATGTGGAAGCGGCAATTGAAGACGCCAAACTCAATTCCAAATTGAACGGTATCGAAAACACGCTATTCTATGCCGGGGACATGAAGGATATCCTGAATGATGAATTTATGGCAACCCATGCCAAGCCAGACTTGATCATCACCGACCCGCCTCGCGCAGGAATGGACGAAAAGGTCATCCAAATGCTGCTTCGCATTGCTGCTCCAGTGATTGTGTACGTTTCCTGCAATCCTGCCACACAGGCTCGAGACCTGGGTTTGCTCGGGGAACTCTATCAAGTGGATCAGGTGCAGCCTGTGGACATGTTTCCACAAACCTACCATGTTGAAAATGTTGTACGCCTAAGCCTCAAGCCATGATTTCAGACTTTAACGATCCCGAATTAAGCGGCAAATACCTCGGTACCATTACCACGGACTTTATCAAAATTTGCGATGTGCTAAAGGAGGCCTCCTACCAGGTTCGCTCCAAGGGCTTCTCGGACTACCCCATCTTTCCCATTTCGAAAGAGATGCAACCCATCGGGAAAATCTTTATCGGCAAAGCAGAGAAGGAACTGGATTGGAACTACTTCATCACCTACATCGACGAGTTTGTGCAGCGGGGATTGATCGCTGAGGAAGCGGTGGAAGAATTTACGCAAGCCTACAAAGATGCCGATGAATTTTGCTGCTTATTCGTGATGGACGGAGCCTTTACCAACTTTGTCTTTATTCCCTATCCCATTGATTAAATTTACTTGATGTAAGTTTAGTTTAATACTTGTAATTCAATTTTTTATAATAAATTACTTCGAGTGGTTTAGTAATAAATAAGTCGCTCCAAAGCACCCGATTTGACTTGTAAATAGTACCTGTTTTTGTCATTCATGTCCAACCCGATCCTCATCCAACTAGCCGATGCACAGGTTCATTTTCGAGGGGCAACTCTTGGGGAGGAACTCCACTTCACTTGGAAGCAAGGAGAACATTGGGCGGTGTATGGAGATTCTGGAAAGTCCTTGACCGGGCTTTTGGAAACCCTCCTTGGGAAAACTTTGCTATCACAAGGAAGCCTAGAAACTCCTTTTGCGAGAGACTATACCGAGCAACAAAGTCAAGCAGGCCAGGTACACAGTTTCCGAGACTTGATCGCACTGGTCTCCCAGGATTACCCCATTCGGAATAAGGCAGGCCTACAGAACTTCTACTACCAACAGCGCTTCAATAGTGCCGATGTCCACGACACCATCACTGTGGGCAGTTACCTCCAATCCATTCCTGCCACGCGTAAGGGACCCTGGACCACTGAAAAGGTTGCCCAGCTCCTGCGACTAAATCACCTCCTCGATGCATCCCTATTGATGCTATCCAATGGTGAAACGCGCAGGCTGTCTCTAGCGGCAGGACTTTTGCGGCAGCCCCTGCTCTATTTGATGGATCAGCCCCTCACCGGTTTGGATCAGGAAAGCCGGGCGGCCTTTGGGGATTTCTTAGCTGCCTGCATTCAGGCCAACATCCACGTACTACTTACAACCACCTCCTCGGAGATTCCGGCACAGATTACCCATATCGCCTATTTGAAGGATTCGGAAGGTCTACAAACCTGGGACCGTACCCAGTATGATCCAAAGACTAGGCCTGCGCCAATCCATTCCTGGGACCTATCCCCAGTCTTACATATCCTTTCCACCTACTCGGTTTATTCCGGGCCTGTAGTAAGCCTCGAAGAAGTTTCGATACGCTATGGAAATACTCTCATCCTAGATCGGCTCAACTGGACCATTCAATCCGGAGAGCGCTGGAGGTTGAGGGGGAAAAATGGAAGTGGAAAATCAACCTTGATCAGCCTCCTCATTGGAGAAAATCCCCAGGCCTATTCCCAGAATTTCTCCCTATTTGGAAAGAAAAGGGGTTCTGGAGAAAGTATCTGGGAACTCAAGAAGCCTATTGGGTTTGTAGCGCCCGAACTCAGCCGCTACTTTCCTCGAAACCAGAGCCTGAGAAAGGTGATACTCTCCGGGCTTTTCGATACCCTGGGGCTATTCAAATCAGTAACTCCCGAACAAGAAGCCCTGGCTTGTACTTGGATGGAAGCCTTCCAACTCCAAGGCTTGGCGGAGAAATACTTTTATGAACTATCGCTGGCGCAACAGCGCTGGGCCTTGCTCGCTCGCGCACTGATCAAAAAACCGCAACTCTTGATCCTAGACGAGGCTTCCCAGGGCTTGGACGAACAACAGCGAGACCTGTTTAAAAACACGCTACAGGACCTCCTAACCCACATTCCTACTGCAGTCATCTACGTAAGCCACTACGAAGAGGATGTACCGCCTTGTGTCAACTTGGAATTGGCCCTATCCTAAATCCTTGGAGGAGCAGCACCACCAAACTGGGAATCCCCACCAACTATGGAAAAAGTAGGGGGATACCAGCAATTCTTCTTATTTTCCTTCTCAATGCGATCGTTATGGCAAGCAGAAGAACTTTTCTCCATCACCTTGGGCTAGGATTAAGCCTTCCTGGATTGGCGGCATTTGCCCTTCCCACTACCTCAAGAACTCCCTTTCCCTCCCCAAACCTAGAAGAGGAAGCCTACTGGAAAGCCATTCGCCAGCAATTTCCCCTTCAGAATAACCGCACCTACCTCAACAACGGCACCTTTGGTCCTGCGCCCCGTTCTGTCCTCGATGCACTTCAGAAAAGTAGTTTGGATATCAATACCAGTGGAGAGTACGGCAACTCGGATGCAGAACGTGTGCAATTGGCTCAATTTTTCGGCATCAAAACCAGCGAATTCTCCATCACCCACAACACCACCGAAGGCATCAATATCATGGCTTGGGGCGTCCCCCTACAGGCAGGCGATGAAGTAATCCTCACCACCCACGAACATGCGGGTAACGCCCTCCCTTGGCTCAATCGGGCCAAATACGACGGAATAGTGCTCCGAACCTTTGAGCCCAAAGCTACCCAAACTGAAAATTTGAACGAGATTCAAAAATTAATCAACTCCAAAACCAAGGTAATTGCCATCCCCCATGTGACCTGCACCACGGGATTGGTTTTTCCCATTCAGGAGATTTGCAGCCTTGCCAAATCACGAGGGATTCTCACCGCCATCGATGGAGCACATGGAGCAGGTACCTTTAACTTGGACCTAACTGCAATGGGTTGTGATTTTTATGCAGGATGCTTCCACAAATGGATGCTGGGCCCTAGTGGAACCGCCTTTCTCTATGTACGCGAAGAATCCTTGGAAAAACTCCGTCCTGTCATGATTGGTGGGCATTCGGATACGGGCTGGGACATGATGTCTACTCCCCCTAGCCTCGCAGGCTATGTCCCTTCTGCTCGACGTTTTGATTACGGGACGCAGAGCAAAGCATTGGCAGTCGGCATGGTGGCCGCAACGGAGTTCCATACACAGATTGGCAAGGACCGCATAGAAACTCGCTTGCAAACCCTCAATCAGTATTTGCTGGATGGGCTTTTGGAACTGAACAGCAAACTAGAGATCCTTACTCCGTTGGAAAAAGAATCCCGAATTTCACTCCTCACCTTCCGTCCAAAAAATATGACCTACCAGGTTTGTGGGACCGAACTGGGAAAAGCCGGATTTCGGATTCGACAGGTGCCTGAAGGAAAGGTAAATGCGATTCGCGTGTCCACGCACGTTTACAATACCAAAGAAGAGGTAGACGCGTTTCTAGCTGCCTTAACTCGAATTCTTACTTGAGTTTCTTTTTCTTCTTTGCAGCCGCCCGCTCTACCGCTTCCTGGGCACGAAACTGCGCAATGTCACGTATGAGTTGCTCCGGCAAATCCTCCCCGTACGGAAATTGAATGGCTCCTTTGGAAGTTACATACCCTGCCAATTCCTCCTTAAAATTAATCACCCCAGAGGAGGTTGGATAATACCCCAAATGGCTCTTGGCTGCCGCATAGTACACCAATACTTCTGTCGTCTTGAAGGCTGGCATATGGTAACTGATGACTTCTTCTGCCTCGGGCAAGGCCTGACGCAGGATTTCGCACATTTGCTGTAACTTGGCTTGAATTTCAGGAGGAAACCAAGAAAAGTACTCTTGAATGGAATTAGGCTTGGGATTCATAAACTTGGAAGCACAATAGTTGAAAGCGGATTGAACTTATGGAAAAAAATGAACTTACGCTCAATGAAGCGCAAAAATTAGTAGACCAATGGATCAAGACAGTAGGTGTACGCTACTTCAATGAACTGACCAACATGTCGCTTCTGATGGAGGAAGTGGGGGAATTGGCGCGCATCATGGCACGTACCTATGGAGAGCAATCCTTCAAAGAATCGGACAAAGGGCGTGCACTCGACGACGAAATGGCCGATGTCCTTTGGGTGCTAATTTGCCTTGCCAACCAAACTGGCGTGAATTTGACAGAAGCCTTGCAAAGGAATCTAGAAAAGAAAAATACCCGCGACGCGAACCGTCACCAGGAAAACGAAAAGTTGCGCTAGGCAACCTATCATTTCCTTTGCGCAGGTCTAAAAAGCCTGCATTTACCTATTCGAGAGCGTTATTTTCAAGAATACGCATCAAAGCCGTATTCAAGTAAAGTTTTTCTTTTCCTACTTTTTTAGCGGTCAAAAATCCAGCTTTTTCCAAGGCACTGAGGTAACTGCCTGCTGTTTTTAGCGTTCCTAGTCCTGCAGTGGTCAAAGACTGCCGTTTGGTGTAGGGTAAACGAAAAATAAGCTCTACCAACTCCTTGGAGTACACTTTGGGCAGGCGCATGCGAACCTGTTCGTTCGTCTCCTTCAACAGATCCATTACCTGATCCATCCTTTTTAAGCCATGGTTAGCGGTTTGCTCGACCATGTCCAATATGTACAGAATAAACCCCTCCCAATCACTTTTCTCCGTTACAGCACGAAGGTGATGGTAATAGTCATTTTTGTGCTGGATGATGTACTCACTAAGGTAAATCGCTGGCAACTCCAAGAGCCCAGTTTGCTTTAGAAATAGAAAAAGCAGGATTCGCCCTGTACGTCCATTGCCATCCGCAAATGGGTGGATTGCCTCAAACTGGTAGTGCATCAGGGCCATCTTGATCAAAGGATCAAGGCTTGATTCTTCGTTTACAAACTTCTCCCAAGCAGCCAACTTCTCCCGTATCACTTCTTCACCACTGGGAGGAGTATAAATGACTTCCCCAAAAGGATTTGACAAAGTAGTACCTTCTCCATGCCGAATCCCAGCTGTATTTCCCTTAATCGCCTGCACCAATTCAATGCACAAGTTGGTCGTCAAAAAAGGCCGAGATTTCATCCGTTCCACGCCCAACCAAAGGGCTTCTTTGTAGCGAAGTACTTCCTTAGTTTGAGGGTTTTCAAACGCAGTATCCGATACCAAAGCTTGATACAGGTCATCGTGGGTGGTTAGGATATTTTCAATGGCCGAACTCGCCTTTGCTTCCTGTAAATGAATCGTATCAATAAACAAGGTGGGGTTCGGCAATTTCCGAATGGCTCCGTTCAATTTAGCCAGTCCCCTACTGGCTGAAATAACTTTCAGTAAGATTGCCTTGGTCTCCAAATCCACCTTGGGAGGAAGCGGAGGAAGGGTATTGTAGGGAATTAAACGATTAAAACGGATCATGACGGGAGTAAAAAGTATACGCGTATACGTAACGAGGGTAAAATTATGATTTTTTTACTCTCGTAAAGCATTACGAGGGTAAATTTTATCATTTTTTACCCTCGTATTGAAAACGAGGGTAAAATTTACCCTCGTTATTTATAGAAAATTGACATCCACCTTGGAGGAAAAGCTGGAGAAGAAAAGTGGCTGATACGCGACGCGACACCAGGAAAATGAAAAGTTGCGGTAGGAGATATTCGAAATTAGGTCAATTCCCTTTTTGGCTGGTGCGCTCTTTCGCTTCTTTGGTAAGTGCGAAACTTTCTTTTCGGGAGATGTTTTTGATGTAATTGACCTTCCTGAATCTTAAAGCACTCCAATCCTCATCAATTGCTACCTGTCTAACTCCTTCAAATCCATACTGACCCAGAATCCCAAAACCAGTATCCCGATTAAAGGCACACTTGTACTTCTTGGAACTTGCTTTTGGGTAAGCTATCCAAACTATTGGATCAGCTACTAATTTATCTTGGATCGAATGGATAAAATCCTCGATAGCTACTTGATTTGC
>CANGYY010000030.1 GCA_947458585.1 Cyclobacteriaceae bacterium | reverse complement strand
TTTCCATAAGGAGCAAAATGAACTGCCTCTAATCTACAAGAATCTGCCGAATACTTTATTCAAAATAAAAAAACCCGGAAAATTCCGGGTTCAATTCCTTTCTCAAAAGATCAATAAGCTTTGGCAAAAAGCACTCTGCCAGTGGAAGGCTTCCCGCTGTATACACAGCTGCCAGGCTCCTGCACCTGATCTAAAGGAATGCAGCGAATGGTCGCTTTGGTGAGTTCTTTGATTTTGTCCTCCGTCTCTGGTGTACCATCCCAGTGTGCCGAAAGAAAACCGGCTTTTTCCTCCAATACCTGCTTAAACTCCTCCCAACTATTGACCTCAGTGGTATTTTCTTTCCGAAAGTCAAAAGCCTTTTGGTAAATTCCTTCTTGAATTTCATCCAAAAGCCCGCCGATTTTTTCAGCAATTGGCATCTCCTCCCATTGGAAGGATTCTTTGGTGAGCGTGTCCCGTCTCGCTAGCTCCAAGGTCTTGTTTTCCAAATCTCTCGGTCCTAGCGCAATGCGAACAGGCACCCCTTTCAATTCGTATTCGGCAAACTTCCATCCTGGCTTTTGAGTGTCTCGATCATCGTATTTTACGCTGATACCAGCTTTCCGAAGATCAGCCATGATTTCCTTGGCCTTCACAGAAATCAAGGCCAACTCTTCTTCCCCACGGTAAATAGGCACAATGACCACTTGAAAAGGAGCCAATTTAGGAGGCAATACCAAACCATGATCATCCGAATGCGCCATAATTAAGGCACCCATCAAACGTGTACTTACACCCCAAGAAGTTCCCCATACATATTCCAGTCCTCCTTCTTTCGTGGCAAACTTCACCTCAAAAGCTTTCGCAAAATTCTGACCCAAAAAGTGAGAAGTCCCAGCTTGTAGCGCCTTCCCATCCTGCATCAAAGCCTCGATACACAAGGTGTCATCTGCACCTGCAAATCGCTCATTCGCAGTTTTTCTCCCCTTCACTACAGGCAAGGCCATAAACTCTTCTGCAAACTGTGCATAGACATTCATCATCTGCACAGTCTCTGCCATCGCTTCTTCAGAAGTAGCATGGGCAGTGTGTCCTTCTTGCCACAAAAATTCAGTCGTTCTCAAGAACAATCGGGTTCGCATCTCCCAGCGCACCACATTTGCCCACTGATTCACCAATAAAGGCAAGTCTCTGTAGGATTGAATCCAATTTTTATAGGTGCTCCAAATGACCGTTTCAGAAGTTGGGCGCACGATAAGTTCCTCTTCCAATTTTGCCTCTGGATCCACAATTACTCCTGAACCATCTTCCGCATTTTTCAAGCGGTAGTGGGTCACTACAGCACATTCTTTGGCAAAGCCTTCCACATGGCTCGCTTCCTTACTTAAAAAAGATTTGGGAATAAATAGCGGAAAATAGGCGTTGGTATGCCCCGTCTCTTTGAACATTCGATCCAATTCGGCTTGCATTTTTTCCCAGATAGAATAGCCATAAGGCTTAATTACCATGCATCCTCTTACTGGTGAATTTTCAGCCAAATCCGCTCGTTTAACCAATTCATTGTACCATAGCGAATAATCTTCGCTGCGTTTTGGAAGTCCTTTACTCATTTACTTGTTGTATAGAAAGAAAAGTGTTTATTTTGATCAAAAGGAAGTACAAATATAACCCAAAAAGTACAACCTCTGCTTGGTCATTCCGTATAACCAAGCATAAATCTACTTCACCCATGAAGAAACTAGCTTTTATTTCCGCCTCTGCGCTGCTGTGCACCTCGGTCTTGGTTTCCTGCACTTCAAACAAAATGGCAGTGAATACCTTTGACGATAACTTGTATTTCATGTCGGCAGACGTGAAAAAAGCAACGGAAAATGCAGTTGCTAATAACCAGCCTGCCACGTTTCAAAACCTAGCTAATTCAACTGTGGTCCCACAGGAGAATTTTAGCTCGAAAAACGTCAATCCAGATTACTTGGCTCGTTATGGACAGTTGAACACCTCTTCAGGTCAGGATGTGGTCTACTTTGAGGAAAACCAAGGTTCTGTATCTGGTACAACTCCCAATATTGACATCTACAATAGCTTTACTGTTTCCAACTTCAACTCCGGTTGGGGCAACACTGCATTCAACTACGGATTTAGTCCTTTTGGTATGGGAATGAATTCTTTTGGAATGGGCATGATGGGCTTTAGCCCTTTTGGAATGGGAATGTATGATCCATTCTGGGGCCCAGGATGGGGATGGAGACCAGGATTTAACATGGGAATGAACTTTGGCTGGGGAAGACCTTTCTACAATCCTTTCAATCCTTACCTAGGTTGGGGCGGATTCAACGACCCTTTCTGGGGTAGCAATGCTTGGGGTTCGCCTTGGGGATGGAATAGACCGATCTACACTACAGGCCCAATTATCATCCTTCCAGGTAACGAAAACCCAGATAGACGTGTGGTGTATGGTGCCAGACCAAGCCGTGGTGCATCCATGAGCAATGGTGGTGGTGGGGTAATGCAGTCCGTAGGAACACCCAATACTGCAAGAGCTCAAGCTAGAGAAAATGTAGCCAATGCAACTGGAGCGTCTCCACGAAGACTAGATTCCACAGAGTCGCCTCGATCAGCTAATCGTGATTTCAGTACCTCACAAAACGATTACTACTCTACAGGAAGAAGTCGCGTAGAATCAACTACTAGAAATGTGAATTCGCCCGCAACAGACAGAGGAACAATGTCTACTAGCAGAAATGCAAGCCAATCGGCAAGACCTTCTGCTATGCCAAGTAGCACAGGAAGAGGATATAATTCTTCCCCAAGCAGAAGTACTTACAGCACAGATCCGGATCGGACAACTAGCAGTCCTTCATACAATAGATCATCTGGAGCAAATACAGGTACTCGATCCACCTCCTCTTTTGGAAGAAGTGAGTCAAATGGTTACAGCACAGGAAGCGCTCCTAGTAGGTCAAACTACAACTCGTCAGACTACAGTGCTCCGAGCAGATCTAGTTCTGGAGCTAGCTATAGCGCACCAAGTAGAAGTTCAAGTGGATCCTCAGGTAGCGCGAGCTCAGGAGGATCCAGAGGAAGGGGGAATTAATTCCCCTTTTTTTTTGGATAATATATCCGAAAACAACCACCGCTTCGTTACTAATCCAACTTAACCCTTTTCTACATGAGGTTACTTACATACATTCTCTGCCTTAGCCTGTTCACCACAGGTGCAGCAGTAGCTCAAAGCGGCTATTTTGAAGACGCCTATCGCTTTAGTAAAACTACCCCAGCTGGCTCTGCACGAATTATGGGCGTTGGAGGAACACAATGGTCTCTAGGCGGAGATGTGTCGAACCTAGCGGGCAATCCTGCGGGCCTAGGCTTCTTCAGGACTTCTGAAGCAAGTTTGAGTTTGGGCTACGACCTTTGGTCTGCAGATGCAAGCTATTTGGACCAGACCAAATCCTACCGCACCTCAGACTTTTCACTACCCAACCTCAGCTTTGTGGGCGCAAATCCAAAAGGCGTACTTGAAAAAGGCGCATTTAAAGGAGGGGCTTGGGGCTTCAGTATCCAGCGAATTGCCAATTTCTCCAATGAATTTGGGTATTACTCTGACAAATTAGGGGAGAGTTCAATCCTTGATTTTTATTTAGACGACTCCTTTGGCGTACCTGAAAACCAAATTGAAAATCGTGGCTTGACCGGCCTTGCCTACCAAACCTACCAAATCAACCCCATCACCGTGGATGCCGCTGGTAAACCCATTACCAATCCAAGAGAATACGATTCCTTTGTTCTGGGTTTACCCTTTCAAGACGAGAATATCAGGCAAGAAGGCAGTGCAAGCCAAATCAACTTTGGGTATGGTGCCAACTTCAATCACAAATTATTTGTTGGAGCAAGCTTAGGCATACGCTCCATCGAATTCTCCTCCAAGAAAGAATACAATGAAGAATTTGGTGACCAGCCACTCATCAATTCCTCTTTATTTGAAAGCTTGTTTATCAATGGTACAGGGGTTAACCTCAACTTAGGGTTAATCTACAAACCCATCGATTACCTGAACCTGGGCTTTGTGCTTCAAACCCCTACCGCGTTTGCAATGAATGAAGAGTATGAGGCGAGCATGACTGCTACCTATGACGGATACTATTTCGAACCTGAAGACAAGATATTGGGAAATGAGACTGCTGTTTCCGATATCTTTATGAGCAACTACGGCCTCTACACTCCCTTTAAAGTAGGTGGTGGCGCCACCGTGTTTTTAGGAAAGCATGGGTTTATCTCTGCAGATGTGGACTGGGTGGACTACAGTGCTGCGCGACTTAGTTCCAGAGACTTCAACGAAGGCCCGGACAACCAGGTCATCCAAGACTTCTACGGCAGCACTATCAATTACAGATTTGGAGCAGAGGGGAAATTGGAGAATTGGAGAATACGTGCTGGATACGCACATATGGGTGATCCATTTTTTGATAATTCAGGATTTGACCAAAGCACGCAACAACTTTCCGGGGGTATTGGAATCCAGTTTGATGTGCTAAAGGTAGATTTTTCTTTAGTCAATCAAAACTTCAACTCCCTGTATCGTAGCTATAAAGTACTGGACAACAATGGATTTAACTATGGTCCTTTGACCGAGATAAAAAATTCAATAACCTCGGCAGTGGTTACCGTCGGCTTTAACTTTTAAGTCTAGAAATCAATTCAACCAATAAGAGCTCAGCGGAAAAATCTTCTCCGCTGAGCTTTATTTTTGCTTGGTTGTAAAAATATTCTCGAGATACCAATAAAGACTTGAGTTTTAAGGTAAGTTCACCTTGATCTAACCCTTGAAACAAAGGTCTTTGCTGTGCTTTAGAAGTTTGCAGTCTACGAGAAATGGATCCCAAAGGTACATCCAAATAAACCGAAATGGCTTGGGTATTGATCAAGTCCATGTTATCATTGAAACAAGGGGTTCCACCGCCCGAAGCCAAAATGTAAGCACGATCCTGCTTCAAAGTGTCGTGAAGTACCGAAGATTCCCAGTTTCGAAAAGTTCCCTCCCCATGCATTGAAAAGATCTCCGAGATCTTTAGTTGGTACCGCTCTTCAATCAATTGGTCTAGGTCCAAAAAAGGAAAACCCATTTCTTTAGCAAGTTGCCTGCCAAAGGTACTTTTCCCCGATCCGGGTAATCCTACCAAAACAACTTTAAGCTGCTTATTCATCAAAACAAATCAAGCACTTCCAAAGCATCCGGGGTATTGTTGTGGTGGTATTTCCCTACCACTACCCCATCTTTCAACAGCATAATTCCCGGATTGGCACGCATGATTGTTTTCACGACCGTAGCATCCGCTTGCAAGCCCTTGATCTTCCATCCATTTTTAGCGATTACTGCATCGATCTCCTCTTGGGTCGCTGCTGCCATAAAGATGAGTTCAACGGGTGCTTTTTCAAGAGAAGTAAAAAGGTTGGTGAGCCCATCGAGATTCGCGTCACTCATCTTTGTCAAGTTGCTACTTAACAAAAGGACTTTATTTCCTTGAAACAAGTATTCCGCTTGATCCCCTTCCGCATTCCAGGCTGCGAAATCAGAAATTTTAGGTAAGGCTTCTGGATTATTGAGCGTCATCTCCACAAACTCATAACTTTCGTCGGTAGGGTACTGATCCAAGTAGACAAGTTCACCCCCCTTTTTCATTACATAGGTATACACCAAAGGTGCAGAAGGCTGCATGTTTACAGGAATGCTAACGCCAATTTTATAGGCACGGAAATCAATGAATGGTAAATTCTGAATTGCATATACGGCCAATCCAAGCGAAAGCACCAAACTTACTCCAGCGCTGTAAGTTGCCCATTTCGGTGTTTTTTGAGGAAGATCCTTTCGGGAAAAGAACAAGAAAGAAATCAATACCAACAAAATAATGTCTTTGTAAAAGGACTCCCAGGGAGTTAACTTGATGGCATCTCCAAAACACCCACAATCCGTCACCTTATTGAAGTAGGCCGAATAAAAAGTCAGAAAGGTGAAAAAGAGAATCATGCTGGCCAATGCCCAAACGGTTTCCTTGAGTCGTACACCAATCAATAACATGATACCCAACACCACCTCAGAGACCACCAAAAACACCGCTAATGGTAGCGCATAAGGCTTAAAATGGTGAAAAAAGGGGGCGATATCATTGGAAAACACATCGAAGTACTCTTCCAACTTGATGGCCGTGCCCACGGGATCATTGATCTTGATCAAACCCGAAAACACAAATAGACCTCCGACCAACAGGCGAAGAATCCAGAAAAACACCTGCTTATTCATGATATCCTAATTTAATGAGACAAAAGACTGCATAATTGATCATGTCTTGGTAATTGGCTTCAATTCCCTCAGACACCAAGGTGTTTCCCTGGTTGTCTTCGATTTGTTTGACGCGAAATAATTTCATCAGGACAATATCCGTCATGGAACTGACACGCATGTCTCGCCAGGCTTCGCCATAGTCATGATTCTTATTTTCAAGAAGACCTTTAGTGGCAGCAGTCCAATGATCGTAAAGTGGCTCTAGCTCATCAAAGGGAATCTCCATTCGCTCATCATCCGCTAGGGAAATTTGAATCAAAGCAATCAAGCAGTAGTTGATGATTCCTACAAACTCATCTACGATGGGATCATTGACTTTTTGATTTCCCTTTTCCTGAATAGAGCGTACTCGTTGGGCTTTAATGAAAATTTGGTCTGTAAGGGAAGGCAGTCTCAAGACTCTCCAAGCTGTTCCATAATCAATGGTTTTCTTACGGAACAATTCTTTACATCGGGCGATTACTTCCTTATATTCGTTGCTAGTCTGCGTCTCCACACTACTGGATTTAAAATTTGCTGGATCAACTATGAATTCTTCTTCCGAAGATAAATTATTTCCCCAAAAATATACATTTCAAATCAAGGGATGCCTATACTCTTTGAATAAACCCAAAGTAATGGGGATACTTAACCTGACTCCAGATTCTTTTTTTGAAGGAAGTCGGGTTCCTACAGACAAAAAGTCGGTGCTAGAGGAAGCTGAGAAAAAAATTAAGGAAGGAGCAGATTTTTTAGATTTAGGAGGATACAGTACACGCCCTGGAGCAGCTGACATTTCCATTGAAGAAGAAATTGCTCGTGTGATCCCTGCTATTGCTGAAATCAAGAAAAATTTTCCTGACACCCTAATCTCTGTGGACACCTTTCGCTCGCAGGTGGCCAAAGCGGCAATTGAGGCAGGGGCTGAGCTCGTGAATGACATTTCAGCAGGAAATTTGGACCTGGAAATGCTCCCATTGGTAGCAAAACTTGGTATTCCCTACATCGCCATGCACTTAAAGGGGACTCCACAAACCATGCAATCGGAAACGACCTACACTGACCTTGTGCCTGATGTTTTGGCTTATTTTTCTGAAAAAGTTAAACAATTCAGTAAAATTGGCATTAAAGATGTAATTATTGATCCTGGATTTGGGTTTTCAAAAACCCGGGAACAAAATTTCGAACTCTTGAGAAATCTGAGTAGCTTCAAACGCTTGGGACTTCCAATCCTAGTGGGAGTTTCTCGGAAATCAATGATTTATAAAACATTAGAAATCAGTGCAAATAAAGCATTAAATGGCACTACCGCCCTAAATATGTTTGCTTTGTTGCAAGGAGCTGATATCTTACGAGTACATGATGTAAAAGAAGCAAAAGAAACAATTGAACTAGCAGCACAAATCTACCCTTGAACTTACTTTTCAAAATAGGATTTTTAGATATCTCCATCGTCAATATGATCGATATTGCGTTGGTAGCGGCCCTATTGTATCAAGTCTACAAGCTTTTGAAAGGTTCGGTTGCAATTAAGATTTTCTTAGGATTCCTCTCGCTGTATTTGATCTACTTACTGGTTCAAGCAGTACGAATGGAGCTGCTCACCATTATCCTCGGACAGTTTATGGGTGTAGGAGTCATTGCTGCCATCATCATATTTGCTCCAGAATTTCGAAAATTCTTGCTCATTTTGGGCCGATCGTCCATCTTCTCGGACGACAATGTATGGAAAGACCTCCTGTTTTTTTGGAGAAAAAAAGAAAACTCAGGATTCAATATTAGTCCCATCATCGATGCTGCCAAAATCCTTGCTGGATCCAATACAGGTGCATTGATCGTCATTTCAAGTACCGTAGAATTGAAATTCTATGCAGAAAGTGGGGACATCCTCGATGCTGAATTGTCCAAGCGCTTGTTGATTTCCATATTCAATAAGCACAGCCCACTACACGATGGGGCAGTCATTATCCACAAAGGCAAAATCAAAGCGGCACGCTGTATTTTGCCTGTTACTGAACGGGAAGTTCCTGCACAATTTGGGCTACGCCACCGAGCAGGTATTGGCATGTCTGAAGCCACAGATGCTCTCATTCTGGTGATTTCTGAAGAAACAGGGCAGATCTCCATGGCTAAAAATGGTAAGGTCTTGCACAACCTATCTTTTCAAGAAGTTCGGGAAATCATCAACGACTACCTCAACAACGAAGATTTGTATGACCGATTTGAAAATCTATCGGAACACGATTTCGCCAAGAAAAAAAGTTTAACTCCTAAAGTCGGAGGATAAAAAAGAGGGATGAATTGTCATCCCTCTTTTTTTATCCTTATTGAATCACTCCCAGCTCCTTACCCACTGCAATAAATGCCTCGATCGCCTGGTCCAAATGCTCCTGTTGGTGACCGGCAGAGATTTGAACTCGAATTCGCGCTTGCCCTTTGGGAACCACGGGATAGTAAAATCCAATCACATAGATCCCTCGTTCCAATAACTTTTCCGCCATTTTCTGAGACAGAACCGCGTCGTATAGCATAATTGGCACAATGGCATGCTCCCCTGCTTTGATATCAAATCCTGCTGCCTGAATTTTTTCGCGGAAGTAGCGTGTGTTTTTTTCCAAGGTATCCCTCAACTCGGTGGTCTCTGAAAGTAATTCAAGCACTGCCAAAGAAGCGCCTGTGATGGATGGAGCTAGGGTATTGGAAAATAAATAAGGTCTGGATCGCTGACGAAGTAACTCGATGATCTCCTTTCTTCCCGAAGTAAATCCACCAGAAGCGCCCCCCAGAGCTTTTCCAAGGGTACCCGTGATGATGTCCATCTTGCCCATCACACCTCGATGCTCGTGCACTCCCCGACCCGTTTTTCCCATAAACCCTGTAGAATGACACTCATCTGTCATCACCAAGGCTTGGTATTTTTCGGCCAAGGCCACGATTTTATCCAACTGCGCGATGGTGCCGTCCATGGAGAAGACCCCGTCGGTGACAATGATTTTTTGCTGAGCACCAGCCGCTATGGCATCCTGAAGTTGCTTCTCTAGATCTTCCATGTTGTTGTGCTCGTAGCGGTAACGCATGGCCTTACAGAGTCGCACCCCATCAATGATGGAAGCATGATTCAATGCATCTGAAATAATGGCATCCTCGGCACCAAAAAGGGGCTCGAATACTCCTCCATTGGCGTCAAAAGCAGCCGCATACAAAATGGTATCCTCTGTACCCAAAAACTCAGATAGCTTCCGCTCTAATTCTTTATGGATATCCTGCGTACCGCAAATAAAACGAACGGAAGACATTCCAAAGCCATGGGAATCGATGGCGTCTTTTGCTGCCTGAACCACACGCGGATGTGAAGAAAGCCCTAGGTAATTGTTTGCACAAAAATTCAACACCCTTTTTCCTCCTGCTATGGTGATTTCTGCGGCCTGTGGAGAGGTAATGATGCGCTCTCTTTTAAACAAACCAGCTTCCTCGATGGATTGTAATTCTTGTTCTAATTTGGGTTTAAACTGCTCGTACATGGTCAATGGATTAGGAATTGATCTTGGCAAAATTTCAAGTTCCGCTGATCAAAAATCCGCTTGGAACAGGTGAATTTTATTACTTTTGCGCAAGTAAACCCAAATATAAAACAAAAACCCTCACCGCAACTACGGGTTTATTGAAAGACCACCCTATGGACAAAATCCTTGTTATTGGAGCAGCTGGGCAACTCGGCTCAGAATTAACCCGAGCTTTAGCAGATCAATTTGGCAGTGACCAAGTAATCGCAACCGACCTAAGAGCCACTGCTAGCACACTTTTTCCATACTGCAGATTTGAAGTATTGGATGTGATGGACAAGGACGCCTTGGGAGCTTTGGTAAAAAAAGAGCGGGTCACTCAAATCTACCACCTCGCTGCAGTGCTTTCAGCCACAGGTGAAAAAAACCCTCAATTTGCATGGCAGCTCAACATGGACAGCCTGCTTCATGTGTTGGAGCTCGCAAAAGAATGTGGATTGGATAAGATCTATTGGCCATCTTCCATTGCTGTATTTGGCCCCGGCACCCCCAAAGTCAATACCCCCCAGTTTTGCGAAAAAGACCCAAATACAGTCTATGGAATTAGCAAACTTGCAGGTGAGGGATGGTGCAACTACTACTTCGAGAAATATGGGGTAGATGTACGAAGCCTTCGCTATCCAGGCCTCATTGGCTACAAATCTCTTCCAGGTGGAGGCACTACTGACTATGCGGTTGATATTTACCACAAGGCAATTGCAAAGCAGGCCTTTACCTGTTTTTTGAGCGAGGACACCTATCTCCCCATGATGTACATGCCGGATGCCATCAAGGCTACCTTAGATTTGATGAACGCTCCAAAAGAAGCAATCAAAATCCGCTCGAGCTACAACCTTGCCGGGATGAGTTTTTCACCAAAGGAGATTTTTGCAAGTATCAAAAAAGAGGTGCCTGGTTTTGAAATTAACTACCAAGTGGATTTCCGTCAATCCATTGCAGACTCTTGGCCAGATAGCATTGACGATAGCAGAGCTAGAGCAGATTGGGGCTGGAAGCCTTCCTACGACTTGGATAGCATGAGCAGGGATATCTTGAAGCACTTGCCCGCATTTTTCCCGCCACAATCCTAATTCTTGAGGAAGATGTAAACTGGATAAATGATTTTGTTTACTTCAGTTTTGCGGCAATCTGCTCGGGAACAAATCCTAAGGTGATACTTCCGTCGGTATATTCAATCAAAGGCCTTTTGATCATGCTGGGTTGTGCAGTCAAAATTGGAAGCGCAGTGGACTCCTGCAGCAACGCTTCTTTCTGTGTATCCTCCAACTTCTTGTAGGTCGACCCCTGGCGATTGACCAAGGTTTCCAAACTAGTTTTGGACAGAAAGTTCCGAAGCAGATCTGCACTAGGAGCCTGCTTTTTGTAATCGATAAATTCGTAAGAAACGCCCTTTTCTTCCAGGAAGGCAAAGGTTTTCTTCATTGTATCGCAATTTTTTATACCGTAAACTTTCACTGCTTCTTCACTTTTAATGAATTTCTTTCATGCTTTCTTCATGCGCTTGAAGGACCTTACCAATCAGTTCGTCCGTCAAGGCAGTGGATAAAAATAGGCTTTCAAACTGTGAGGGCGCCAAATAAACGCCTCGCTTCAGCATGCTTTGGAAATAGCGACCGAAAAGTTGGGTGTCAGATTTCTTTGCAGATTCAAAATCCGTTACCGGAGCTGAGGTAAAGAACAAGGAATACATGCTTCCCAATTGATTAAGGGTGTAATCTAATCCTAAGTTGGCATTGACTTCCTTAATCCCAGCGCAGAGTTGATTTCCGATCGTTTCCAAACGAGCATACACTTCAGGATGGGTATCGAGATGTCGAAGCATGGCCAAACCCGCCGCCATGGCAATGGGATTGCCAGAAAGGGTGCCTGCTTGGTAAACGGGTCCTGCTGGAGAAACAAATTCCATGATTTCCTTTTTTCCTCCATAGGCCCCAACTGGCATTCCTCCACCAATAATCTTCCCTAGAGTCGTCAAATCCGGAATAACTCCAAAGCGCTCCTGAGCACCGCCTTTGGCCAATCGAAAACCCGACATCACCTCATCGAAAATCAAGACGATTCCTTCGCGGGTACAGATTTCACGTAGGCCTATTAGGTAGCCCTCCTGTGGTAAAGTCAGCCCCATATTTCCAGGAACTGGCTCCAAAATCAAGGCTGCAATTTGACCCTTATTGGCATCTACTAAGGATTCTATTGCTGCTAAATCATTGTAAGGAGCCAAAAGCGTGTCTTTGGCTGTTCCTAAGGTGACTCCAGGCGAATCAGGATGTCCCATAGTAATGGCACCAGAACCTGCAGCAATGAGAAATGAATCCCCATGTCCATGGTAGTGCCCTTCCATCTTGATGAATTTATCTCTTCCGGTATACCCTCTAGCCACCCGAATCGCAGACATGGTGGCTTCGGTACCCGAATTGACCATGCGCACTTTTTCGAGGGAAGGTACCATTCGAACCAATAGCTCCGCCATTTCTACCTCGCGAGCTGTAGGTGCTCCAAAGGAGGTTCCATCCTCCATGGCACGAATTACTGCCTCTCGGATAAGAGGGGAATTGTGTCCCAAAAGCATGGGACCCCAGCTGTTGATTAATTCGATAAAAGAATTTCCATCCTCATCGTAGATAAATGCTCCGTCAGCCTTTTTGATAAAAATGGGCTCACCACCTACAGCACGGAATGCACGCACAGGGGAATTCACTCCTCCAGGAATAAAATTTTTAGCATGAGCGAATAGCCTTTTGCTTTCAGAAATTTGCATGAGTTATTGTAATGGGATCAGTTCTCCAGATTCAAGTTTAAAAACAGGAGAATAGCTGTTGTTGTTCACTTTTTGAAAATTAAATCCCCATGAAAGACGTCCTGGCTGGTACCCCTTCCGATCTAAACTAGGGCGGAGATCAAAATCTTGTGCAAATTCCGAATTGGCATGGATCCAATGCACCAATTCAGCACCTAATAAGGAGTTGGTCGATGGGAATTGCAAGTGCTTTTCATAAAATACATCTCGGAATACATCCATCTCCTCGGAATGGTACTTAGGGGTATTATTTGAAATGAAATAAAAATTAGCGTATTCAAGCATCTCGTAATTCGAAAAATTAAATCCCAACCAAGAATCCATGACAAGCAAAGGAACCTTCGTGGAAATACTTTCCATCAAGGAAAAAACAGGCTGGGCAAGTGCTGGATCATCGGAAAGCAAAATTACTTGATCCACAGCAGGTCGATTTCCTCTACGTACTCCTAAGCCTTGTAAAAAGGTACTCACTGTTTTGGAATCTACTTTTTGGACTTTGGCTAAGGTAAATCCTTCTTTTTGCAATTGGCTTTGAAGAAGTAGTCCCAATTGCTCGTCTCGTGAACTTCCACTATAGCCAATGGCAACTGTTTTGCCCCAGGCTTGGGATTTCAAAGCCTCCACTACCCCATTCGCTAAAGAATTCAAGGATGGCCTAAACAAATAGCTAAACTGACTTTCTTCAAATCGATCCCCAAGGTTCGAAAGTGGATGAACAAATGGGATTTTTTGAGACTCAGCAAAAGCACTGATCAATTCGCTTTCCTCAGGATAAATTGGGCCAACGATTACGTCTGCAGCAAGGACCGTGGGGTCTTTGACAAGCGCATTGAGGTAATTGAGATCTCGTTTGGAATCGAAAGTATGGAGCTGAATGGCTACTCCTTGGGATTTGAGCGTTTCCACTTCCAAAGCGATGCCTTGGTAAAGCTCTAGCAGGAAATTATTCGATTCCAAAGCAGAAATAGCCTGAGTTGAATTGCCAGTGAATGGAAGAATGACCACCACATCCAACACCTTGTCTTTCAAAGCCGGTTGTGCCCCAGACTGAATAAGTTGGTTAAGGATACCACGTTCAGGAGCCGACATAATGGACTTCTGCTGCAACACATACGCCAATGCAGCGGTAAACCCCGGGTTCTCCTTAAACTCACCCAAGTGGGTAACCAGAAAATTTGAGGAGTTAGTTTTTAAATATTCAAAAGATGCACGGTGGCCTTTACTCAAAAATGGTTCGCGAGTAATTCCTTTTAATGCTTGAAGACCTTCTACCAATTGGTTGTTTTGGAAATAGGCCAAGGCAAGGAGGTAATTTACCTCTTCAGATTTGCTCCAAGCCTTACCCTTCAAAGCGGTCAATAGTTCGATGGCCTGGGGAGCCTGCAGGAGTTGGAGCGCAGCTTCTGCACTGTGAAAGGCTGCATAATGCGAAAGAACTCCATAGGTGGCCTCCTCAAGAAAGGGTGTAAATCCAACTTTTGCTAGCGCGTATTCTTTGGCATCCAAATCTGATTTTGCCTTGAGGTAGGCGGCAGGTGGCTGCTGAGCGACTGCGAATGCAGCACTAAAAATGAAGGAAAGAACAAGTAGAACTTTTCGCATAAGCGCTGATTGGGAGTTCGCAGAAGATTCCATCAAAAATAAGTCATTTTTTTTAATCTGAAACGAGGGGACTCCTCCCCACCTAATCAATAACGAGCAGCAAGTAGCAATTGCAACTCCTTGTGGTTGAGTCCAAATTTCTTTGCTAAAAAGGCATTGGTCAAACTACCTCGGTAGGTATACACACCTTTGAGGAACCACTTGTAGGTAAATATCATTTCCTCAGCACCTCCGAGGTCGTTCATGTGCAGGAGTATGGGGGTAAAAATATTACTCAGGGAATAAGAGGCTGTTCGTGCCACTCGAGAGGCAATGTTGGGCACACCATAATGAATCACCTCATGCGAACGGTAGACTGGGTTTTCATGTGTGGTCATGCGTGCAGTCTCGATGCAGCCGCCTTGATCGATGCCTACATCAATAATTACACTTCCAGGAATCATTTTGGAGACCATTTCTTCCGTGACCACAATTTTATTTCTTCCTTTTTCAGCACGCAAAGCACCAATCACCACATCCGCTTCTGCAAGGGCCTGAGATAGGCTAGCATTGTCAATGGTGGAAGTGGCAATCTGCTGTCCAAGCAACTGTTTGATCCGTCGTAACTTGTACAGGTGGTTGTCAAAAACCTTAATGTTTGCTCCCAAGCCAAGAGCAGTTCGTGCCGCATATTCAGCCACCGTACCTGCTCCGATGATCACCACTTGGGTAGGAGGTACACCCGTAATTCCTCCCAAAATCAACCCTTTGCCCTCGTTCACACTAGACAGGTATTCAGAGGCAATCAACATCACCGTACTCCCTGCAATTTCCGACATGGCCCGAACCACAGGCATCCCTCCTACCTTATCTTCTAGGTATTCAAAAGCAAGCGCAGTAATCTTTTTTATATTGAGTGCTTGGATGTAGCTGGATTCTTGCCTTTCAAGTTGCAAGGCGGAGATCAAACAAGCACCCGAACTCATATCTGCGATTTCCTCTTCCGTAGGTGCATTTACTTTTACTACCACATCGGCAGCAAAAACTTCCTTGGAAGAATAGGCTATTTTTGCTCCAGCATCAGAAAACTGTTGGTCCGAAAACTTGGCGCGCTCCCCAGCCTGGGTTTCTACCAGCACCTCAATGCCATTTTGACTCAAAATGCGAACTGCCTCAGGACTGAGTACCACCCGCTTTTCTTCGGTCGAAGTTTCCTTAGGCATTCCTAGGGTGATGGGCTTCCCTCCTTTTTTTAGAGGAGCGGGAGACTCTTTTGGGATCAATCCCACAGCGGCTATTCCAGACAATTCAGTGGCCATCTTGGTGGTGGTGAAGGGTTAACAATCTTCCAGTTTCGGACTCTATTGTGAGTTCAATTAGAAAAAATCGCTCCGGTAAAAAGGACGCAATGTTTTCAGCCCATTCAAGCCAACAATAGTTTCCACTATAAAAATACTCTTCTATTCCGATATCCAAGGCATCCATGGGATCATCCAAGCGATAAAAGTCAAAATGAAAGATCAATCCTTTGGATTGGGTTTGGTACTCATTTACTATTCCAAACGAAGGGCTGCTGACCTGATCTTCCACCTGCAAAGCTTTTGCGAGTGATTTGATCAAGGTAGTCTTACCGGCCCCCATTTGACCTTTGAAAACCCACACCTTTTCCTCGCCTGCTTCTTGAAGTAGCCGTTGGGCCACTTCGTCTAATTGGTTCAAGGTGTAGGAAAAAGAGTGCAAAAGGATCAGGTTTTGGAACGCAAATGTACGATAGGAATGATCATTTCCTCAAGCGAGATGCCCCCATGCTGAAAAGTATCCTTGTAGTGGCTCACGTAGTAATTGTAATTGTTGGGGTAAGCAAAGAAATAATCCTCCACAGCAAACACATAGGTAGAGGACACATTCAAGCGGGGAAGTTTAGCGTCCTCAGGGCGGCGCACTTCAAAAACTTTTCCAGACTCAAAATTCAAGTTTCTACCCTGTTTGTAACGCAGGTTGGTGGTAATATTTTTATCCCCAATGATCTTATAGGGTCTATTTACTCTTTTGGTACCGTGGTCCGTGGTTAAAATCACCTCTCCTCCCACCTGCTGAATCTTTTTCATGAGTTCAAACAAGGAGGAATGTTCAAACCAACTGCGGGTCAGCGAGCGGTATGCAGACTCATCAGGAGCCAATTCTCGGATCATTTTCATGTCGGTTCGCGCATGGGAAATCATGTCCACAAAATTGTAAACCAACACATTGAATTCGTTTTGTAGCAAGGCATGGAATTGATCCAAGACAGCTTTTCCTTCCTGCATCTGCAAAATTTTGTGGTAGGAGAATTTTACTGGCAGCCGATTTTTCTCGAGGTTTATCTTGAGCCATTCCTCCTCATTTTTATTTTTTCCTTCCTCAGAGTCCTCATCTTCCCATAGGCTAGGATAGCGACTGGCCATCTCGGAGGGCATCATTCCAGAAAATAGCGAATTCCGAGCAAAGGCAGTGGTGGTGGGAAGAATACTGTAGTAAGTAGACTTTTCCTCCACATGGAAGTAGGGACTAAGCAGGGGTTCGATCTCCTCCCATTGATCCAATCGTAGGTTATCAATTAAAATAAAAAATACAGGTCGTTTCTTTTTGAGCAATGGAAATACCCATTCTCGAAGTACCTGCGGAGAATGCAACGGAGCATCTTTCTCGGGTTCGGCAATCCAATCCAAGTAATTCTCTTTCACAAATCGACCAAAGGAATGATTGGCTTCGATTTTCTGGGCTTCCAGTACTTCCAGCATGTTTTTGTTTTCCGTGCGGTCAATTTCCATCTCCCAAAAGGTGAGTTTTTTATACAGATCAGCCCACTCCTGAGGAGTAGATGCCTCATCCAAGGCCTGACCAATTTGTCTAAACTCTTGTTGGTAGTTTTGAGTAGTTTTGGATTCTACCAGTTGCTTGTTTTGAAGAATTCGCTTTACCGACAGCCAAATCTGGCTGGGATTGAGGGGCTTAATCAAGTAATCCGCGATTTTACCTCCAATCGCCTCATCCATCAATTGCTCCTCCTCGCTCTTGGTGATCATGACCACAGGAATCTGAGGCTTGAGTTGTTTGATTTGCTGGAGGGTTTCCAAACCTGTCATTCCTGGCATCATTTCATCCAAAAATACCACGTCGAAATTGGCCTTTTCGACCTCCTCGATGGCATCCACCCCCGAATTTACGGTGGTAATCACGCAACCTTTCCCTTCCAAAAACAGAAGGTGCGGTTTGAGTAGGTCTATTTCATCGTCTGCCCACAAGACCTGGAATTTTTGAGACATCTTTCTTCCCTTTTCTTCTAAAATTATAATTACTTTTGAGTCAATCAAATCCGCGCTGATTGAAAAGCCAGAAAATACTCAATGATCCCGTTTATGGTTTTATCACCATACCTAGCGAGTTAATTTTTGCCATCATTGACCATCCTTACTTTCAGAGATTACGCCGAATTAGGCAATTGGGTTTAACTGATTTTGTGTACCCGGGTGCACTCCATACCCGATTCCACCATGCCATAGGTGCCATGCACTTGATGAGCATTACTTTGGACAATCTACGCATTAAAGGTACCGAAATCACAGAAGAAGAATACGAGGCTGCACTTTTAGCCATTCTCCTGCATGACATTGGACACGGCCCCTTTTCTCATGCCCTGGAATACAGTTTATTGGAGGGAATTCCGCACGAAGAACTTTCCTTACTCACGATCGAACTCCTCAATGAAGAGTTTGGAGGACAATTGACTTTGGCACTTCAGATCTTCCAAAATAAGTACCCTAAAAAATTTCTCCACCAACTTGTTTCCAGCCAGTTGGACATCGACCGATTGGACTACCTACAGCGCGATTGCTTTTTTACGGGCGTATCCGAGGGTACCATTGGCGCGGATCGAATCATCAAAATGATGGCGGTGAAAGACGATCAACTCGTCATTGAAGAAAAAGGAATCTATTCCATTGAGAATTTTTTGAGTGCACGAAGGCTCATGTACTGGCAGGTATACCTGCACAAAACGACCGTGAGTGCAGAGAAAATGCTGATCAACCTGATCCAGCGAGCCAAAAAACTAGCACAAGCGGGTAGAAAATTCTACGTGACCGAAGAAATGGCTTACTTTATGAACCAGGAAGTAAGCCTAGCTGATTTTAAGGCAGATAAGAATTTGTTGAAGAAGTTTTTGCAATTGGATGATTTTGACATCTGGGGGGCAATTAAACTCTGGAAAAACGATTCGGACTACGTCCTTCAAAACATTTCAAAAATGTTTTTGACCCGAAGGCTATTCAAAATTAATCTGGTAAACGAGCCCTTCACTACCCCTGAGATCGAACAATTGCGCAGCAAGGCGTTAAAGAAACTTCAAGTTCCTGAAGAGGATTTGGGCTACTTTTTTTCTACCGGAACGATCAGCAATTACGGGTATCTAGAAAAAGACCGCATTTCCATTTTGACCAAAAAAGGGGAAGTGGTCGATGTAGCCACTGCCGCTGATTTACCAAACATCAAGATTATGAGTAAGATGGTGGAAAAACATTACGTATGCGTGGCAAAAAGTTTAATTTTGCCTTACTAAACCACTCTGCTACCGATGGAATTTTCGCTGGAACAACTTGCTGGTATTTTAGGTGGAACCGTAGAAGGGGATCCCACCCAAAAAGTTAATCGCCTGGATAAAATCCAAGAAGGTCAATCTGGGAGTATTGCCTTTTTGGCGAATGCCAAGTACGAGGCTTTCCTTTACGAAACTGCTGCCACAGCGGTGATTGTATCTCAAGATTTTGTCGCCAACAAACCCTTCAAGACGAACTTGATTCGGGTAAAAGATGCCTACACAGGGTTCACTACCCTTCTAGAGGCTTACCAGCAACTCAACCAGGCTGCTTTGGTTGGTGTAGAGGAACCCAGTTACTTAGCTGAAAGCAGTAGCATGGGGGAAAATGGGTATAGAGGCGCTTTTTCATACATCGGAAAAAATTGCACGCTCGGAAAGGGTGTTAAAATCTACGGGCAGGCCTACATTGGAGATCGAGTAAAAATCGGAGATGGAAGCATCATTCATGCAGGTGCGAAGATTTACGAAGACACACAAATCGGAAAGCATTGTGTCATTCATTCAGGCGCGATCATCGGATCCGATGGATTTGGTTTTGCTCCTCAGTCTGACGGGTCCTATAAAACCATCCCACAGATTGGCAATGTGGTACTCGAAGACCAGGTCAGCATCGGTGCCAATACCACCATCGATCGCGCGACCATGGGTACGACTCTGATCCGAAAAGGAGTAAAAATTGATAATCAAGTTCATATCGCACACAATGTAGTGATTGGAGAACATACCGTCATCGCTGCGCAAACAGGCATTTCAGGATCCACAGAAATAGGAAAACATTGTATCCTTGCTGGAAAAGTAGGAATAGCAGGACACCTCAAAATAGCAGATCACACAACTATTGGAGGTAATACAGGCATTAGCAAATCAATCAAAGAACCAGGAAAGTCCCTTTTTGGATTCTTGGCAATGGATTTGAAGGATTTCCTTCGCTCCTACAGCGTATTTAAAAATCTGGACGATCTCCAAAAACGAATTCAACAACTAGAAAAAAAGGGGTAATTTTGTGACCCAAATCACGTTTTAGAGTACAGCACATGAAAGTTAAACAGCACACCATCCAAAAGCAGGTAGAATTGTCCGGGGTAGGACTGCATACAGGCGTGGTATCCAACATGACCTTTTTGCCAGCTCCGCCAAACCACGGAATCAAATTCCAACGCATTGACTTGGAAGGCCGGCCTACCGTGGATGCAGACTGTGACTTGGTAGTGGATGTATCTCGTGGAACTACGCTAGAGCAGAATGGTGCTCGGGTCTATACGGTAGAACATGTGCTGGCTGCTTTGGTGAGCATGGAAATTGACAATGTCTTGGTTCAGTTAGATGGTCCTGAACCTCCGATCATGGATGGATCCTCTATTCAATTTATTGAAGTACTGGAGGATGCAGGACTCGAAGAACAAAATGCCTTAAGGCGATTTTTTGAGGTTCAAGAAACCATTCAATACAAAGATCCTTCTCGAGAGGTAGAGATGGTGGCGCTTCCAGCAAGCAACTACCGAGTAACGGTGATGGTCGACTACAATTCACCTGTTTTAGGAAGTCAGCACGCCTCGATTACCGATATCAGTCAATTTAGACCTGAAATCGCCTCTTGCCGAACCTTCTGTTTCTTACACGAATTGGAGATGCTGTACAAATCCAACCTCATCAAAGGAGGCGATTTGAATAATGCCATTGTGGTGGTGGACCGCATCGTTGAGAAAGAAGAATTGGCACATCTTGCCAAAATGTTCAATAAAGAAACGGTGGAAGTGAAGAAGGAGGGAATCCTCAATAATGTGGACCTGCGCTACAAAAACGAGCCTGCTCGCCACAAACTTTTGGATGTGGTGGGAGACTTGGCCCTAGTGGGAAGACCTTTGAAAGCACAAATTTTGGCTGCTCGACCTGGGCATGCTGCCAATGTGGCTTTTGCTAAGAAATTAAAGCGAGCCATGGAGAAAATGGGATCCACCCACATTCCCTACTACGATCCAAAGCTTCCTCCTGTGATGGATATCAATCAGATCAGCAATATTTTGCCTCACCGCTACCCCTTCCAGTTGATTGATAAAATCATCTACTTGGATGACACTGTGGTGGCTGGGGTAAAAAATGTAACCATGAATGAGCCCTTCTTTATGGGCCACTTCCCTGGAAACCCCGTGATGCCTGGCGTGATGCAAGTAGAAGCCATGGCTCAGACTGGCGGAATTTTGGTACTTAGCTCGGTCGAAGATCCAGAAAACTACTGGACGTATTTCCTAGGCATTGAAAGTTGTAAGTTTAGAAAAATGGTCTTGCCAGGCGACACCATTGTTTTCAAGTGCGAACTCCTTGCTCCTATTCGTCGAGGAATTGCAAAAATGAAGGGAGAAGCCTATGTTGGCAATACACTCGTTTGTGAGGCAATCATGACTGCAAGCATTACCCGAAAAGATATATGATAAGTTCCATGTCTTCTATCCACCCTGACGTCTCTTTGGGTTCAGGTGTACATGTTGATCCATTCACCATGATCCATGAAGATGTGATCATTGGCGACAATACCTGGATCGGCTCCAACGTGACCATTTATCCTGGAGCACGCATTGGAAAAAACTGTAAGATTTTTCCAGGGGCAGTCATTGCAGGAATTCCTCAGGACCTAAAATTTCAAGGTGAAGAATCTACAGTAGTCATTGGAGACAATACCACCATCAGAGAGTGTGTGACCATATCTCGCGGTACAGTAGACAAACAAACCACTGTGGTGGGTAGCAACTGCTTGTTGATGGCATATGTGCACGTTGCGCACGATTGTGTCATTGGAAGCCATGTTATTGTAGCCAACTCCGTTCAAATCGCAGGCCACGTGGTCATTGAAGATTGGGCGATTATTGGAGGCTCCAGCGCCATCCACCAATTTGTAAAAGTTGGCATGCATGCCATGATTTCAGGTGGTTCTTTGGTAAGAAAAGACGTGCCTCCCTTCACCAAGGCGGCCCGTGAGCCACTCACCTATGCGGGTGTCAATTCCCTAGGATTGCGGAGAAGAGGGTTTTCTAGTGAAACCATCGCACACATTCAGGAAGTATACCGCTACCTATTCTTGAATAGCCTGAACAATAGCAGAGCCCTGGAAGAAATTGAAATCAACCTACCTGCCACCAAAGAGCGTGATGAAATTCTTCATTTTATTCGTTCCTCTGAGCGTGGGGTTATGAAAGGCTACATCAACTAACATGTTTAGCCTCCAGGTTCAAAAGGCATCCAAGCGCTTTCACCGCGAATGGATTTTTAAAAATCTTGACTTGGAACTTTCGGCAGGTGATGCGCTTGCCATTACCGGAGGCAATGGATCTGGAAAATCCACCTTACTAAAATGCCTTTCGGGAGCCATTCCCCTAACCCAAGGGAACATTGAATATCGTTCTGGTGCGACCCTCCTACCTGAAGAGTCTTGGTTTCGATCCTTAGCCATCGCCACCCCTTACCTGGAATTGCCCGAAGAATTCACCTTGAATGAGGCGCTTGCCTTTCATTTTCAATTTAAGCGTCCGCTCAAACAGCTTTCCAACCATGAGATTCTTGCGATTTTAGGTTTGGAGAAACACCAATCCAAATCCATTTCTCAGTTTTCATCTGGCATGAAGCAGCGTGTCAAACTTGCATTAGCTATTTTTTCTGAGGTCCCACTACTCTTTTTGGATGAACCTACGACCAACTTGGATAAGCAAGGGGTAAGCTGGTATTTGGAATTGCTTCAGCAGTATGCACAGGATAGAATTTTGGTGATTTGCTCCAACGAACCACGAGAATATGACTTTTGTGAAAAAAAAATAAGCCTGGAAGATTTCAAGTAATGGATTTGCACCGTATTCTTGTCCTTTCTCAATTCGAAAAATAAAATTCAAATGAATACTCGATTTTTACCGCTCGTTGCCTTTGCTCTAATTTTTACGTTAGTACTCTCCTGCAAAGAAAAAGGAGAGAAGCCAGACACCAAGAAAACCCCTGAACAAATCGCGACAGAGGCCCTGACCGGAACGGGTACTGCGCAATGGACTGTAGCAGGCGGAGGATCCGTTACGCGAGATGGGCAGACAGTGACGAATACGTACGCAACTTTTGAACTCTTTCTCAATGCAGGGACTTCCAAAACTTATTCCACAAGAAATGCAGCTGAGTTATTTGACGCCAATGGAAATTGGAGTTTTGCAGGAACAAACTTTGACAAGATTATTTTGACAGGAAGTAAGCCAGCAGCAACCCGCGAGATTTCCTTTACACAAACAGGCACTACCTTACGATTGGAATTCAGAATTCCTGCTCCTGGTGCAAGAGTGGATGGCAATGCATCGCTTTCTGGAAACTACACCTTCAATCTGGTTAAAAAATAGGTACTAGCGTTAGTTGAGGGTAATTAAAGTTACCCCAGCACCGCCGCGATCGGCGTGCTCGTCTTCCAATTTCCCTACCTGCGACATGGTCCGTAGCAGATTACGGGTAACCTCTCGTAAGATTCCGTCTCCCTTTCCATGGACAATGCGTAGGTTTTTCACGCCCAACATGTAGCCTTCATCAATAAAGGTTTGGATTAACGGGAGTACCTCTTCTCCCCTTCGTCCACGCAAATCCAAGTTGGGCGAGTAGTCCATCATCTTGGTGGTCGTCTGGTAACTTCCACGTTTCTCCATGGATTTTAACTCCTTCTTTGCGGTTGCTTTGGCAATTTTCTCTAATCTGGAGAGCTTTACGGTAGATTTGAGGTCACCAATAAGCAATTCTGCATCTTTACTTTTCAAGAGCAGCACTTCGCCTATGGCCCCATTGTCTTTGAGGCGAACCCAATCTCCAACTTGAATTTGGCCGCCCACTACTTGGATTTCAGGGTCCTTTACTGGAACTTTTTCAGGCTTAACCTCCTCCTTAAATACATCCAACTCCTTCCGAAGTGATTTGGTCACTTCTTTCTCTGCTTTTCCCTCCTTAATCTCTCGAATCACCGATTCGATTTTTTTATTGGCTTGATCTAGCAGCGATTTGGCTTCCACCTTTGCTTCTTGGATGTATTGCTTTTTGGTTTGCTCTAAGGTATCCTTCAACTGCCCATACTCCTTGAGTTTGGCCTCCAAAAGCCTGTCCTTTTCTTTTACCTCCTTTAGCAAAAGTGCGTATTGATTTTTTTCATTCTCCAATTGGGTCAAGAGCCGGTCATAGCGTACCCGCTCCTCTCCAATCTGCTCCTTGGCATAAGCCACAATTTCTTTGGATAAACCAATTTTAGAAGCGATTTCAAGCGCAAAAGAGGATCCTGGCTTACCGATTTCCAGTTGATAGCGAGGTTCCAATTTTTCCACATCGTAGCGCATGGCTCCATTGACGAGACCCTGTTGTTTGCCCGCTAATTGCTTCAGATTGCCATAATGAGTGGTGATTACTCCATAGGCCCCTAGTTTGGCTAGGGCCAAAAGGATCGATTCGGCAATTGCTCCCCCAAATTGCGGTTCTGTACCGGTTCCAAATTCATCGATAAAGAGGATGGTTTTCTTGTTGGCAAACTGAGTAAAGTGCTTCATACTCATCAGGTGGGATGAGTAGGTACTTAAGTCATTCTCCAAACTTTGTTCGTCCCCGATATCTATAAAAAAGTGATCGAATAAAGAACTTTTTGAATCTGGGTGAACAGGCAATAACAGTCCACACTGGAGCATGTATTGGAGTAGGGCTACTGTTTTCAGCGCGACAGATTTACCACCTGCGTTAGGGCCTGAAATAAGTAGCAAGCGCTTTTGATGGTCTAGTATTATATTGAGCGGCACAACCTGTTTCCCTTGAGCTTTAAGCGAAATCTCTAGAATGGGATGTCGTGCATGTGACCATTGAAGAGTTCTTTCTTGGGTAAGGATGGGTTTATGACTTTCTGTTTTTAATGCAAATCGTGCCTTTGCCCGTACAAAATCAAGAACACCTAAAAAATTGGTGGCTTTACGAAGTGCCGGAATATTGGGACGAAGCTGATCGGTAAGGCGCGTGAGGATCCGAATGATTTCGCGTTTTTCCATGTACTCCAGGTCGCGAATTTCATTATTGATATCGAGTGCCTCTTCGGGCTCCATGAATACGGTCTGTCCAGTTGCAGATTCGTCGTGGATAAAGCCTCGTAGCTTGCGCTTATTTTCAGCTGCAATGGGAATCACCATCCTACCTCCTCGAATAGTCATGGCCGCGTCCTCAGGCATCAACCCCTTGGCTCGAGCCTCTTTGAATATCCGCTCCATCACTTTTCGCAAGCGGCCTTCCTCATAGAGGAGTTGTGATCGAATCAGTTGCAACTCTTTGGAGGCATTGCTTCTCAGTTTGCCCTTTTCGTCCAACACCTGATCGATCACCTGAAGCAGTTTCAAATCTAGGTCCATTAATAGACCCAATAAGGCCTTGAGACTTGGGTAGGGATCCCCGAATTTTTGAAAAAAGGTAATGCAGGATTTGAGTGTTTGCAGCGCTAATTTGACTTCCTGAAATTCCTCTTGCTCTAGGAAGGCCCCTTCCAACTTTGCTTTTTCAAGGTAGGGATTCAAGTTGGTGAAATGCGAGGTAGGGAAGGATTCTCCTGCGATCAGAAGTTGCCGAAACTCTTCGGTTTGATCCAGTAAACGCTGTACTAAATTCAAGTCTGTGGAAAAGGCCATGGAATCCACATACCCTTGCCCTAAAGAAGAAGTACATTCTGCTTTGAGCAGTTCCTTGATCTTTATGAAGTTGATTTTTTGCTCAAGATTGGCCGGGTACAGCATTCGCGTTACTTCGTTGGCTTGGGGTTGCTTTCTAGTACGACTAAGGAATCGATGACTCGAGCATACATACGGTCCATCTTTTCAGCATCTTCTAGGTAATACTCCATACTTGCTATGAAAACTGAATCGGTGACCCCATGTTTTGAAAAAATATCTCTTTCTAATAAAGTATATAAGACCTGTGAAGAGTCATAAGAAACCGGCAAGGAGCTTACTTTTCCCTCTGCAAGTTGGATCTCCACGAGTATGGATACCATCAAATCCTCATCCAGTACCCCTTGAGAGGCGGAATTATTAGTACAGGAGAGACTCAGTACCAAAAGTAGAAGTGGGATAAAGCGATTATTCACGGGTTAAAATTAGGTTTTTTTAACGGATAAAATCCACTGAGGTATGGGCTCTCAAATTTTAATTTTCGCTTCAAGACTTTAACTTAGCTGATTCAAATCCTTCGCATGGATCAGCTATTTAGCAAACTTAGAAAATATGAGATCATGATCCGGAAAGTGGCCAACAACCACCTTCAAGGAGAGTACCAATCACTTTTCAAGGGATCTGGTTTAGAGTTTGACGACTTAAGGCCCTATCAATACGGGGACGATGTGCGTACCATCGAATGGAAGGTGTCTGCCAAAGGCCACGGAACCTTTGTGAAGACCTTTAAGGAAGAGAAAGACCAATCCGTCTATTTCTTACTAGACATTTCTGGCAGTCAAGATATAGGCCAACAAGGTCAGAAAAAAATAGATCAAGGCAAATTGATTGCTGGTGTGCTCACCCTTGCAGCAGTTTACGATGGAAGCCAGGTAGGCTTAATCTCCTATTCCGACCAAAAAGAAAAGTTAATACTTCCTACCAAAGGAAATAAGCAAGGAGTCAAAATTGTTCGCGGAATTTTTGAACACGAGAACAAGAGTTTGAAGACCAATTTGAATGGACTTTTCACCTTTGCATTGAATCTGATCAAGAAACGAAGTATTCTAATCGTAATTTCTGATTTTATTGATCAGGATTACGAGCGTTCCTTTAGAGCCCTTGCCGAGCGACACGATGTGGTAGCGATCCAATTGACAGACCCTCGGGAAGCAGCCTTGCCTACCTTAGGGATTGTGCCCATATTTGATAAGGAACGAGGAAGAACTACATGGGTAAATACTGCTTTTGGAAGCTTTTCTAGAAAAATTGCAGAGACGTTTACGAGTGAACGAGCCCATTTGAAGGAAATTTGCAAAAAAAATCAGATCAATTACTTGGCTATTGATTCCAGACAGGATATCGTGATTCCGTTGATTGATTTATTTAAGTACCGAAATAAACGAATGAAACGTGGGTAGAATCATTCTTTTCCTTTTTCTCCTAGCGGTTTCGATTCCTGTTTCTGCACAAAAAGTGGAGGTAAATGGCTATTTCACTAAGGATTCCGCTCAATTGGGTGAGCGAGTAGGATACGTGCTCAAGGCAAGCTATCCGCAAGCCGCTCAACTTATTTTCCCAGACTCAACTTTTGACTTCTCCCCTTTTGTCTTTTTGGAGAAAAAAACATTTGTTTCAGCCACTAAGGAAGGCATTACCCAAGATAGTGCCGTATATTTTCTTTCTAATTTTTCACTGGAACCCTCTTCCTATTTGGCTTTGCCAGTATTTGAACTCAATCGATACGACAGTATCACGCATTATACGACGGATGCCGAACTCAAATTGAAACTTAATTTGGATTCCATACCAGAACAATTGCAATTCAAGGAGAATAACGTCTACCAAACTTTGGACAAACCCTTCAATTGGTTTGTTTTTAGTGCCATTATTGGGGGAATTATAGGGGTCATCGGCATTCTATTCTTTGTTTTCGCCGAACGAATCAGACGTCTTTATAGAAAGAATAGAGAAAGACTTCGCTGGATTCAGTTTGAACGAAAATGGAAAAAACTATCCGATTTACTTCAACAAAATCCGAATCAAACATTAGCTGATGAGGCTGTTGGACTTTGGAAAGGGTACTTGGAGCATTTGCGATCCCAACCTATCCAAGAATGGACTTCTAGCGAAATTGCTGCTGCATTGGATGACAAAGAAGTATTCAAAGCCTTGCGTAGCATCGATATGATTATCTATGCAGGCGCAGAAGGAGATACAAGTGCTGCTACCACCTATCTTTTAGAAGTAGCTAAAGCCAATTACCGAACTACCTTAAACCAAATCAAACATGAAAGAAGCACTCGCTGAGTTTTTCTCTTGGTCTTGGTTTTTGCCTGAGACATTCCAATCCTTCGAATGGGAAAACCCATTGCTATTGAATTTGCTTTGGCTAATCCCTTTGTTGGTCTTGATTCGAAAGTTTATCAAGTTCCTCAAGAAGCCTGTTCTTGAACTTTCCTTACCGAAGCGCGTCGCCAAGGCCAATCCATGGACCTACCTACGGCTCGTTCCTACGGGCTTTTTCTTCCTGTTTCTAATTTTTGTAGTACTCGCCTTGGCCAGACCGCAACGAAGCAATGAACGGGTGGAACAATACACCGAAGGAATTGATATTTTGCTGGTGATGGATATTTCTGAATCCATGGACCTCCAAGACTTTAGTCCCAACCGCTTGGAAGCTGCTAAAAAAACAGCAGTAGATTTTATAAACGGGCGATTTGGGGATCGAATTGGGATGGTAGTTTTCTCTGGAGAGGCTTATTCCCTTTCTCCTTTGACCAACGATTACAAATTGCTAACCAGCTTGATTCAGGAGATTAATTTTTCCATGATCGAAGCCAAGGGCACTGCTATTGGATCTGCAATTGCGTCAGGGACCAATCGAATGAAAGACAGTGAATCTCCATCCAAAGTGATGATCCTTTTATCCGATGGAGAAAGCAATGCTGGAAATGTAGACCCTATTTTTGCTGCACAGCTCGCCACAGCTTTTGATATCAAAATTTACACCATTGCAGTTGGAAAGGATGGAATGGTCCCTTATGGAACTGATTTCTTTGGTAGACCCCAGATGGTAGAGAGTTTCTTGGACGAAAGTACCCTGCGTGAGATTGCTACTATTGGAGGTGGACAATTTTTCAGGGCCTCTGATGGAAAGGCCTTGAATCAGATTTTCGAACAGATTGATACCTTAGAAAAAACCGAAATCCTAGAAAATCGATACAAGGAAACTGCTGATTTTTATAGGATATACCTATTCTGGGGGATGTTATTTTTTGTGATTTGGATGGCCTTGAAGAGCAGTTTCTTCAACAACTTCCTACTCGACTAATTCGAGATTTCTTTGTTTTTGCCATTCTGAAAGGCGAGGATCCATCACCGCAAACCAAAGTGGCGGAATACATGCCAAGATGATCATGGCCGAATAGCCTGCAGGCAATTGGGGACTATCTTCGTTGTGATCCAATATTTGGTAGCGCTTGTGGGCAGAAGCATGATGATCTGAATGGCGCTGCAACTGAAAAAGGAGAAAATTACTCACCAATTGAGAAGCATTCCAGGAATGGAGAGGAGTTACTTTTTCGTACTGACCTGAGGGCAATCGCTTCCGCTGCATTCCATAATGCTCCAAGTAGTTCACTAGCTCCAAAAGTGAAAACCCTAAAATACTTTGGATAAAGAAGAAGGCAGGCACCTCCCAAACGAGTCTTTCACCTAGATAGGAAAAGAGGCTAAAAAAGAAGGTTACGAATACCAAAGGTAGAATTTGAAACCAAATCATATTATTGGAAAGTGACCAGAAGCCTAGCCCTTTCTTTTGGAGCCTTTCTTTTTCTAGGTGCCAGGAACTGAGGTATCCTTGGGTTACAGATCGCCACCAGAAGGCATAAAATCCTTCTCCCTTGCGGCTTGTAGCTGGATCTTCGGATGTGGCTACACGTACATGATGTCCGCGATTGTGTTCAATAAAAAAGTGCATGTAGCATACCGTCATCAACAGGATTTTGGAATAGGTTTGTTCAATTTTCTCGTGTCGGTGACCCAGTTCATGTGCTACTGTAATTCCAATTCCACCTGTAATCAAGGCCATACCAGAGGAAAAGGCCATCCAAGAAATCCAAGTTAATTCCTGGGTACTCACCCAATAAAACCCCCAAATGAGCACTGCTAATTGCACATATACCCATATAAATGTAATCAGCTTGTAAAATTGAGCTTTTGTCACTTCGCTTACTTCTGATGCCGGCACATTGACAGTATCCTTTTGAATCAGGTAATCCATCAAAGGAACAAGTAAAAAAACAAAACAATGGATCATCCATTGGAAGGGACCACCCCATTGCATCCCCAAAATGAGCAAAGTTGGCAAAATGAGTGCACTAAAGAATCCAATTTTTTTCATGGGTATTAAGGTAGCATTTTTAGAAGAAAACAAAAAAATGCAGGGCTACTACATTGTACCATGTACCAAGTACAAAGTACCTTCAGAAGTACCATTTGAGTCAGCACAGGAATCCCTACTTCTTCATTCCTCAATCGAAGTTCAGCGTTCGACATGAAAAAGAAGCAAGAGACAAGAAACAAGAGCCGAGATGAATGCTGCTCCATGATAGCTAAGGTATACTAAGAGCAGAATTTAATGTCTAACCTGTCTGCCGACAGGCAGGTCTCTTGGATCTTGATTCTAACCGTCTTGATACTTGCCTGCCTGTCGGCAGACAGGCTACTCTTTACTTGCTACTAACAAAAAAAGCCCTTCGAAGTGAATCGAAGGGCTTCAATAATGTGGCGGCGACCTACTCTCCCGGGTGTAACCCCAGTACCATCGGCGCTGCAGGGCTTAACTTCTCTGTTCGGGATGGGAAGAGGTGGGACCCCTGCGCTAGGCCGCCTAAA
>CANGYY010000029.1 GCA_947458585.1 Cyclobacteriaceae bacterium | reverse complement strand
TATCCGTAAGTTTTCCCTTACGCTCCAAGTATTCTTTGAGCGTTTCCCCTTCCACGTATTCCATCACAAAGGCTACGGTATCCCCTTCGTCAATCAAATCGGACACTCGGATCACATGCGGATGGGACATGCGAAACATACTCCTTGCCTCGGCTAGAAAACGCTTTTTGATGTTTTCGTTGGACACAAATTCCTTCTTGAGCATCTTTAGGGCTACCTCTGTATGGAATTTGTGGTCTTCCGCCAGGTGCACAATAGCCATGCCCCCCTCCCCAAGTTTGGATTTTAGGGTGTAATTCATCCTACTTTACCTTAGTAAGCGGAATTTTATTCAGGTTGACTCCATAAATCACAGGGATTTGTTCGTTGGAAGTATGATTGGCCACTTTGTTTTTGGTGTACATAAACAACTCCCCAGCGGTCACGTACTTATCTTGATTTAAATCAGCAAGTCCCTGCATCCCTCGAATCAAATGGTAACTAAATACCCCTTGTTCAAGACTTCCCATTTCTAAAGAAGTTTGATCCGGTTTTGAGGACATGATTACGGCAAGCCTGGAATCAAAGAGATCTTGCGTATCGGAAACAGAGGTTTGATTAGGAGTACCAATGCTTCCAGAGAAACAAGCATCTGCTACCACTAACCTGAATTTGGCTTCTGTATTTTTGAAATAATTCTTCAAATCTTCGTGTCTCAAACCTACAGAATGGTTGTAGGGAACAAACTCTCCCACACTTCCATGGCCTGAAAAATAGAATATGATAAAATCATTTGGTGATGAGTTGCTGAAAACATCAGAAAGAGCCGCATTGATGTTGCTTAGGGTAGCTCTTTCGTTGAGTAACAACGCAGATTTACCTGCAGCCATTTCACTAGGCATCGCTGATCTGAGGTGATTGTAAAACAATTGAGCATCTCGATCCGAGTAGCTCAAATCCAACCCAGTACCTTGATAGTCTGAAATTCCAACAACCACCGCAAAAACTCTAGGGCGAAGTGATTTTTGGGAGGAGGATCTTGCATTTGCTGTAGAATCAGGATTTGCTACGAGTGTGGAATCCGTTATTTCCAATTCTTCCTCTACAGCCAAACTGTATTTGCCATTTTCCCAATATCCTTCGATAAGCTCCCCAGAATTCTTTTTAAAGGAACCGTAGCCATTGAATAGATTGTTTGCAAAGGTGCCGGTGTAGCTATCCCCATTCTTGAAGGCAAACTTTCCGTAGGATTTGGCATCATCCACATAAAACCCTTCGTAGCGCTCCCCATTGGAATAACTGTAGGTTGCCAATCCATCTCGTTTTCCCTGTTTAAAGCTGCCTTCGTATTGATCTCCATTGGGATACTTGTAGATCCCTTTCAACTTCTGCCCTTCTTGAAAAACCCCTTCAAATTTACTTCCGTCAGGATAAATTTTTTCACCGGTACCAGATACACAGTCTCCTTTGATGCATTGTGCAAAAACCGAAGACGTTAAACTCACAAAGAAATAAATAAGAAATAGCTTTTTCATAGTTAAGTGGTTTTGTCAAGAAAGGATTTATAAAGACGACTTACGATTGGGTAACCTAAAACTAGTTACCCTGTGTTTTTCCATCATGCAGCAATCCATCATTGGATGCTAGATTTTATTTGGAATTTTTCTTGTTCGTTCCGGCCGCATTATTTTTATCGTCATCAGTCTCTGTTGTTTCTGGGGTATCTGTATCTGATTCTACTTCATTTTCAACTCCACCCTGTTCACCATCTGATGCAGGATTAGCTTCATCTTCAGGTTCATCCTGTTGACTTTGTTGCCCAGCTTCTTCCTTTTTCTGAGGTTCTCTTTGCTCCTTATTGGGGGAATTATCTTCCGTAAAAACCTTTTTTAGGGTATCCTTAAAAAAGAAGAGCCCTGCAACAAAAGCTAGAAATAGGAACGCTATCACAGCCAACTGGAAAGTTTTACCTGACCCTCCACTTTTCGCTTCCTTTTCAATTTTCGCGCTAAAAGGCTCCTTGTATTCGGTTACAGGAATGGCCTCCACAAATTGTGCTTCCTCTTCTAGCAAAGCAGGGATTTGGGCATCTTCAACCTTAAATGCAATAGCGGTAAAATTATCTTTGGATAGTTTTTCGCATTTCAGCTTGAGCTGATTTAAAATTTGCGCACAGGACTGCTCACTCGAAAACAAATCTTCGAGTTCTTCATCCGTCCAGCTCTCTAAAACACCATCTGAGCATAACAGAAAATAGTCATTTGGTAGCAGATCCTTGATCAGTTTGGAATCGGCCTTCACCGGCTTACTGGCTCCTTGAACAGCTCTAGTAATGATGTTTGATTTGGGGTGATTAATGGCTTCTTCCTTCGTAATCAAACCCATTTTTAAGGCGTCATTTACCCAACTGTGATCCTTGGTCACAAAATTGACTTTACCTGACCTAAATTGGTACACTCTACTATCCCCTACCCAGGCCACATAAATTCCATTCTCTCGAATTTGGGCTAATGTCAAGGTAGTAGCCATTCCGATGGCATTTTGATTTTCCTCCAAAAAGGCATCCATACTCGATTCCGCTATGGGAAGGGCTTCTTCAATAGTACAGTTGGCCTGCTCAGAAAATGACCTCAAAATAGATCTACAAACAATGTCAGAAGCAATTTCACCTTTGTCCAGACCTCCAACACCATCACATACTACATAAGTAGATGTTGCGATATACCCGCACTTGTCCTCATTGTTTGCTCTTTTTCCTACTTCAGAAATAAATTCCTGCTCTAAAATTTTTATCATGTTTTTTTTATTTTAGATGAATCCCATTCCAGATTCATCTAGACCGAAATCTTCCATTCCGTAGTCCATTTCATTGTAGCTCTGTGGCGTTTCCATCGCTTCAAAATCCATGGATTCGAGTTCATTCGTGTATGGATTTTCCACTGGATTATCGTAAAAGGATTCCCAATCTATGGAACCAAGTTCTGCATTAGGCAACTCTGTTTGCTCTTCTGAAACGAAGTAATCCTCCTCTACATACATAGAATCATCAAAGTCCACATTTACCAAATCTCCCTCCGGGAAACCACCATCCTCGGTAATAAATGTATTGGACTCTGAATTTTCTAGAAACTCATAAGAATCTCCATCAGGAACGATCATGTTGTTTCCTGAATAAATTAAATCTGGATCAGAAATCTGAGGATTTAATTCCATCAAATGCTCTACAGAGGTATTGTTAGCTTCTGCAATTTCAGATAGTGTATCGCCTGGCTGAATTTCATACAGATAGGAATCCATCATGCTTACCCCTTGCACATCACAAAAACCACAATCCACATAATCGGTATTTCCTGCAAGCACCAGGTCATCCATGAATGTTGGATCAAGAGCGTCTCCATATTCGGTGTAAGAGATTGTTACCCCATCTACGGTCTGGAATTCTACATTTTGGATATCATACTCCCCATCTCCATCGATGTCTAAAAAGGAAACTGAATACACATTCCCTTCCTGATCTGCTCCAGAAATTTCGAGCGAAGACATGCTATCCTCACTCAGGTCTGCCTCGGAAGTTTCGGATATAGTCAGAAAACTGTCTTCCTCTGGAAGGTCCTGAACACTATTTTCTTCTTCCGTAGTGGAGGCTTCTGCCACAGGCACATCTTCCGGTGAAGGAGGGGTTTCATCAGCACCAAAAGCATTACCTACCACCTCATTGATTTTATCGGAATTAGTTGCACCCAAGGCAACGCCTGCCACACCAGTGGCTATTGCCGCTCCTATTCCTGCCGCAACAGCAGGTGCGCTGGATTTCTTGGATTTGGAATCCTTGATAAAATCCTCTGAAGTTTTAGAATTAGAATTATTTGGAGGAGTAGTATCCTGTGCTTTTTCATTACTAGGATTCCCTTCGGGAGCATTTCCTTGTTCTTTGGGTGTTGAATTTTCTGCCTTTGAATTAGAACTCATTACCACTGTTTTTTCATTTCTATCTGAAGATCCAGAATTTGAAATTTGAGTTTTATCCTCCATGATCAATTAATTTTTAGTGTGATTTTACTAAGACCAACTATTACAAAATCATCCTTCTTAAATGGGTATTTTTGAGAAGGCTTTAACCTCAATTTATTTTTATTAAACGTTCCATTTAAGCTGCTCTTATCCTCAAGAGTAATGAAAAGTTTGTTTTCGGTTTCTTCAAGTGAAACCTCAAGATGAGCTCTACTCACATGCTCATCCTCAATTTGAAAATCAGCCTCTGAACTCTCAGATTTTCTTCCTAGTGTGTTTTTTCCCATTTTTAAGGGGAATTGTTGAATTCCACTCTTGGACTGCACAACCAAAAATGGCCCAAGTCTAATGATGTTTTTCACCCCACATTTTGGACAATTAACTGCTACCTGAACCTTCGTGATTGTAGCCTCATCGATTTTGTATGGAGCTTGACAATTTCCACATTTAAAGTATTTCATTTCATCTATATTTAGTTTTACACTTAAAGCATTCTCGGATGGTAATCCATGGTTTTTTTTGAAAAGATTCCTTGCATTTAGGACAGGCATACACTTCTAAAAATGCATCATCATAAGTCAAATCCCCTCTAATTTTATTGGACTGCTTTTGTCCTAAATATCTCCCTAAAATTCCACTTCCAGTCATCAGCAACATCCCTCCTATGCCACCAGTGGCACCGGTAAATGCAACAGCTGCCAACCCCAACACGGCTCCACCAATACCAAAACCAGTAGCAGCGGTTGAAGCTTGATTCAACCTACTGTTGTATTCTTTCCAAACATTCTCCAACTCTTTAAATTGTTTTTGCTCCTCGTTTGATGGTTCAAATGGATTGGAGGATGGGGCCTTTGCTGGAGAAGGAGGAGCAACAGCCTTTTTTTCTAGAATGATGATTTCGGGGAAATATTTTTTAAGCTCAAGATTGAGGTTATTTCCTATCCTTACTTGAGCTGAAGTTGAAAACTGATACCGCTTGTTTGGAATTAATTTTTCGTCATCTACAAAGGTGCCATTGGTAGAGTTTAAATCCTCTAACTCTACAATTAAGGGAGTCAACAACCGAATATTCAAATGTGATTTAGATACAATTGAATTTTCCAATTTTATATCACAGGTTGAAGCCCTACCCAGTGTCTTAAATTTATTTGTTTCATGCTTGGATAAATCCTCAATCTTTGCACTATTCCTATCAAACAAAATAGTTTTTCCTCCTGAATTCACCTCCACAGAAGAATTCCTCATTAAGATCGTCTGATCATCCTTGAATGCACTATTTTGCCCATTACCATTAGATAATTCTGGAAATTTTACCTTTTGAATATCCAATTCATAATCATTTGAAAGCGTAATCTTTTGCTGAAAATTAATTGGTACACGGATATTGGATTTAATTCTTCGGCCATTAATGAATGTCCCATTTGAACTTCCTAAATCTTCAATAAATAAATTATTCCCTTCTTTTATCAGAAGGGCATGCTTTCGTGATACACGATTTAATGGATCGTATATTATGTAATCACATTCTTCCAAACGGCCAATTAAAATAGTCTGCATCTTAAAATATTTCTATACTCAAACTTGAAGTCAAAATAGAATTTGAATTTAGAACTTTTTCTAAAAAAAATATATTACAACTATTTAATTTTTTATAATTTTTTCTGGCTATTCGCTTTATAACCAGCACCAATAGAAAATAAGGTTTGAAGTTCAAATGAGTGAGCCATGAACTGTGTACAGTCGGCTGTCGGCCATTATCCGCGGTAATTCAAACAGACCTTAAGCCACTAGTACAAATGCAGATAATCACCAGATTTTTTCAAGACAGCATAAAGAAGTTTTAACTGCTGAATAAAAAATAGGGAACAAAAAAATGAAAAATCAACTAAACAGTTAACCCTACCCCACCCGCGACTCTGAATACAAATCATAGGCAGCGACCAACAATTGTTGGGCGGGCGAAGTACCGTATTTTTCGTAGGACATCAAGTCGGCACGCTTTTCCACATAGATAGGCAGGTATTCCTGCTCCAATTCATCCCAAATAATCAGCAGGTAGGCAAAAGGAATCCTACTGGCACGCCCCTTTTCCAGCCAGGTCATAAATTGAGACTCATTGAGCGGTTTGGGATACTCGGAACTGTTGAACATGGTGAAAAAAAGATGAAGGATTTAATGAGAATTGAGCGACCTAATCACCTACCCTTTTCGTACCTGAGGGATGACCTCTTCCCCGATTAAGGCAATGGTCTCACTGAGCTGCTGATGGCTAAGCCCGGCGTTGTCCAACTGGAAGGTAAAGCGATCTATCCCTCCCAAGGAAGCACTGTGGCGAAGGATTTTTTCAGCTACTTCATCCGCACTTCCTACCAAATAGGCTCCTCTAGGGGCATTTTGGGCTTCAAAATGTCCTCGGGTTACGGGAGGCCAACCCCGCTCTCGGCCGATGCGCGTAAAGGCTTCGGCATAGCCAGGGTAGTAGGTTTCCACTGCCTCCTCATGAGTTTGCCCCACGTAGCCCAAGGAATGTAAGCCTACTTTCAAGTCTTCTTGTGCATAGCCAGCCTTGTCACCCGCTTCTCGATACAAATCAATCAATGGTCGAAATCGGTGCGTCTCTCCACCAATCACCGCCACCATCAAGGGAAGACCCAAGGAACCCGCACGTACAAAGGAAGCAGGTGTACCTCCTACCCCCAACCAGATGGGGAGCTTCTTTTGCATCGGTCTAGGGTAGATTGCCTGTGCTTGCAAGGCCGGTCGAAATCTCCCCCTCCAGGTGATCACTTCTTGTTCGTTGAGTTGCAAGAGCAGCTCTAGCTTTTCTGCAAACAAGGCATCGTAATCTTGAAAATTCAAACCAAAAAGCGGAAATGCCTCAGTAAAGGAACCCCTACCTACTACCAGTTCGGCACGGCCTTGGGAGAGTAAGTCTAGGGTAGCAAACTGTTGGAATACGCGCACCGGGTCTGCGGCACTGAGTACGGTCACTGCACTGCTCAAGCGAATCCGAGAGGTGCGAGATGCAGCAGCAGCCAAAATCACCGAGGTAGCGGAATCTAAAAATTCCTTTCGATGGTGCTCGCCGATGGCAAATACATCCAGTCCCTTTTCATCGGCAAGTTGGATGCGATCCAGCAATTCGCGCAAGGCATCCTGAGCGGTACCTACAGGATTGCCTTGAGCATCCGTGACAAAGGCAGCAAAGCTATCTATTCCTATTTCCATGGGGTAAACCTAGGTAGTCTTGACTAATTACCCAAGCGATTGGCTACCATCAAACGGGATATTGCTTGTTTTCGAACTTGAAAAAAGGGTATTTTTAGCTTCATGAATCCCCAAATCCTGATCGATATCGTCACGCACAGCATGCCCTTTGGCAAGTACAAGGGAAGATTGCTCTGCGACATTCCTGAAGATTACCTGGTTTGGATGTACAAAAAAGGGTTTCCAGCGGGCCATCTTGGGATGTGTCTAAATACCTTGTATGAAATTCGACTGAATGGATTGGAGCACCTCATTCAGGAAATCCGATCGCGGTACCCGAGGGCTGCAAGAAAATAAGGTAGCCTAGGGCTTTACAATCCACTCCTCGTGCAAAATCTGTAGGACACGGCGGATTACTCGGATATATCCCTCTTCTTCGCTGGGATCACAGCCATTGCTGATCACGACAAATCCATACTTTTCTTCGGGATTGAAAAATAGGGCGCTATACAAGCCATAGGCAGATCCCGTATGCCCTACCAGTTCCACTCCTGGAATCAGCACATCCGTTTTCCACAGGGCCAAGCCGTAGTTTTCGTCTGAGGAAAGGGGAGTTTGCATTTCATGGGAATGGGCTGAAGAAATAAGTCGGACCTTACCGACCTTCCCATAATTCATGTGGAGTAGCAAGTACTTCGCTAGATCCGGCGCTGAGATTTTCATGCCTCCCGTAGGAGAAAAAATTGGGGTGCTGTAGCCTGGAACATAGGTTTTGAGTTCCTCGGTTTTGGAGACGTAGGCTGCAGGAGATGGGGTAAACTTGGCTGAATCTCGCTGGTAGGCATAGAGCGTAGCGAGGCGACTTTTATCCAATTGATCTACGTCGTAACCTCCATAAAGACCCAAGGGCTTGAGGATATTTTCTTGGATGTAGGCATCAAAGCGCATTCCCGAGTACTTCTCCAAAATTGCTCCTGCAAGATTGAAGTTCAAGTTGCAGTATTCATAGCCCTTTCCAGGGGCGTAGGCATTGTAGGCTGCTTGCCAAGCAGCATTCTTCTCGGGATGGATCGCATCCAAGGTGAAGTACCCCTGCTGATCGTCGATGCTAGAAGTGTGCGAAAGGAGCATCCGGAGGGTAATCACGGTATCCGGAAATTTGGGATTGCGAATCGGAAATCCAATCAGGTTACTGACGTCATCGTCCAGGGAAAGTACTTTTTTCTCGACCAGCTGCAGGAGGGCTGTTGCCGTGAAGGACTTGGAAATGGAAGCGATTCGAAAGAGATCTGTGGTCTCCAACGGTTCCTTCCCCTCTTCCTTCCAACCCAAAGCTTGGGTATGGACCACCTTGCCCTCTTTGACTACAGCTACCGACAGTCCCATGACGGGATAGTCTTTCATGAGTTGTGTCAGACGCTGGGTGCTGGACTCTTGTGCCTGCAAGGGGAGTATGAATAGGAGCATACAACCGATAAAGAGCGTGGAAAAGGTTTTCATAAGAACAAAAGAAGGAGGCGGAATAAAGGGATTAAGATAAGAAATGGATCGAGTAAGTTATTGCTCTAGTCAGCTAAAAACGGAAACACAGGGTTCGAAATAGCTGAATTCGCTATTTATTTATTGTTTTTCAATAAATATTTACTGATGTTTGTAAAAAAATTAAAAAACCATGAATCAACCACTCAACACTTGGAAAGAAAAGTGGACCCAACAACCCACCTTAATGCTGATCACTGTCATCATCTGGGCAATTTTTATCGGCTTGTGCATTCAGGCGGGAACCTTGCTTTTCACATTCGTTTATAGTTTTTTCAAGCCTACGGTAGCTCAAGACCTGTATGAAGGGTTGAATTTATATCCTTTATTCCAGCAGGATGTTTGGTTCTATGGGGGGATTGTCACCCTTATCCTTTCCATAGCCATATTGAAAGCCCAACTGTTTTACACCATGATTCGAATTTTTCTCAAGATTGATTTGATCCATCCCTTCAGTAAGGAAATCGCCAAGCTGATCAGCACACTCAGTTACATTGCCTTTGAAATAGGCGTTTTTCTTGCGATGGCAAGAGGCTGCGCAAGCTGGTTGATCAAGCGTTCATTCGAACTAGAAGGACTGCAATCCTACCTCTCGGGGGCATTTGAATATTTCTTGTTGAGTGCACTGATTTTTGCCATTGCACAAGTATTTAAGCGAGGCGTAGAGATCCAGGCTGAAAACGAGTTAACGGTCTAAGCCATGGCAATCGTAGTCAACCTAGACGTGATGATGGCCAAGCGGAAAATGTCCCTCAACGAGCTATCCGAGAAAGTGGACCTCACGCTGTCCAACCTTTCCATTCTCAAAACCGGCAAAGCCAAAGCAATTCGCTTCAGTACCTTAACTGCCCTCTGCAAGGCGCTAGATTGTCAGCCGGGCGACTTATTGGAGTATGTGCCAGAAACCACATAGACACATAGAAAATGATAGAATTTGAGGTTATGCTATGTGTCGGTTTAAAAATTAGACCCCTAGGCATTTTAAAACCTATGTGCCTATTTGGTTTATATCAGAAACCACATAGACACATAGAAAATGATAGAATTTGAGGTTATGCTATGTGCCGGTTTAAAAATTAGACGCCTAGGCAGTTTAAAACCTATGTGCCTATTTGGTTTATGTAAGAAACCACATAGACACATAGAAAATGATAGAATTTGAGGTTATGCTATGTGTTTATGTAGTTTAAAAATTAGGCCCCTAGGCGGGTTAAAATCTATGTGCCTATGTGGTTAAAATCTATGTGCCTACATGGTTTATATCTATGTGCCTATGTGGTTTAAAAATTAGGCCCTAAGCAGTTTAAAATCTATGTGTCTATGTGGTTCTAAATCCTATGTGATTTACCTAATTTGTAACTTTAAACCCGAATCAATCACTTAATGGCTCAACCTAACACTCAGATCGACCGATTTCTCATCGAAGGATGCATGCGCTGCTCTTTGGGGGCTACCCCAGCCTGCAAGGTGCTACTTTGGACGGATATATTGGAGTTTTTGCGACAACTGATCTTGGAAACGGAACTTCAGGAAGAACGCAAGTGGGGTGTACCGACCTACACACTCAATGGCAAAAACGTGGTGATGTTGGGGGTGTTTAAGGATTCCTGTGTACTGAGTTTTATCAAAGGACAGCTAATCCCAGATCCCAAGGGGCTGCTCGAACTACCGGGCCCCAACTCTCGTGAAGGCAGAATCCTTCGATTTACCAAACTCAGCCAAGCTACGCTGTTGGAAAAAGACATCCGGCACTACCTGAAAGAGGCCATTCTGGTAGAGCAATCTGGGAAGAAGGCAGCACCTAGTTCAAGCCCACAAGAGCTCCCCGAGGAACTCCTTCAAAAATTCGCGGAGCATCCCGGTCTGGAAGCCGCATTTTTTGCACTCACACCAGGACGGCAACGGGGCTACCTCATCCACTTTACTGGAGCAAAGCAGTCGCCTACCCGACTTAGCCGCATCGAAAAATGTGTCCCAAAGATCTTTGCGGGCAAAGGGATGATGGATTAAATCGGATTGGTTAAAAGATTAATGAAAAACATTTTATCCATTTTTTAAGAATCGTCGATAAAAAGAGGTAGATTAAATTACTTTTTTCCACTACCGAAATTTGATTTTTTGATTGCTTTTTGAACGTTTAGCCATCCATTCGAAGGCTAAAAATTTTTAATTGTTTCCCGATTAGGAAACTATTTTTTCAACTAATCCGTTTAATCCATGAAATCCCAAAAGTTTGAAGTTAAATTCCTTGAAGAAGCGGTTGAATTTCTAGATCTACTTGATGAGAATGTCCGAGATAAAATCATTTATAACATCACAAAGGCCCAATTTTCAACCAACAAAGAGCTATTGAAAAAGCTGAATGAGGAAATTTGGGAATTCAGGACACTTTACCAAAGCATTGCCTATCGGCTTTTTGCTTTTTGGGACAAATCCGAAAAAGATCGAGCACTTGTGATTCTCACTCATGGATTGATTAAAAAAACTGAAAAAACTCCAAAGGCTGATTTGGTCAAATCCCAGCGGTTAAGAAACAGCTACTTTGAAAGCAAATAAACAACCTCTTAAGATTATTCTACATCTGACTACCATGAAAAATAAACCACTGCAACAATTCTCCCTAGAAGAGATCACCGATAAATACATTGGGAAGAAAGGAAGCGAAAAACGCGATGCATTTGAAAATGAATTACGATTAGACTTATTAGGCGAAGCCCTTAAACAAACACGAATCAAGCAAAAGCTTACCCAAGCAGAATTGGGAAAGCTTGTTGGAGTTCAAAAATCTCAAATTTCAAAACTTGAAAACAATGTGAAAGATGCAAGATTTGAAACAGTGCTCAAGGTTTTTAAAGCATTGAATACCCGCATTACATTCAAATTGGAGTTGGAAGAAACTACTTCCTAACACTCAGATTCTACCTATTGCTCCCATCCTAACCCCTTCCTTTTTAGCTTTTTTAACTAGCCACCCCAGTTGACTACCCATTGTAATCTTAGCAATTACCTGCGTTCTTTGTAGAAGCAAGATTATACCAAGTGAACATGTCCCAAGCCACCCTCATCCAGCAAGTAACCCTAGTCAACGAAGGCAAAATCCAAGTTGCCGACGTCCTAATCCAAGGAGAACGCATCCAAAAAATCGGTGCCATCCCTGCCCAAGACCAGTACCGCCTCGTAGATGGCCGTGGCAAGTACTTGCTTCCTGGTGTGATCGACGGACAGGTACACTTTCGTGATCCCGGACTAACGCACAAGGCAGACCTAACGAGCGAAAGCAAGGCAGCCATCGCCGGTGGTGTCACCTCCTTTATCGAGATGCCCAACACCCGCCCCAATACGCTGACCCTCGAGCTCTGGGCCGACAAATACGAACTGGCCTCCACAAAATCCTTGGCCAACTATGGCTTTTTGCTGGGCATCACCGCCGACAACCTGGACGAGGTCATCCAATGGGACACTTCCAAGCACTTGGCCATCACGGACGACGGGCTGTATTTTACAGGTAAGGGAAATATCCTCGCAGATCAACCCGCCATGTTGGAGAAACTTTTTGCAGCGCACAAGGGATTGATCGCCATCCACTCCGAAAAGGAGGAGATCATCGAGAAAAATGAGGAACTCTACCGAGAAAAATACGGAGAAAATGTGCCCGTCGCCTGTCATCCCTTGATCCGAAGCGAACAAGCTTGTTACGAAGCTACGGAACGGGCAATCGGCCTTGCCGAAAAACATGGAGCAAGATTGCATATCCTTCACCTGAGCACGGCCAAGGAAACAGCTCTTTTCCGCAACGACATTCCGCTGGAAGCGAAAAATATTACCACTGAAGTTTCGGTTCACCACCTCTGGTTTACAGATCAAGACTACGAGCGATTAGGTGTCTTGATCAAGTGGAACCCAGCCATCAAAACCCAAAAAGATAAGGACGGATTACTTGCCGCCCTACTGGATGACCGCATCGACCTGATCACTACCGACCATGCGCCACACACCTTGGAAGAAAAGCAGAAGCCCTACTTCCAGTCCATGTCGGGCGCGCCTCTGGTGCAGCATTCCCTCAACTGTCTTCTTGAATTCTACGCGCAAGGCAAAATCAGTCTGGAGAAAATCGTAGAGAAAATGTGCCACAACCCTGCTATCCTTTACCGCATCAAGGAACGCGGCTACATCCGTGAAGGCTACTTTGCAGACTTGACCTTGGTGGATCTCAACAGCGAGTGGACCGTAAGCAAGGAAAATATCCTGTACAAATGCGGTTGGTCTCCTTTGGAAGGCACCACCTTCCACAGCAAGGTGCTCAACACTTGGGTCAACGGACACTTGGCCTACGCGGAGGGCGTATTTCACGAGGAGGTCAAAGGCAAGGCCCTGGAAGTTCAACCCAACTAAGCACCCATGTCGGGATTTTTTGAGGGGAGGCAACTCTTCATCGCCAGCATGCACCAAAAGGAGCAGGTTCTTCAGCCTCTCTTGGAAGCGGGATTGAAGGTAAATGTAGCTGTAGCTGACGGCCTAAATACCGACTTGCTCGGTACCTTCTCCGGAGAGGTGGCACGCATTGCAGACCCATTGACCACGGCGCGTAAAAAATGTGAATTAGCGATGGAACTGACCGGTTGCGATCTAGTCCTCGCCAGCGAAGGCTCCTTTGGCGCACATCCCGCTGCATTTTTCCTGCCTGCCAATGAAGAATGGCTCCTGCTGCTCGACCGAAAAAATGGGCTTGAAATCCATACCCGCCACCTCAGCACTGCCACTAATTTTGCAGGACAAGAATTTTCAAATTTAGAGGAACTGGAGGCCTTTGCCAGCAGAGTAGGTTTCCCAAGCCATGGGCTCATTCTACGACGAAGCAAGGACAATCCAGAAGGAATCTTAAAAGGAATCACAGACCCTGATCAACTCCGAACAGCAGCCCAACGCTTTTTAGAAACTCAAAGCTCTGGATTTGTCGAAACAGACATGCGGGCCATGTTCAACCCCAGTAGAATGCAGGTGATTCAGGAAACAGCCCAGCTCCTAATTCAAAAACTGAATTCCTGCTGCCCCTCCTGTCAGCTACCTGGTTTTGCTGTTACGGCAGCGGAGTCCGGCCTTCCCTGCAGCCTATGCGGCACCCCAAGCAGCACTGCTTTGGCTCACCTGCTTGTTTGCAGTCACTGCCAACACCAAGAAAAAGTCTTATTCCCGCACGGAAAAAAAACGGAGGATCCCCAGTATTGCCAGGTTTGCAATCCCTAATTCCCTGTCTAAGTAATTTTAAAAGGTGATTTTTTTGGGTAAAAAAAGTAACTTAGAGCAAATGCATTGCCCATGACCGAAACCCGATTCATCCTCGCCAGTCTTCTTTTTTGTCTCAGCCTTTCAGGTATTCAAGCCCAGCAGCAAGTAGACAAAAATCCAAACCTAGACTACACGGCCTACAGTCCAAAAGCCACGGACCTAACCATCGATCGTGCAGCCTATGCAAAAAAGCTCGAGGGCTTTTGGCTAGCCACCTGTATCGCCAACTGGACCGGACTCGTAACAGAAATGGATAAAATCGGGAATATTGGGGACATCAAAACAGGTCCTTTTTATACCCGAGCCGACTGGGGCACCCCCGATCAAGGCAGCATTTGGGCAGCAGGAATTCCGAGCAACCTGTCCCCGACCATCGACTTTGTATTTGCAGACGAAGACACCCTTTGGGGGTCGGATGACGACACGGATATCGAATACATCTACCAAGAACTTCTCCTTCAAAATCAAACTTCGATGCTTACTGGCGAGCAAATCCGAAACGGATGGATGAAACATGTCAAAGGAGAAGAAGAAAACTACCTCTGGGTATCCAACCAAAAAGCACTCGATCTGATGAAGTCCGGCCTTGTTCCTCCTGCCACAGGGGACCCGCAACACAATCCGGAGTACGAGATGATCGATGCCCAACTCACCACGGAGATCTTTGGGCTCTACGCTCCCGGAAGACCTGACATGGCCGTCAAAATGGCCACGCTACCCATCCAAACAACCGCCCGTGAGGAAAGCGAGTGGATTTCCGCCTATTATGTTCGGCTATTTTCCCTAGCCAGTACCGCAGATACTTCGCTACCCATCAAGCAGCAACTTACTAAAATGGCAGAGCAAGCGGCCTTGGAACTCCCAGACTCCTCCTATCCCGTGGCCATGTACCGCTACGTAAAAGGCTTGTATGCATCGGGTATTCCTTGGGAGCAAGCCCGAGATTCCGTTTACCAGCGCTACCAAGTGGAGCAGCTCGATGGCTACGACATCAGCAGTAGAAAGATGTACTGCAATGGCTGCTTTGCGGCCGGCATCAACTTTGCCTCCAGCCTAGTGAGTCTTTTCTATGGAGAAGGTGATCTGAAGGAAACCATCAAAATCGGCGCCTTGGCCGGATGGGATTCCGACAATCCTACCGCTACCTGGGGAGGATTGATTGGATTTATGCTCGGCAAAGAGGGGGTAGAAAAGGCCTTTGGACGTAAATTTTCGAACAAATTTCACATTCACCGCACCCGCGTCAACTTTCCCAACGAGGGGATAGATACCTTTGAGGCCATGGCTCAAAAAGGATTGTGGATCATCGATCGCGTGGTACAAGAAGAACTCAAGGGGGGTGTGGACCTACGCAGCAACAGCTGGTACATCCCTAAAAAGTAAGATCCTTACTGTATTAGAGTTTGTGCTTTTCGCACTGCCCTTTGATAAGTAGATAGCCCTGCTCAGCCATGTCCCAAGGGTCTGAAAACTCCCGCCAAACGCCGATTGCGTTGGCAAAGTCCGGATCATTTCGCGAGAAGCCCTCAATGGTCAACCAGCCCGAATAGCCCACCTTCTTCAAGGTGGCGAAGGTCTCTTCAAAGTCCACATGCCCAGATCCTGGCGTACCTCGATCGTTTTCTGAGATATGCACATGTCGCAATCTTGGCCCAATAAGTTCAATAGCAAGCCCCAGTTTTTTCTCCTCCATATTCGCATGATGGGTATCAAACATCCCCTGCACATTCGGGTGATTGACAAGCGCCAACAAGTGATCTAGTTGTCCCATGGTATTGGCCAAGTAGCATTCAAATCGATTGAGTGCCTCAGGAGTGAGTAGTATGCCCAATCCATGTGCATGAGTTCCTGCATCGCGAAGAACCTCCGCCGACCATTCGTATTCCTCAGGCATAGGGGCTCGGGAAGCAAAGGTGGCAAAGGAAGAATGAAAAGGTCCACACAACACCTGAGCACCCAAATCTGCTGCGCGATCGATGACCCAGCAGAGCTTTTCCTTGGCTTTTTGCCGAACAAGAGGGTCTGGGGAAATGGGGTTTTCAGCGGCTCCCATCACCGTCACGGCCGTTACTTCCAATCCTATTTTTTTGCAATAATCCCCTACCAAGCGACAAGAAGCGGCGTCCGTGTCCCCAATAAAAAATTCTGCCCCATCGTAACCGATAGCTTTCAAGCGATCTAGTATCGGGAAAAGCTTGGGGGAAATTTCTGCCGACCAGGCAAGTACGTTGAAACCTATTTTAGTCATGGGGAAAGAAAAGTAAATGAAATACGAGGTACGAAATACGGAATAAATGGAGAACTGAAATATCGAATGATGAATGGCGAGTGAATAATGAAGAAGTGGAGATTCGTATACCTACGAATCTCGTAGCTTAGCGCACTGAGTCTAACCTGCCTGTCGGCAGATAGGTTTCTTGGATCTCGCATCTTGCCTGCCTACCGCAGGCAGGCTTCATTACGGTCTTTCTACTTGATACTAGCGACTTGATACTACTTAAAATCCGACACACGCATGCCCTTCCGGAAGGTATCAAATCCAAAGGGAGTAGGCTGATAGGTTCCTACATAGTCCACATTCAAATCCGCAGTGACTGCATCTCCCATGCCGAGGAGCCAGAAGGACGCATTAAGAACTAGGCGTCTCAGGTCAGCACTCTGAAAGTCCAGGGAAGCACCCATAGTTGAGGCAAAGGCCATTCCTGATTTTCCACCTTCGAGCTGATAGGGCTTGGTCCAAGCAAGCGGCATGATTGACTTCTCCCAAATAAGTGGAGCTTGGTCATTCATTCCTGCCGTAGACTGACCATACACAAGCACCTCTGCATCAGCTGGCAAATTTTTAATTCCATACACATCTGAAGGCCCCCAGATGTCTTTGACACCGCGAAGAATCGGATGATTTGCACCTTGCTTCACGCCATCTACCAAGGCTCTCATTCCCTCCTTGCCATGAACACCGTGGTGGTTGATCCAAGTTTCTCCAAAGATGCGCTTCCCAAAACCTTGTTCCCAGCCCGGTACGGTGCTCATCCAGTCCCACTTCGCAAATTTGGAAGCCTTATTTTTTTGATAGGCAAAGGCATGGGTGGATGTTCTTAATCCGATTATGGGCTTACCCGCCAGCAAATACCTTTCAAGATGGTGGGCTTGCTCGTCGGGTAGCTCCCGAAAGCGAATCAATAGGATCAACAAATCTGCTGTTTCCAATTGCTCCAATCCAGGAAGGTTATTTTGATAGTTGGGCACCACATCCCCCGAACTAGGTTCAATGGGAAAAAGAACGGTCGTCTTAAACCCATAGCGGCTTGAAAGTATCTTGGCAAGCATGGGCATGGACTCTTCCGAACGGTATTCATCATCTCCGGCGACCAGTACAATGTGTTTGCCTTGACCGGGACCTTGACCCCCTTCAAACTGAAGGTAAGATTGCCCTGCTTGACCAAAACCCCACTGGGGAAGAATAAGAAAAAGCACAAAACTGATAAACCGAGTGAGTGAAGCGTACATGCGAGCGAATTTAAGTGCTCTGAAAATAGGCAAAATCACCGGCTTCCAACAAAAGCTTAGCTTGATTTTTTTCGAAGCTTCTGAAAGAGCATTACAGGAAGCAATACCACAATCCCTACGCCCAATCCAAAAAGAAACTCCTTAGCCATATCTGGCCAAGTGGGCAAAAGGTGGTGAAAAAAAGGAATATTATGCGCAAAAATACCTCCTGAAACCAACAACAAGGCCAGCGTACCGACAAATCCAATCCCTCTCACAAAATGAGGAAGTGCATTAACCAACATCCAGCCTATCTTATCCGAAAAGCTATCCTCCCGATCATTAAGTGCAATCAATTTGAAGCCAAACTCATCCATGCGTACTACAATGGCGACGATCCCATACACCCCCACTGTGGCAATCAAAGCAATGAGCGACACCACAGCCACTTGATTGAGCAGAGGCTTGTCTACTACCGTACTCATCGCAATGATGACAATCTCCACCGAAAGAATAAAATCGGTGGTGATCGCAGACTTGATTTTCTTCTTTTCCAAGGCCAACACTTCGGCTTCAGTAATGTCTAAGTCTATTTTTTCTTCCTTCTCGGTAGGATGAGGAAAAATATAGGCATGAATTTTTTCTGCTCCCTCATAGGCCAAGTACAATCCTCCAGCCACCAAAATTACCGTGATGGCCACAGGCGCAAATGCACTCAACAAGAAGGCTATTGGAAGAATCATGACTTTATTCAAGGCCGATCCCTTCGTGATCGCCCACAATACGGGAAGCTCACGATCAGACACAAAGCCAGAGGCTTTCTCCGCATTTACGGCCAAATCATCTCCTAAAATCCCTGCAGTTTTTTTGGCCGCTACCTTACTCATCACCGCTACATCATCCATCAGGGTAGCGATATCATCCAATAATGCAAATAATCCAGAAGCCATTTTTTCGGAAAAATTAAAATCAAAAACCAAAGTGAAAAGTAAATTTTACCAAACACCTTTCATCCGCATGATCAAAAAAACCAGCATTTGAGACTCGAAATTTAGGGTTTTTTGGGATCAAAAAGGAGAGGAAAAAATTTACCACCCATTTTTTCTCCTTTGGGGATCACTGGAACCCCAGAAAGCAGCGGTTCATCCGAATCTGAAATGGTCCCATCTGCAAAAACATTCAGCACAAAGGCCTTTCTCGAGCGAGGAGAATAGTTGGCATAGCTCCCATGCACCAAAAGGGGATGGTGAAAGGCCGCGTAGCCCGCTTTCAAGGGAATGGCCACGGGCGCGAATTGTGCTTTCTGCTCTTCCGAAAGCATTCCCAAGAGTCCATCCATAGCTCCCGCAAGCGAAGGCTTCTCCAAAAGACCCCAGCGATGAGATCCAGGCACATACTGCAAGCAGCCATTTTCCTCCGTGGCATCATCGAGGCCACACCAACAGGTCAAATGCTGCATTTCTACGGTACGCGTCCAGTAGGAATAATCCTGGTGCCAGGCCACTACTCCCCCATGATGCGCGGGCTTGCAAAACAATTGATCGTGCCAAAAACGAACCCCACGGTCACCAAGCAGTTGGCTGGCAACCATCCGAAATGCTGGATTCCAAATCGCATCGTGAAAGGCTTCCGCTATCCGCCAATGTCCTAAGGAGTGAAACAAGACCGTATTGGGATCAGCAGATTCGTTGCTATGAAACTCGTGAAACAAGCCATGCAGCGGATGCTTGGGATCCATCACCTCATCCAATGCCTGGGATAAAACCGCAATCTGCTTTTCATCGAGAAGCTGAACCCCAGCCAAATACCCATTTTCATGAAAAAATTCGACCTGCTCCGAACTCAATCGGTAGCGATCCCAGTTCTCAGCAGTCGTGGGTTGGGGAAATAGTTCGCTTAGTGGGTAATGAAAATCGGCAAGGTCTCTCATGGGTTCAGGGTCAATTGAAGAGAAATTTACAGTTTTTTAGTACTGAAGTCTAGACCCAAGACAAAAAAATCGAATAGCCTAGTGCTCCAAGCGCTCCAAGCGCTGCAAAAGTGGAGGATGGGAATAGTTGACAAACACGTACCAGGGGTGCGGATGGATGGTGCTGAGTGTTTTCACCGAAAGGGTCTTCAAGGCTTCTGCTAGCGGTTTTCCTCCATAGGTTTCCTTCGCATAATGATCGGCCTCAAATTCATGGCGTCGACTGAGCCAATTCATTCCAATACCCAGGACCATGGAAAGTGGCGCAAAAAGCATGGTGAACCCGAGAATATTCAAGTGCACAGACCAACTACTGCCTCCTAAGGCCAAACTCATCGATTCTGAAAAAACCACCTGGCCCAACAAAAACAAGAGCAAACCTACTTGGAGAACTGAAATCAGCATGCCCCACTTCAGGTGATTTTTCTTGTAATGCCCAATTTCATGAGCCAATACCGCGACCAACTCCTCTGGAGGATGTTGTTCAAGAAGCGTGTCGTAGAGCACTACTTTTTTTCGCTTTCCAAAACCCGAGAAAAAGGCATTGGCCTTCGCCGAACGCTTGCTCCCATCCATTACAAAAATATGCTTCACTGGAAAATTGACTTTCGCAGCATACTGCAGCAACTTGTCCCGTACCTCTCCTTCAGCTAAGGGCGTGAGCCTATTGAATAGAGGAAGAATCCAAGCCGTGTAGCCCACATTCACGAGCACCATAAACACGACCGCAATTAGCCAAAACTGCCACCAAAAATGTGGGCCCATGGAATGGATCAGCCATAGAAATACGAGTAATAAACCTCCACCTACAATTAGGGAGAGTACATACGCCTTCAACTTGTCCGAAAAAAAAGTACCAAGGGTCGTTTTGTTGAAACCAAACTTTTCCTCAATTACAAAGGTGCTGTAGTAATCAAAAGGAAGGCTCAGTACATCTGAAACCACGAAAATCAATCCAAAAAATAGGAGGGAATTGACTAATGGAGCATATCCCAAGGCTACAATCCAAGTATCGATGGCTCCAAACCATCCTTGGGTTACACAGAGAAGGGTCAATAAAAAGGTAAAGCTGCTGGTGATCAACTTGAAGTTGAAATTCGCCCGTTGATAGGCTTTGGCTTCGACTAACTTCTCTTCACTTAAGTATTCAGCAAGGGTAGCAGGCACCTTGGACAGGGGCTGAGAAATCTGCAAAAACTCCAAAATCTTGGGTACTAGAAAACCGAAACTCAGTACCCCAATAAGTAGGTAGTTCAAACTTTCTGATCCCATTTCTTCGGATTAAAATTTAGGGCAAGGAAGGATGGTGTCTCGACCGAGTGGCTTCCCCTGGTTGCGACCAGGAATGGTCCAAGAAAGGCTCAATTCATGTGCTCCCCCACTTTGAATCCCCAGCTGGGAGACGGTATAGTCAAAGCTGTAGCCCACATTTAACCCATTGAGTAAATTGACTCCCACCATCATCACGATCGCGTCTCGGTTGCTCTGCCCTTCTACAGGCCTAAATGGTAGTCCTCGGTACCAAGCTCCAAATACTATCGGTTCCACATAAAAATAGGTACCTACGTCTAGCTGTTCAAAAGGCCCCTGCCGCTTGTAATTTACGGTAGGAGTCAAGTACCGCTGCTTGCTCAGGTGGGTAAAATCCCGCCGCATACTGCCTGACCCCAAAGAAATACGGTAGCCTGCATGTAAAGAAAGTTTGCTGGGCAAAGGACTCAATCCATCCACAAAAGACTGATTGGGTTCGTTTAAGTGGTGGGCAGAAAATCCGATCCACGCATTTTCCGTAAAGAGCAGTCCCCCAGCGGATAGCGAAAAAATACTAACTGGATCACCTAAGCCCGGAATATCGGCACCGGGCAACAAGGGTCCCGTAGGATTCGTCGGGTCAATTTGATTTGCAAAAACCAAGTTTTCATAAAACCCAATTTCTCTTCGGATGTAGCTTGCCTGAAATCCCGGTCGGAAGTACAAGTTGTCTGCCAGCCTCAATTCGTAGGAATACATCGCAGAAACCGACGTCGATCGCAATTGTGATGCTCCCTCCGTATCTTGCATGACATGCACCCCTATCCCAGAATTGTATTCCGGTAAGTAGGTGTCGTAATAGGCAGAGAAGGTGGTAAATTGCGCATCTAGGGAAGGCCATTGATTTCGGTAGTTGAATCCTACGCGTCCCATCAACTCAGCTCCAGCCATGGCTGGATTGAGGTAAAGGGGTGCAGCATAGTATTGGCTATACTGAGGATCTTGGGCAAAGGCCGGAGAAATGGAAGCCATGCCCAGTATCAGAAAAAAAACCCATGTCAGCAGAGACCGTAACACGAAATTGTTCGTTTATTTGAATACGTACTAGCCTTCTAAACGAACCCAGAGATTGGTTGTTGTAGAAGTAGCGCTAAAAATATGAAAAGCAAGTCGAATACCATACGATTCACCCGACTATTTGCAGGACTCCTCTTGCTTATTGGAAGTGCTTGGTATGGAACGGCTTGGGGGCAAGGATACAACGAAAACGAATGGATCTTTGGAAATTGCCCCACTGGAGGTCATACCTACCTCTCTTTTGGAAAAGGCCAAACCGCTACCGTTCAGAAGCTACCCTCCACCGTATTGAGTGGTGCTTACAACAATGCCATTGCCATCGATCCCATTACAGGGCAGCCCTTGTTCTACACCAATGGAGAACTCGTGTACGATTACTCGGGGAGCCCGATTGAAGGTTCCGCTCCTGGACTGAATGGAAATTTTCAAGGCCGACAGACGGTAGCCACCGGATTTTTGGATTACAACCCAGCAGGCAACAAGCTTTTTTACATTTTTTACCTCTCCCTAACAGGACAGCTCCAGTATGCTCTAGTGGACATGAATGCCCCAGGCCAAGCCACAGGCAACCAGCCCCCTCTGGGAAAAATCACCAATAAAAATCAAGTCATTGGTCCCGCTCAAGGATCGGTTTTGGTCGTCAAATCTCCGAGTTCCCCCTCCTACTTGCTCAGCTTTGCGGGAGGAAATTTACAAGCCCGAAGGTTGGAAACCACAGCAGGTTCCTTTACTAGTACAGATACGCAGGGCATTCCGATTGAGCCCAAGGCCATGGTCTTTGATGAACCCTCTGGTCAACTGCTACTGTTACCCAAAAATCCAGGAGAGGACATTTTCTTGGTACCTTTTGACACCGCTACTGGGTCCTTTGGCAGTCCCCAAGCTCTTAGCAACTCCGGTGGTGCTGGGGAAATTTCCGGTACCTCATTTTCTCCAGATGGAGCCTTTGTCTATTTTTCTCGGGGCAACAAACTCTTGCGCATCCCAACGGGCACTCCGAATGCAGTCCCCGAGGAAGTTCCTCTAGATTCCAGCATACAGCAGGTATACGATTTGAAAGTAGGTCCAGATGGCTCCCTATATTTCTTGTACGAAGAGGTAATCGGCGGCCCTCAAATCATGGGTAGAATTACCAATCCCAATGCAAGCGCCTTGGCTTCCCTTCAAGTACAGGCTGATCCCTTTGCTGGAAGTGATTTTTGTGGACGTATTTTCCCCATCTTCGCTCCCAATGTAGCCATTGAACCCACAATAGATTTCACTTGGGACCCGGAAGAGCCTTGTGCGAATAATCCGGTACAGCTGACCAGTCAAATCACCCCACAAAACTACCAGGCACTCTCCTTTCTTTGGGAATTCTCCCCTCCCTTGAGTGATGCAGATGGCAATCCCTTGCCTGCAGACTTCAACCAAGAACACTTTTTAGTGCCTGCTGAAGCAGCCCAAGGGAGTAGTTTGGAAGTGACACTGACCGTCACCTTCCCAGATAGTACCACTAAGAAGGTGACCAAAAGCATTACGCTTACCGAAAATGAGTTGCAGGCCAACTTTTCCCCTTCAGATACTACCCTCTGTGAATCTTGCATCGACCTCGATCCTCTCCTACAAGCGCAGGCTGGCGGGGGTGCTGGTGGAGGAACAGGTGGCGGCACTGGCGGGGGTACGGGTGGTGGTACCAATTACGAGTATTTTTGGTCCAACAAGCGTGAAGAAGGGTGGATAGGCAAAGCAGGGAATGAAGTTTGTAGACCCGGATTGTATTGGGTTTTGGTACGGGAACCTGGTTCCTCCTGCTACGCCTATGCGGAGATCCGAATCAAAATGTGGGATATCCCCGACCAAAGCAATAACATCTGGTACTTTGGCAATGGAGCTGGCCTGGACTTCAACCCAGATCCTGACGATGAAACTGCCCCTGTGCCACGACCCATAGCCGAAGCACATCCTCAGTCTATTCCTGCAGGCACCTCCACGATATCGGATCAGGCGGGTCAGGTCTTATTTTATACCGATGGCCAATCCGTCTGGGATCTGAATGGGGACCTGATGGAAAATGGCAGCGACATTGGAGGCAGCAACACCGCCAGCCAAGGGGTTTTGGCCGTAGGCGTACCCACCCAATCCACCCTCTTCTACCTTTTCACCACACAAAGCAGTGGAAGCGGCACCAATGTGGTCAGCTATTCCTTGGTGGACATTAAGGCTGAAAATTCCACAGGAGTGGGAAATGTGGTCACGAAAAACAACTTCCTCTTCAGTCCCTCCACGGAGCATAGTGCAGCACTCAGCGCCGGCGATACGACCTGGGTAATGTTTCACGAACTGGGAAACAACACCTTCCGTGCCTACCCCGTATCGAGCCAAGGAATCGGTCAACCCGTCCTGAGCTCCGTTGGCAGCCCGCATGGATTTTCTTCGGGGGTGGGCACCATGAAGTTTAGCCCAGATGGTACCAAGCTGGCCATCACCATTTCCGAAGGAGGATGCAACCGAACCGAGATTTTTGAATTTGACCAGCAAACTGGCGAACTCAGCGAATATGCGCTCCTTGATCTGGGATGCTCGGGAGACATTTATGGGTTGGAATTTTCCCAAGACTCTGACCGAATCTTGGTTTCCTATCGAAATGGGGGCCCAGGAATTGAAGAATACCTCATCAAAGAAGTGGCACCCAACTGTCCGAGTTGCTTCGCTTCAGCAACTACTCCTGCCACAAGAGCGACCTGCATAATTTCCACCAAAAAAGTCCTCAGCGGCACTGCGGGATTGGATTTGGGAGCCTTGCAAATCGCCTCCGATGGACAAATCTACGTGGCTGTAGTGGACGATGACCGCATCGGCCAGATCCAGGTCGGCACCGGTTGTACCGCTGCCAGTACCTTCAACCAGGACGCAGTAGAAGCCATGCCTGGAACGGCTACCTTGGGATTACCTTCCTTTGTCCAAAATTCTGGAAGCTCCATTCCCGAACCTTCCTTGGGAATCCCTCCAACACTTTGCTTGGATCCGGTATCTGGCGCTACAGCCACCTTAGAAGGCGGCGGCGAGCCCGACATCGATTCCTATTTCTGGACCATTACCCATGAGGATGGCACCGTGGTTCGATCCAATTTTGGAGGGCCTGGAGATCAATTTCAAAACTTGGAGCAAATCTTCACGAAAGCAGGCACCTATACCATCGAATTGCGAGTAGACCGCTGCGCGGAAATCGGGTATTTCACCGCCGAAGGCACGCTTGAAATCGTAGCACCACCTGTACTTACCCTCGCGACGGATGCTACCCTTTGCGAAGGCACACCGGTCACACTCACCGCTATTGACGGTTATGATCCTGCCACCGGATTGTACGACTTCTTATGGACCAATGCTGCCGGCACCGTCTTTGGAGATGCCAATTCGAATGCCATAACCGTCACCGAAGAAAGCATCTACACCGTAGTGGTCCAGCATCGTGCTCCGGCAGGCGCTTCTGCCGAAGAAGAAGCATTTGTAGCAAGCTGCAGCAGTACTGCCTTCATTTTTGTAGGACCTGCCTTCGAATTTGACCTAACTCAAACGGCCACTGAAATCTGCTACGAGGAAACTTCAGTTACTTTCGCTCCCAACACTCCGTTGACAGGCGAGTGGTTTTATGAGCGAGACAACAATGGAACTCCAGTGGCCTTGGGCTCCTTTTTTGAATTAGAACTGGACATTTTATCCCTCCCAGGACCAGGTCAATACGAAATCACCTTCCTTGCCCAGGACCCAATACTACCAGGCTGTAAGGTGTCCAAAATACTAAACTTGGTGGTGCACGAACTTCCGATATTGCTCGCCCGAGCTACTGCACCAGCCACAAATTGCAGCACAGCAAATGGTGCCATAGAAGTTACCCTTCAAGGAGCAGTCAGTAGCCTTCGGCTTGTGGAACTGGGACTTTCCTTACCTGCATCCCCAGCAGGAACAATCATTCCCATCCCGGGTCTGGCGCCTGGTATTTATACCCTAGAAGCTGAAAATGCGGCTGGTTGTACCTATTCCGCCTCTGTGACCGTAGAAAACAGCACCCCTCCCGCTGCCTATGCCTTTACAGTTGTTACAAGTGATGAGATTTGTTCGGCTACAGGAGTAGCGCAGGGCGGCATCCAAATTACCTTTACCGGAGGCAGTCCACGCGTAGGAACCTACAAAATCGTGCGTCAAGGCGATGGATTGGAATTGACCGGTTCACTCCCCAATCAAGCTACCTTCCTTGTTCCCGTTTCTCGTGGGGATTATTTGGTTGAGGTGTTGGATCCAAGTGGCTGCTCGATTCCAGATAAGAAGCTCTACTCCATCAAACAAAAATTCGAGGTACAGTTTTCCGTTCCTGCAGTCGTACAGGGTTGCGTTTCCTATGCCTTCACGCCTTCCGGTCCCAAGCCCTTGACCTATTCGATAACTGGACCAAGTGGAACTCTTGCCAAAGAGCCTGACGGCTCTTTCCTAATTACCCAAAGTGGCAATTACACCGTTCTTGGGACAGATCCTGCTGGCATAGATTGCCCTAAGGTGCTCCCCATGACCGTCAATCTTAGCCCAGCGCTAGATTTTGAGGTTTCCCCTCCCATCGTGGACTGCTTGACCGGCATACGATTTGAGGCCATCCTCAAGAATGCTGCCCCAGCCGATGTGATTTTCCTTTGGCGAGATGATTTGGGAATCATTGTAGGCAGAAGGCAAGAATTTGTCCCTAGCAGATCTGGAAACTATACCTTGGAAGTGCAGCCTGCAACGGGCGGACTCTGCCCTCCCAAAAAATTGCCCTTTTCTGCTACGATCCTGCCGCAGCGCTTGGCGGTAAGCTTGGAAGCCAGTCCTTTCTGCGTAGATCAAACGACTACGAGTATCGAAGTAAAAGCCACCTTGGCCACGGTCGATAGCTTTGAATGGTTTTTGGTAACTGGCGGCACACGAAGCAGACTCCCGCAGTATACCACCAACCTAATTGAGGTAGACCAAGAAGGTACTTACGAGGTGATTCTACGCAGCAGCTTTGGTTGTGAGCTGGGTAGGGCCAACGTGGTAGTGGTAAAATCCAGATTGAGCCCCCCTATTCTACCTGCAGAGCCGCTGGTGATTTGTGCGGTAGAAGGGAAAACAGCAACACTAGATCCAGGCCCATATGCGAGCTATTCCTGGATTTTGGATGGGGAGGAAATTTCGCAGGATCCTACCTTCAGTCCTGAAAAGGGAGGTACCTACACCCTTCGTGTGGGCGATGCATTGGGCTGCTTTTGGAATGGAACTTTCACTGTAGAAGAAGATTGCCAGCTAAAGGTGGTCTTCCCTAGTGGAATGGTACTCAATGACCCAAGCCGAAACTTTATTTTGTACGCCAACGAATACATCGACGAGGTGGATGTCTTTATTTACAACCGCTGGGGGGAATTGATTTTTTACTGCGCAGAAGGTACGATGGAACCCAACAAGCCTTTCTGTCCTTGGGACGGATTGGTCAATGGAAAATTAGTACCCACGGGAACATATGTGGCCGTTGTGCGGTTTACCTCCAGAGCCCAAGGCCTCACCCAAACTGAAACCAAAGCGATTACGATTATCCAGTAACCTCATGCTACTTGTCATTTCTCCAGCCAAAACTCTCGATTACAGCAATCCTGAGTACAGCAGCCACACCCAACCCGATTTTCCTACCGAAGTGAAAGATTTAGTAGGGGTATTGAAGAAAAAATCGGCCTCAGAAATATCCAAATTGATGCATTTGAGCGATTCCCTTTCCAGCCTCAACGAGGAGCGCTACAAGACTTTTAACGAGACTTTCAGTCCGGAAAATTCCAAGCAGGCCCTGTTAGCCTTCAAGGGAGAGGTGTATGCCAAGATGGAGGCGGATCAATTCAGCGCAGGAGAACTTGAATTTGCGCAGCATCATTTGCGTATTCTGTCTGGACTTTATGGGTTGTTGAAGCCTTTGGATTTGATTCAGCCTTACCGTTTGGAGATGGGCACCCCGCTCAAAACCAAGAAGGGGGCGAATCTTTACCAGTACTGGGGCACCAAGATCAGCAAGGCATTGAATGAAGTGGGACAAGGCAGGACTTTAGTCAACCTGGCTTCCCAAGAATACTTCAAGGCTGTAGATCAAAAGACCTTGAAACTACCCGTGATTACCATCCACTTTAAAGAATACAAAGAAGGAAAGTACCAGGTAGTCGGATTTTTTGCCAAGCAGGCAAGAGGTTTGATGGCTCGCTATGCCATATTGAATCGGATTACGGATCCCGAGCAACTCAAAGTATTTCGGGAGGAAGGTTATGAATTTTCTGCCCCATTGAGTAGTGCTCAAGATTGGGTATTTGTGCGGTAAAGCTTGGTTAATTCTTTGGGGAAGGAAGGTGTCTTTCTTGATTTTTTGAAGAAGGGCTCCGTATTTTTTTTTGATAACAGGGGAATTAATTCCTTTTTTTTTACCTAATTTGACTGTGCTAAAAGTCACACAAAAGCAACCCAAAAACCTAAAGCACTACCTTATGACTCAAACCATCAACCGTTCAAGGCTTTTTAACGCAAGTTGTTTTGCCTTAATCACCACCGCGTTCTCATTCAGTATCAGTTCAGGGACACTGAAAAGTTTAGGAAAGCAATTGCAATATTCCGGTGAAAGCTTGGGCTATATTCAATCTTTGTGGTTTTTCGGGTTTCCAATAGCCATGATTATTGGAGGATTGATTTACCATTCGATTGGTGGAAAAAAAATAATGAACCTAGCGTTTATCTCTCACTTCCTTGGAGCAGGTTTGACTTTATACGCTATTTATTTCGTTTCAGAGTTAAGTTTTAATTTGTTGTTACTTTCCAACCTGCTTCTTGGTATCGGATGTGGCTGTACTGAAGCTGCTTGCAATCCAATGATTGCAGATTCATATGATGGAGATAAAAGAGACAAAATGCTCAACCGTTTTCACATGTGGTTTCCAGGTGGGATTTTTGTTGGTGCTATCATTTCAGAATTGATGACACAACAAGGATTTTCTTGGCAAAGCCAGTTTTGGCTAATCCCAATTCCTGCAGTTGTTTATGCTTTCTTGTTTTTTGGTCAAAAATTCCCAGAATCCACTGAAGAACAGTCAAAATCTCTATCCTCAAATCTAAAGGCGATGCTCTCACCTTTATTTATTTTTATTTTTTGCTGCATGGCTCTGACAGCTATAACTGAATTTGGACCTCAAAAATGGACAGGTTTGATAATGGAAAGCTCAGGAGCGAAGCCGATGTTAATCCTAGCATTAACTGCTGGATTGATGGCCGTTTTGAGGTATTTTGGAGGACCTATGACCAAAGCTTTGGGACAAACTGGAGTATTGTTATTTGGCGCTATATTATCTACAATTGGAATTTTCCTTTTTAGTACTCAAATCGGAAATATGACCTATATAGCCGCAATCATCTTTGCACTTGGTGTTGCATTTTTTTGGCCTACAATGATCGGCTTTATTGCTGCGAGGATCCCAAAAAGTGGCGCGCTTGGAATGTCGATTATTGGTGGAGTAGGGATGTTTTCTACTGCAATTTTTCAACCCATTATTGGAGGTTGGATTGATAGTGATATTGAAAAACAAAAAGCTTTAGGCATTGCAGAAGGACCTGCTCTAGATTTAGCTGCAGGACAACAAACCCTTTCTACAATGATGACGTTTCCGGGTATCCTTATTGTAGCATTTATCATTCTCTTCTTCTGGCAGCGCGGAGTCAAGCCTGCTGGCTCAGCAGGACACTAAAAATCGAAAAGCAGCCTTTGGGCTGCTTTTTTTTTAGAATCTTGGTGAATCCATTTCTCAATCAAAAAACAAGAGATAATATTGATCCTAAATTTTAACCTAATTCAAGGTGTTGAATGAATTTTGGTTATATCTTTTTCCTTGCCCTATGGTAAAGATAAAACCAGGGTTTAAGTTACCTTAATCGATAATTTTCAAAGTTTGAAATTTAAAGATTTCTCTTTTTGAAACTTAAATTATTTATTGATCAAAAATGAATACTACAAAAAACTTGGCCAACAATCCAGATAAAGAACTTAAGGAAGAAAAATTAAGGAATGGATTTTTCGAGGAATTTCACACCAATGGAAACCTAAAAAATGAAGGTGAGTATATCAATGGAAAAAAGGAAGGGACTTGGAAAGAATATTTCGAAAATGGAATACTAAAAGAAGAAGGAAGTTATAAAAATGAAAGGAAACACGGGGAGTTCAAAATCTATGACCTGAACGGTAGCCAAATCCAAAGACTAAGTTTTTTGAAAGGGATACTACAAGAAAAAGGCAAAGTAATTAACGGGAAAAAAGATGGGGTTTGGGATTCTTTCTTTGAAACTGGTCAGTTAAAATCAAAACAAGAATTCAAGGAAGGGATTTGGAATGGAATTTGGGAAAGGTATGATGAAAATGGTCAACAAATTGAAATAGGAAATTACAAAAACGGGCTAATGGATGGTCCATGGCAGTTTTTCAAAAATGGTTATCTCCATGAAAAAGGAAATTTTGTGAATGATAAAAAAGAGGGAGAATGGGAATCATATCAAAAAGATGGAAAACTTAAGGATAAAGGAAGTTTCAAAAATGGAGAGGTAGAGGGTAATTGGAAAATTTACCATAAAAATGGCTTACTTGAGGCAAATGGATTTTACAAAAAATCAAAAAATGTCGGTAAATGGGAGGTTTATTATGAAAATGGAATAATCAAAGTAATAGAAATTTATAATGAAGAGCTAACCAATGAGGAATGGGAAGTTTATCAAGGAGAATACTTTTTTGAGAATGGTAACTTAAAAGAGAAAGGTAGCTATAGCGCTTTAACCAGTTATGGAATTTGTATTCAAAAGAAGAAAGTAGGATTATGGTTTTATTACAGTGAAAATGGTCAACTTATCGAAACAGGGGAGTATAATGAAGGGCTTAGAGAAGGGATTTGGAAACATTATTTTGAAAATGGAAAACTCTCTGAACTAGGATCCTTTAAAAATGGGAAAAAAGATGGGAATTGGGAATATTATTACAATTTAGGTCTAACAAAGGAAAAGGGTAAATTTATAAATGGGGAAAAAGATGGGGTATGGGAAGAATTTAATTCAAATGGAGAATTAATCAAAAAAATAACCTATAAAAATGGGAAAACGAGTTTTTGGGACT
>CANGYY010000028.1 GCA_947458585.1 Cyclobacteriaceae bacterium | reverse complement strand
TTATTCAGCGCATCCGCATTTGGTCAAATGATACCAAAAGGAGCTTTGATCGGCGTACACAATGTTAGCTTGAAGCTTAATGGCTCTACCACAGAGGCAGAATATATAGCGGCGCTAGAATCTAAATTTATTCCGGTATTTTCTAAAATTTTTGACTGTGAAGTTCATGTATTAAACTATGTAAGAGGAACGTCTGAAAATAAAATTGGACTTCTGTTTGTATTCAAAAATGCAGCTACAAGAGATAAGTACAGTACTCCCGAGGGAGGTTTGAATGAAGCAGGTAAAGTACTATGGACTAAGTTGGAGCCTATTGAGGCTGAATTAAGCAAACTAGGTACTAGATCTGGCACTTATATCGATTGGGTAGTCCGATAAATTTTATTTTGTTTATGGTTTAAAACAGAATAGGGGGCCTTATGGCCCCCATTTTTTTATAGGCTTTGTCCACAAAAAATGGAATCCTATGTAGGGGGAGTCGCCCCCTACAAATTCTTCTTCATCCACTCGGTCGGCGTCATCCCATACTCCTCCTTAAAAGCGGCGTAGAAGATGGACTTGCTCTTGAAGCCGGAGCGCTCCGCGATCCCCTCAATGGAGATGGTCAAGTGAGCACCTTCGCGCAGCAGGGAGATGGCATGGGCCACACGGAGTTTATTCCGGTAGGCAGGGAAGGAGGTATTTAGATCCTTATTGAAGCAGCTGGTCACCCGGATGCGTGGAATATTGAGTGCATGAGAAATGTCATGCAGGGAGAAGTCGAGATTGATGTATGGCTTTTCGGTTTCGATGTAGGCCACGATGCGCTCCAAATCTGATGATTTTTCGAAGGTATCCTCCTCGGCTAAAGACGAATTGGATTGGACAACCTTTTTCCAAGTAGCCCGAAAATTATCTAAAAAAGAAAAGGGCTCCTTTTCATTATACAACCAGTTGGGAACAAAAAAGAAACTCAAGGGCAATACCAAGGACTGAAAGTACAGGTAATTGTTATTCACCGCATCTGGGTTTAAAAAATCAATCATTCCCGCTTGTTCTGATTCCAAAGCCAATAAAAACAACACGACCAAGCCAGGAATAATGGTCAAAAGTGACACAATAAAAATACGAGTGATTAAGATATTCACCTTCTTTTTGATGTAGATACTTCCCTTCGCTTTCAGGCTGTAGACATACCAAGCCCCGTAAAAAACAAAGGCGGTGTTGTAAAAGGCTATAAAATAATATTGTTGTTCCAGCGATAGAAATAAGTAGCCTTTGAGGTCTGGATTTGACAACGCGCCACTAAAATAGGCCAATTGATCTGCATAGGGTAAGGCATAGAATGGGATCAAATTGATTAGAAAGACCAGTGTCGGGATTGCAAAGAGGAGTAAGTATCGATCCCAAACGAAAGCCCCCTTCATGATGCTCTTTAGGTAGTATAAAAAGAAGGGACCCTGGAGCACGATTAATGGTTCCAAATAGTACACCCAGGTAAAAGTACTCGGGTCCTGCGTAGCATTGAGCTCAAGCAAAGCAAATTGGGTCAAGGCTTTATCTAAGACGATAAACACCAAATAAATCACCCCTTTGTTCTGACCCCAGTGATTGCCTAGGAGAATAAATGAGATGATGAATACAAGAATAAGTGGACTATACAACATGGCTTGTATTTTTAGAATAGTTAGATTCTTGGACCAGGGGTTCTTTTGCTACTTCCAAATTCTTCTTCATCCACTCGGTCGGGGTCATGTCGTATTCTTCCTTGAAGGCCGAGTAGAAGATGGACTTGCTCTTGAATCCGGATCGCTCGGCGATGCCCTCGATGGAAGTGGTCAGGTGTGCTCCCCTTCGCAGCAAGGAGATGGCATGGGCCACACGCAATTTATTTCGATAAGCGGGGAAGGAGGTATTTAGTTCCTTATTGAAGCAGTTGCTCACACGGATTCGAGGAATATTGACTGCCAGAGAGAGGTCATGTAGGGAGAATTCGAGGTTGATGTAGGGCTTCTCGGTTTCGATGTAGGTCAGGATGCGCTCCAAATCCGCTGACTTTTCAGCGGAAGCTGCTGCGTGATGCCCTGCTGCTCGCTGCCAAAGTCCTTGCAGGAAGGCTCGAATTTTATCCATGATATGTACCCCTTCTTGGTCCGAATACAACCAGCTTGGGATCAAAAAGAAGCTCAAAGGAAGCAGCAAGGGCATGAAAAAAACAAACCCATTGTCCTCGAAAGCAACTTGTCGAAAGATCAACTCTCCTTTTTTTGGAGAATTAAACAGTGCGTAGAGTATAAGTATCAAATTGGGGATGATAAGTATGGGAATGAGCACCAAAATGCGGTTAATCAAAACTGAAAGTTTTTTCTTGAGGTAACTTGTACCGTTTTTCCTCAACCGGAGTAGGTAGGCAAAAGAAAAAAGGATAAAGGTCAAATTAAAAAGGCCGCTACCCGTTCCGTGATATTTTAAAGGAAAGAAGACGGTTGAAAAATTAGTGGGGCCCTCCAAAAAGTAATTTCTTTGAATCGCGGCACTTTCAGCCACCTTCTCGGCAAAAGGATAGCTGAAAAAAGGAAGGGTGTTGATCAGCACTACAAGCGCTGGAAGGGTATATACAAGCAGGTACTTATCCACCACCAATTTTCCCTGCACCAGGCTTTTGAGGTAGTAAAGGAAGAAGGGCCCTATCAAGAAAATCAAGGGGTCAAAATGAAATAGGAGCAGGGCAAGGACTTCTGTATGTGTATCGCTATGCATCAATAAAAAAGTGAATTGCCGGATACTAAAAAAAAGAAGGACGACTACCAGGTAGACAATGCCTCTGTTTTGCGACCAATGGCTGATCAGCAAAATGCTTGAAACAAGTAAAACGAGTAGGACCGAGGTGAACAACATGCTTTTTTGGCTTCAAACAAACCTAGTTCGAAAAAATATATCGAACTATAATTTTAAGTTCTAGTTGTTCGAAAAAGTCTTTATTAAACAAAAACCCATATAAAAGGCCATTTTTTGATGTTTTGAAAGGCTTGATTTACATCCAAATGCGAATTAATGCGCATCAATAGGTAAATCAATGCACCCTCGATTTCTCTTCGTATTCTTCCTACTGTGCCTCTCCACGGCGGTCTTTTCTCAAGAGCGCCCGGTCAAAATTGCGACGCTTTCCAGCTCGCTGGGCACCTCACTGTATCCCCAGTCCATCGGCCAATCGGCTGTGGTGATCGGCACGACGACGGCTGCGGGTCCGGTGATGTTCCAAGGCTTTGTGCAGCCGCTGGCCCTTCGTGTCAGCCCCTCCAAGGAGATCATCCCCGAGGTGCAGTGGTTGGCCTACCCCAACCCCTTTCATGCAAGTTTGACGCTGAAGTTCTCCCAGAAGTTCAGCAGCCCTGCCTATCTGGAGCTCTACTCCATCCTAGGACAGAAAGTCTGGTCGGGAGAGCTGCCAGCCAACCAAACTCAGATCCAGCTGGTGGACTTCAACCGCCTTCCTGCAGGTCAGTACATCCTACGCCTACTCTACTCCAATCAAGTCCTCACCAAATACCTCCAGAAGCGATAAGCCATGCTAATCCGTATCCTTTTCTTTATCCTGCTCAGCCTACCGGCCTACTCCCAAAGCTACCAGCTAGCGGTAGGGTCCAACCTGACTTCCTACCTGTTTGTGAACTCCAACTCTACCAATCCGGCCAACCTGCGTGCCGCCTCAGGAATGCACCTGAGTCTACACCGAGAGGCTGCGATATCCAATGACTTCTACTACGACTTTGGGATCAATTACAACCAGTTCAATACGGTAGGAGACGTACAAAACATTCCGCTGAGCTACCATACCGACTTTATCGGACTGGGAGCAGGGATAGGACCCCGCATCCCGCTAGGCAAAACTATGTCGGTGGTGGTCAAGGGCCGCGTCTCAGCGGTGAAGATGATCAATGGCAACCAGATGCTGCTGAATCGCTACATCAACTTGGCCGATGACGATCAGTTTAACTCGCTCCGCACGATGTATGGCTTGTCCCTAGAGCTACGCAAGCAGATCAACGCTCAGGTAAGCACTTTTGTGAGCTACCAGTACCTAACCAGCTACAAGCAATTCATCGAACCCAACCGAACCGGTAAATCTACGGTCAACTTTATTCCCACTACGTTCAGCCTTGGCCTTGTGCTTAGCAACTAATTAAGTTTATGAAAAAAGCAATTTTCTCCCTCGCTCTCTTCCTTACTTGTTCACTACTGGGCTATGCCCAGAAGGGGATCTCCTATCAGGCGGTCATCCTGGATCCCAAGCCGATTGAAATTCCAGGTCAAGACATCACGGGCCAACCTTTTGTGAATGGGGAGGTGTCTCTGAAGTTTAAGCTCTTCTCCTCCACCTTTGTGCAGGAGTTTGAAGAGGTGCATGTCGCCAAGACAGATGCCTATGGACTAGTCAATGTACTGATTGGTTCGGTGTCCCCCGCGGCATTTTCCGCACTAGTTTGGGATATCAACCCAAGGAGCATGCAGGTATGGGTAAGCTTTGATCAGGGGGGTACCTACACGAAGGTCTCCGAGCAGGTGCTCACGTACACTCCCTATGCGCTCTATGCAGAGACGACGGGCACTGCCGGCAAATTGTCGGGGACACTAACCATCGCAGAAGGAGGCACGGGAGCGAAAACGGCAGCCAATGCACGGACCAACCTAGGCTTGGGCAATGTAGAAAACACCTCGGATGCGAACAAGCCGGTCTCTATTGCTACACAAAATGCGCTGGATGTAAAGGCGAATGCAGATGAAGTAAACACTGCACTTGCTACCAAGGCAAATTCCTCAGAAGTAAACACGGCTTTGGCAACTAAAGCAAATGCCGCAGAAGTAGCTACAGCACTTGGGACCAAGGCGAATGCAAATGAGGTAACCACAGCACTTGCTACAAAAGCGAACGCGGATGAAGTAAACACCGCTTTGGCTACTAAAGCGAATGCCGCAGAGGTAACCTCAGTGTTGGCAACAAAAGCAAATGCAGATGAAGTAAACACGGCACTTGCTACCAAGGCAAATTCCTCAGAAGTAACCACGGCATTGGCTACTAAAGCGAATGCTGCAGAAGTAACCACAGCACTTGGGACCAAGGCAAATGCATCGGATGTATCGGCATCTTTGGCATTAAAAGAGGATGTTTCGAACAAAGTGAATACCCCTTTGGGAACCAGCACAACCCTATATCCCACACAAAATGCGGTAAAAACCTATGTGGATGCGCAGATAGCCTCAGCGACTATAGTGGATGCTGATGCCAGCACTAAGGGAAAGATTCAATTGGCGGGAGACTTGTCAGGTACAGCAGATGCCCCTACCGTACCTGGCTTGGCCTTGAAGGCGAATGCTGCAGATGTTACTTCAGCACTTGCCACAAAAGCAAGCAGTTCGGACTTGATCTCTGGTCTTGCCTTAAAAGCAAGTACTTCGGACATGAATGCTGCGCTAGCCTTAAAAGCGCCTTTGGCTTCTCCAACCTTTACTGGGACCGTCACTACGGCTGCGATTACCACCGGGGCTCTTAGTTCCACTGCTGTGACCGCACCTACGTATGCCTCTGCTCCAAGAACCTTGACCTATTCTGGGTCCACCATCAATTGGAACCCTGCTTTAGGCTTGAATGCAGCGATCACGCTCACACAAAACAGTACCTTGAGCTTTACAGCAGCCCCTCCAGTGGGCTCCTACGGTACGGTGGTCCTTACCCAAGACGGGACTGGAGGCAGAACGCTTAACTTGCCTACCCTTCAGGGGGCAACCAACCAGGTATTGGGATCCACCTCCACGAGCACGGTTGCTTTGTCAACGGCAGCGAGCTCCAAAGACATCTTGAACTTTTACTACGATGGAACTGTCGTTTATTGGAACATCGGACAAGGCTATGGTGCAGCGGCCAGTTCTGGTACGACCAATCTGGGAACTGGGGTGACCGGAACCTTGGGAGTAGCGAGTGGAGGAACGGGTGCGACTACCTTATCAGGCCTAGTGAAAGGAAATGGAACAGGAGCCATGACTGCTGCTGTGGCAGGAACAGACTACCAAGCTCCACTTACACTCACTACCACAGGTTCGGGAGCGGCTTCCCTATCGGGAACCACCTTGAATATCCCATCCACTACAAACTATGCCTTACCTACCGCTACTGCTTCTACTCTAGGAGGCGTGAAGGTTGGAACCAACCTGAGCATCGATGGAAGTGGCGTATTGAGTGCAAATGTGAGCGCTGGAAGTATCTCTGGTACGGTGCCGGTGGCGAATGGCGGAACTGGTGTAACTACAGTAGCCGGTATAAAAGCGGTATTAGGATTTAATCTTTCAAAACTTGCCTTAGGAGATCAGGCGGGTCAAACCAACCAAGGGGATTATGCGATTGCTCTGGGTGGTGGTGCTGGTACAACAAATCAAAGTGCTGGTGCGATAGCCATTGGCGGAGCTGCAGGATCAACGAATCAAGGCAGTTCTTCGATAGGCATCGGCTCAAATGCCGCTCAGGCTGGCCAAGGTGCACAAGCTGTGGCTGTAGGATATGCGGCAGGTCAAAATAACCAAGCTGCGAATTCGGTAGCAATTGGTGCTTTTGCTGGTGCTGGTCATACAAATTCTTCGGCTATCGGCTATCAGGCCGTCACAACTGCTCCAAACACCATTCAACTAGGTGCTGACGGAGTCACTGTTTCGGGATCCACTGCAATTACCAACGTAAGAACAAGCGGCTCATTGACCGCTGGAGTAGTAACCTATCCGAATACAAATGGAACAGCAGGTCAGGTATTGACTGCAAATAATAACGGAATTGCATCCTGGGCTACACCCGCTTCTTCGGGAGTTCCTTATACAGGGGCAACTGGTGCAGTAAATTTAGGCGCCTACGATCTAACTGTGAACGGATTAACAGTGGGTAAAGGTAAAAAGGATGCTGGTACTGCCTATCAGTACAATACGGCTTTGGGAGTAAGTGCACTGAATAGTTTTACTGGCGGGACTAAAAATACTGCTTTAGGGTACAATGCGCTTTCTGGAGTAACCAGTACAGATCAAAACATTGCTATTGGAACATATGCGATGGGTTCAACTACTGATTATTTTCAACAAAGTGTGGCAGTGGGTAACCAAGCCTTACAATATAACAAAGGATCATTCAATACTGCCATAGGTTCTAATGCACTATCTTCTTCAGGTTTAACAAATGCTGCAACCTATTTAGTAGGTGTAGGAGCATTAGCCTTATGGAACAACACCACAGGGCAAAACAATACAGGAGTTGGGTCATATGCCTTATCTACAAATACAACAGGGAACAATAATACTGCGTTAGGTCAAGGCGCAGATGTAACTTCAAATAATTTAAGCAATGCAACAGCAATTGGTTATGATGCAAAAGTGAGTGCTAGCAATACCATCCAATTGGGAAATGCATCCGTGACGACCGTAAAAACGAGTGGTGCTATAACTGCTCCCATTTATGCCTCTACTCCGCAAGGATTAACCGCAGGATCAACTATCAATTGGAATCCGGCACTAGGTTTAAACGCTAGTGTCACTTTAAATCAAAACAGCACAATTAATTTTTCAAGTACGCCAACGCCAGGTGCCTATGGAACCTTGGTCGTGACTCAGGATGGAACAGGTGGCAGAACATTAGCCTTACCCTCTGTTACAAATAAAGTATTGGGTTCAAGTTCTACCACCACCATCGCCTTATCTACCACTGCCAATGCCATAGACATTGTCAATTTCTACTACGATGGCAGCAATTACTTTTGGAATGTAGGACAAGGCTACGGTTCGGCAGCAACAGCCGCCACTACCAACCTTGCATCCAGTGTCACCGGCACCTTGGCGGTTGCAAATGGAGGTACAGGAGCGGCTACGCTGACAGGTTATGTAAAAGGAACGGGGACTACTGCAATGACGGCTAGTGCAACTATACCGGTGGCTGATGTTACTGGTGCCGCACCTTTAGCTTCACCTACCTTTACTGGTGCTCCTTCTTTACCTACAGGAACAACAGGAGTTACTCAAACGGCAGGAAATAACACGACTGCTTTGGCTACCACACAATTTGTGACTTCAGCGGTTGCAGCGGCGGCTTCCACCGTAAGACTTAATAGCGATGAATTTAATGTGACCACACAGACAGGTGCAACTGCTACCTTCACGCTTACTCAAACTCCATTAGGAGGAAAAGTATTCATGTTCATCAATGGAACGAGAATCAAGAATGGCGCATTCACGGTAAGTGGTACCACAGTAACCTATACAGCAGCGAATAACAATAGCTACGCCCTGGTTGCTGGAGATCGAATTCAATTTGATTATGCGTATTAATTGTGAAAATCAGCGGCCTATTTCTACTCGTACTTTTAGCTGCATTTAACCATGTAGTAAAAGCTCAGACGGTTACCGATCCCTGGGCAACATTGGGAGCGTCTACTATTCAGACTTCTTTCATAGTAATGGATGCGGCTAATAATTTGTATGTGTCCAATTATTACAATTCAACGATTAGTAAAATTACCCCAAGCGGGACGGTGACTCAAGCATGGGCTACGCTAGCAGGTAATACACGCCCTTATGGGATGGTGATCGATCCTTCAGGCGTTATTTACACGGTTAACAGGGGAGCACCTAGCCCGTATACAATTAGTAAAATTACGCCCACATCCGATGGAAGCAGCGGGACTGTGATCCAGACCTGGGCAAATTTAGGAGCTGAGGCCTACACCATTTCTAGGGATGCGTCGGGCAATTTGTATGCACCATTTGTAAGTACAAACCAGATTGCCAAAATAGTACCTGCTGTAGGAGGTGCTACGGGAACGGTGACTAAACCATGGGTCACCTTGGCGACTGGCGCTAATCCCTTCTCCATTTCATTTGATGCGTCAGGAAATCTATACAGCGCAAACTCCAACAATACGATTAGTAAAATAACTCCGGCCGGAAGCGTAACTCAAGCCTGGGCAACCTTAGCGGCAAGTTCCAACCCGCAGTTTATGGTATTTGATGCTTCGGGGAATCTGTATGTGAGTTGCTGGGGGGCTTCTACAGTGAGCAAAATAAACACAAGTGGTACAGTCACCAATGTATGGTCTTTAGGTACCTCTGTGTGGCCCGCAGGGATTGTTTTGGATGATAATGGCACTATTTATACGGCAAATTACAACAACCACACGGTCAGCAAAATTACTTCAAGCGGCACGGTAACCCAAGCTTATGTAACGCTGGCGAATGCATCTAACCCCTTTTATTTAGCAAAGGATGCGAGTGGGAATTTGTATACGACGAACATGAATAAAGGTACAATTAGCCGGATTTCAGGTCCTACTTTATTTCCTAATTCATCTGGCCAAAGGGTATCTATCGAAAACGCAGCTACTGCGGTAAGTCCAGAGGGAGGCTTGAATCTAGGAATAGGTCGAGATGTTTATGGCCAAAGGTACAATACCATTAGTGTATCAACCAGCACTGGGACGGTCGGTTTAACATCAGCTACTTTAGGAGGCACCATTAGCCCTACGAATGGAATAGCTTCAAGCTTTGGGGTGGTCTACGGTACAGATCCAAATTTCACTACCTATTCCACCGCGACGATTCAATCTAACGCTGCTGCAGGTACTTACACGAGTAGTGTCACAGGCTTAACCTCTGCAACCACTTATTATGCCAAGGCTTTTGCAACCAATGGTGCTGGGACAAACTACGGCAACGTGGTCAATTTTACGACCACCACTCCGACTACTCCTGCATCATTCAGTTTCTCAAATAGTAATATCTCAGGGAATTTACCCAACTACTATTTAGCAACAAGTAACCTAACCCTCTCTCAACTCCCTACTTCTTGGACAATTCAATGGACCCATAGAACAGATGAATCAACTGGTAGTGGGGGGGCTGATGGAATGCTTTGGTTCTTTAGAAATCCTTCTACTACAGGAAAATATTCTACAGACATGCATGTGTACCAAATAAACGATAAGTTACAGTTTTGGTACAATGGAAATTCCTACACGTTTAATGCTACCTACCAAGATTATTTAATGACGGGTCTTACGCAAAACACCACCTATAAGATGGCAGTGACTTACGATGGCACAAATCTAAAAACCTACTCCAATGGGGTACTAGTTTCCACTTTTGCCATAAATATCACTGTAAAACCCACAAACAGTACGCTGCGCATGGGCTCTAATGTAGCTCGGACAATTGATGAATTTAGAATTTGGGACAGTGCCCTAAGCGCTACTCAAATTACCGCAAACCAAGGGTCATCTGCTACAGGTAGTTCCGGGCTGATGCTGTACTACAATTTTAACGATGGAACTGCTGGGGCAAACAATACGGCAATAACGACGGTCGCTGATCAATCCGGTAACAATAGGTTTGGGACCTTTTTTAATACGGCATTAACTGGAAGTACCAACAATTTTGTCACCTCAATTGTCTCTGGGTTTTAAACAATGAAAAAAGTCTTCACCCTCCTCTTCCTTCTTTCCGCATTGATCTCCCATGCGCAAAACACCCTGGATAATGTGGGATTAACCAATGCTGCTCCAGCATCTGTGGCGTATTCCTTGCGCCAACTCAGTACAAGCTACACCGGTCCTTTGGTAAGGGTCAAAGTGGGAGCTTCTTTTTACGATGTGTATCCCGATGCGAGTACCAAAAAGTTTAGTTTAAGTTCTAAAATTTCCGCTGCTGTAGGCACCTACAATGCAACAGTAGCAGCTGCCAGTGCCAATGCACTAAGCACGGTAATTTCGGGATCCACGGATGCTACGGTAGCGATTTGGTACGATCAAAGTGGAAATGCAGTGCATGTGTTATCCAGTAGTGCTACTGCCAAAATCATCACTGCGGGAAGCATCCTTACCATGAATGGACAGCCTACCATTAATTTTCATAACAGCACTTCTTATTTGAAATCATCTTCCAATGTTAATTATGTTTCACAATCATGGGCAACCGTAAATGCAGTGGCTCAAAATGTGTCATGTGTTGATGCTGTATCTGGAATCATTTCTGTGGGTGGACTAGGCGACAGTGCGGGGTTTAGTTGGGGGCTTAATTTTGATCCAGGTACTTGGTTAAGTGGTTATTGGGTAGATGGATCTGGCACTACTGGTGCCCTATCAGGTGTAAATTCGACTGACCCCAAAGTAGTCACTGCATTGATTCAACAAGATGCTTTCTCCTCTATTTATGTAAATAGCATCTTAAAAGGGACTAAAGCGACGAATGACCATAGGTTTGACCCTACCGATGTAGTATTTGTAGGCGCACGAGGCACTTATTTAAACAGATTTTTTATTGGTAATATTTCAGAGACCATAATCTTTCCAAAAAGTTTATCAAATACAGAGCAAGCTGCTTTAGAATCGAGTCAATCCATTTTTTTACCACAACCCGTTACCATCACCTCCAGTGCATCCGGAACGGTTTGTGCAGGCAATTCGGTCACATTTACGGCTACTGCCTATAATTTTTCGAGTACTCCAAGCTACCAGTGGTATAAAAATGGGATAGCCATTTCTGGAGCGAATTCTTCTACTTATTCAACGACTTCATTAAGTAATAATGATGTAATTAAAGTTAGTGCTGGCGATGCAATTGTCACAAGTGGGTTGATTCAACATTTAGATGCGAATAACGCCTCAAGTTATACTTCTGGGAATACATGGACGGATTTAACCGTGAATGGTAAAAATGGAACAATCGTGACTGGCAGTTCTGGCAGTGTAGCAATTACTACGGAAGGTAGTATCAAGTCGTTTAATTTTACCAAAGGCCTAAGTTACATCTCTGCACCAGTTACAAAAAGTGCATCGATGTCATTTAATGTATGGGCAAAAACCTCCAGCTTAACAAATTACAACTCACCTGGTACGATGTTATTTAATGCTGGGGCAAGCGGTACCGGCCCAACTACTGGGGGTCCTGATTTATTTATCAGTCAAAATAAAATTTCTTGGAACACCTACGATGCAATGGCCAATTCGTTTAAGTTAAATGGAACGGACATTACCCCTACATCTGCATCTATAAATGATACCAATTGGCATTTCTTTTCTGTAGTAGTGGATGCGGTATCCAATACCACCAGTTTATATATAGATGGTGTGTTTAAAGGAGCAGCAGTTTATAAAGACCCCAATTTATTTAACACTACTGCACTTTTTATTGGGGGAGAAGGTAATAATGCATCTATTACGAACTATAATTTAGCCTGGGAAGGAAACATCAGCGCTTTCCAGTCCTACAGCAGAGCTTTATCATCAGCTGAAGTAGTCCAAAATTTTAATTCCAAAGCTGCTTTTTTTGGAGCTAATTCTGCAGCATTAACTGTTTCGAACTCAATTACAGTAGCGGTATCAGGGGCCACCCCCACAATCACGGTGACCGGTGATGGCTGCGCCAACAAAACTACCCTAACGACCCCTGCGGGCGCCACGGCCTACGCTTGGTACAAGGACAATGTGCTGATACCTAGTGCAACAACGAATACTTACACCCCTACAGCCAGCGGAGTGTATAAAGTGGCGGTGACCACTGGGTCTTGTACCAGTACCTCTTCTAACACAAGCATCTACGAATGCGGAAGAACTGCGGATGGCAGTATGGCCGTAGTCGAAGGATCAACCACCTTGATCAGCAGAGATGGCTCCAAAAATACGGGGAAGGGGGTAGACGATCGAGGAAAAGTGGTAACCAAACCTTGGACTTATGGCACAGTGACCACCGCTACGGGTAGAGTCTGGTTGGATCGAAATTTAGGGGCTACCAGAGTTGCGACTAGTTCAACAGATACGCAAGCCTATGGGGATTATTACCAATGGGGAAGACCAGCCGATGGGCACCAGACGAAGTATTTGACGAACAACAATAGCACTGGATTTACCAATACAAGATCAGCGACAGCGGTGCCCTCCACTGATTTGTGGATTGCTCCTATCGATGGGTCAAATGATTGGTTGAGTACCCCAGACAATACCTTGTGGACCGGTGCAAATCCGGCGACTAATCCATGTCCTGCTGGATTCCGAATTCCAACTGAGTCGGAGTGGAGAGCCGAAAATATTGCAAATGTTGGAGCAACATTTCAAACCAATGGTTTAAAACTTACTTTGCCAGGAATGTTGACAAACTTCGGTAGTGGAGGAGCAAGTTATACTGCCAAAGGTACTTATGGTCAATATCTGACACAAACTGCATATACAATAGGTCCAAATAATGCTAATGGAGCGGCTCTATATTTCGGAGTGAATGGTTCTAATCAGGCCTGGTTTGATCAAAACTATTACAAATCCCATGGAATGTCTGTGAGATGCATTCAAAATCAATAAAGAGTCTAATAATGATGAAAAACCTGCTCACCCTATTCTTCCTTCTGCTTGCCTGCAGCACTTTTGCGCAACGAACGGTATTCGGCGGGCATAATAATTATGTGGCGCCGGTGGGTCCACCTTCGTTAGTGACCACAGGACTTGTTTTGAATTTGGATGCAGGGAATTCTGCAAGTTATGCTGGGACTGGCGCCACCTGGACTGACTTATCGGGCAGAGGGAATAATGGCACGTTAGTAAATAGTGTTACCTACAATTCTGCTAATCAAGGCTATTTGGTATTTAATGGGAACGGCTCCTACGCTGGAAGTGGAGGGTATAATCCGTATGTGAGTTTGCCTAGATCGACTGATTTAGATTTTGGGGCAGCTGATTTTACGGTAGAAATGTGGGCCTACACTACTACAGCGAATCCCCACCCAGAATACATTACTCTTAATGTTAACGGGGGAAGTTATGCGGCATTTAGAATGGAGTATTGGAACAGTAACGTGAATTTATTGCATTCCTATAACGGAACGAGTCATGCAAATGGAGGCAGTTTCCCAATTACCATGAATGCCTGGCAACATATTGCCGTCTCTAGAATAGGTGGTTCGGTAGCCGTTTACGTGAACGGGGTATTAAAATTAACCTATTCATTACCCGGCTCACTAATAGCTCAGCAAGATTCACGAATTGGAGATTTCTATGGATCAAATGGATATTATAGCTTTTCAGGAAATATTGCCCTAGTAAAAATCTTTAAAGGAAAAGGGCTTACTTCTGCCGAGGTTGTTACCCATTTTGATCTGACTAAATCCCGCTTTGGTTTGTAACATGAAAAATATCCTCACCCTCCTCTTCCTGGTGCTTGCATGCAGCTCCTTCGGGCAGCGAACGGTATTCGGCGGGCATAATAATTATGTGGCGCCAGTGGCTCCACCGGTATTGGAGACCAATGGGCTGGTATTGTACGTAAATGCGAATTCGTACAGCGGATCTGGAACTTCCTGGTCGGATCTAAGCGGTCAAAGCAATACCGCGACATTGGTGGGCAGTCCCACGTATAGTTCCACTCCTCCCAGCTTTACATTTGCCCCCAATAAATATGGGCTTTCCTCAAATTTAATCACCTCATTTGCTTCCGCGACATTTATTGCTTGGTTGAATCCCGCCCAAATACAGGGAAATTATACCGGGCTTATTTTTAGTAGGAGCCCAAATTCAGGGGCAACAGCTCCAGCAACGGGGTTAAATTTTTACACAAATAATTCCATTGGGTATTCCTGGAATGATAGTCCATCTACTTGGGGATGGGATTCGGGTTTGCAAGCACCCATAAATGCTTGGTCTATGATCGCCGTCACGATTACCTCCACTTCTGCAACGGCCTATTTATTCAATTCAACTAATCCTGCAGGGTTGAGCAGGACGAATACCGTTTCACATCCTTCCCTTACTGGCCTAAAATTCTACATTGGCGCTGAACCTTTTGATCTTAACTCGAGAGCATTTGTAGGAAAATTAGCAACAGCGATGGTCTATCGATCAGCCTTAACGCAAGCAGATCTTGCAACGATCTTCAATGCACAAAAATCAGCCTTTGGTTTATAAACTACTTTCTATGAAAAAATTACTCACCCTCCTTTTCTTCACTGCTGCTTTGGTATCCCATGCACAGGAATCTTTTTTCAGAGGAAATAACAATTACCAAGCGCCTCCTCCCCCGCCTTTTCAGGCACCAGCGATTGTGCAAGGGGGTTTGATTTTAAATTTAGATGCAGGGAATCCGGATAGCTACCCAAGAACAGGCTCTACCTGGACAAATTTAGTGACCGGGAATGCTGTCCCCAGTTTTTCAATTACTAGTGGTGCTTTTGCAAGTACTGACGGAGGGGTAATCAGATTTCCAAGCACAGGAGGTTTTGCTGTTTCGTCAACTGGATTTTCTAATTTAACTGCCTATACGGTCGAAGTTTGGGTCAAATCTGCCGGAACAAAAGGAGACTATAATCCAGTAACGATTTCAAATTATGCGCCTTGTATTTTTTCAGAAAAGGTTTCTGGGGGGACGGTAAATATGGCTATGGCTTTTAATTCAAGAGCTTGGTCAGGGGCACCTCACAATAGTTTTCGCTATACAGCAGCAATGGGGGGTTGGTCGACCTTCGAACCAACTACCAATTATGGCTCGGATGTAAACAATTGGGTGCAAATTTTGATCACCTACAACGGCTCTGTTTTGTCACTTTATCGAAATGGAGTGCTATTAGGGACAAGAACTACCAATATAAATTTGAGAGCATCATCTACTGGCTACTACATTGCCCATCGCTGGGACATGAGTGATGGTGTTTATGGAGACTACGCGATCGTAAATATGTACAATAGGGCATTAGCCGCTTCGGAAGTCTCCACAAACTTTAACGCGGTCAAATCTCGTTTTGGCATTTAAACAGACCAAGAAGGGATCAAATTCCTCAAACCCAATGGATATCGTTCATTGGGTTTTTTGATTACCTCCTGCTACACATTCTTCTTCATCCACTCGGTAGGGGCTAAGTTGTGCCCCTCTTTAAAAGCTGCGTAGAAGATGGACTTGTTTTCGAAATCTTAAGGGGTGACGAGGCCTTTTGGAAGAAGTTAAAGGGCGTTTTTCAAATGTGCAAACTAACTCATCTCCATTTTTTGAATGTTTAATTTGATTTTTTTCGAACAATTCTCGCTAGAAAAACTCCTTATTTTTTGATTTTTCACTAGCGGTGATCAAATGGAAATTTTAATCAAAAGCAGGTAATTTGAGGCAAAAATGACATTTAAGGATCAATCCTTAAACTATGTATCAATACGTAACATGCCAATAAGCACCTAATTAACACGAAAAGTTTTAGAGACATCGCATCTCCGCTGTAGCTTAGTTGAAAGTTGTCATAAGGCTTTTTGTTTATTTTTTTTAGGAGGGGAGTCACGGTTTTCCCCTCCTTTTTTTATGACTTCTTTTTTTAGTAAAATTGAGTAGGAAGCAATTTTCATGGAACGAATGATGAAAATAAGGTTAGTTTTTCCCATCCTAGTTGCCTTACTAGTTACCTCAGCCATTCAGGCGGCTGATTATACTTGGTTTAGTACCGCTACTACTACTTGGAAAAATAGTCAGCGAACCGAATTTTTGAATGGGCAGCTGCCCATTGCGGTGTTGGATTCTTTGGATAAGATCTATGCAAGATCTCCCCATCAATACATTATGTATGAACTGGGCGACAAGCGCTATGTTCAGGTCCCTTGCACCTTTGACCTCTATGAAATCCAAGGGGATAAGTTGGTCAATAAATACCTGTATTTTAACCGAGGCTATACCTGTGGTTCGAATGCCTTTGTTCGAGACGATACCCACTACATGTTGGGTGGACATGGCTTTTGGACCAATCACCTTGATCTCCTTGCCTATGATGAATTGCATGGCTCTTGGGAATTGGTAGTCACCAAAAACCAACCTCTCGATTACTACTCGGCACGAGTGTACCAAAACTCTAAGGGCATATTCACACTTTTTGGAGAAGAAACTAACCCACGAAAAGGCCTGGATATGAAAACCCCCCAAGGCTATTTTTTGGATTGGAAAACGAAGGAATGGAAAGAAATTGAAATCCAAATCGAAGGGTTGGACCTGATGGATTTAATTGAAAGGGGAGGGATGTATTTTATTCAAACTCAAGATTATGCCTTTTGGGCGGCTACGAATGGGTTGAAAAACATTGGTTGGAACCTGATTGAAAAAGAAACGGGTAAGATTTTTTTCTATGATGCGAAAAATATCGACATGGGAATTGGTGCTTACCTAGAAATAGTCGGTAATGTGCTTACCTACCCTACCCCAAGCGGACAACTTAAAGTATTGGATCTGGACGAAATTCGAAAAAAGTCCAAGGAGGTTGGATCCATTCGTGTGAAAGAGGCCTCGGTAGTTGAGGGGAATTATACTTGGGGCTACCTCATTTTTTTCGTGGTAGTCGGTTTCGGTTGGGTAGTCGTAAAAAAGGTCTTGCCCAAAAAGAAAACTGAAGTAGACCAGACACCCATTCCTAAAAAGCGCGAACCCCTGGAGTTGCTGTTGCCGTATTCTGGGCAACTCTTAACTACAGAAGCCCTTGATCAGCTCTTGGGGATTGACAGCCAGGCAAACTTTGATTCCAGACGCATGAAACGTGCCCGTCTAATCAACGACATCAACGAGCAGTACCTGGCTCAGGCAGGAAAAGAGTTGATCGCCCGGGAAAAAAAGGCAGAGGACAAGCGGTACGTGTATTACAAGATCCAAGCCTAATCCCTTTCATTTTTCCACAAATTCTTCAGCTGTTTTGACGGTCTTCCCCGAATATAGCCGTACTTTTGTAGCGATTTTTATTCCCCATGCTCGAGAAATTACAAAGCCTAAAAGACCGATTTGAAGAAGTAGGGCAGCTCATCATATTGCCCGATTCCATGGCTGACATGAGCTCCTATGCCAAGCTCACCAAGGAATACAAAGACTTGGAAAAGCTCGTGAGCGTAGCAGATGCCTATTCCTTAGTGCTGCAAAATATTGATAGCTCCAAGGAAATTCTAGAAAAGGAAAAAGATCCGGAGTTTCGAGAGATGGCCAAGGCAGAACTGGATGAGTTGCGGGAGAAGAAAGTGGTCCTCGAAGAAGAGCTCAAGCAGCTCCTCACTCCCAAAGACCCGAATGATTCCAAGGACTGTATCCTGGAAATCAGAGGGGGTACTGGAGGGGATGAGGCGGCCATTTTTGCAGGAGACCTCTTCCGAATGTACGAGCGCTTTTGCGAAATGCAGAATTGGAAGCTGACCGTCTTGGATTTGACCTTTGGCTCTGCAGGAGGCTACAAAGAAATCATCGCCACCGTCTCGGGAGCAGATGTGTATGGCATGCTCAAGTACGAATCAGGCGTGCATCGGGTACAGCGCGTGCCCGCTACGGAATCCCAAGGCCGGGTGCATACTTCTGCCGCCTCCGTAGCGGTCCTTCCCGAGATGGACGAAGTGGAAGTTCACTTAGACATGAACGATATCCGCAAGGATACCTACTGCTCCTCAGGACCTGGTGGGCAGTCGGTCAATACCACCTATTCGGCCGTGCGATTGACGCACAATCCCAGCGGCCTGGTGGTGACCTGTCAGGATGAAAAGTCCCAAATCAAAAACTTTGAAAAGGCGCTGAAAGTACTGCGTTCCAGACTTTACGAAATCGAGCTAGCCAAGCACAACGAGGCCGTGGGCGCCCAACGCAGGTCCATGGTCGGAAGTGGCGATCGCTCCGACAAGATACGCACCTACAACTATCCCCAGTCGCGTGTCACCGATCACCGCATCAACAAGACCGTGTACAACCTACCCGAGGTTATGGATGGACGGATCGAAGAATTTATCTCTGCCCTCCGCATGGCAGAAAATTTAGAAAAAATGCAGGCGGGAGGCATTGACTGATCCTTTTGGCCTTGTAAAGAAGGCTAGAAGCCCGTATATTCGAAAAATCACGCAGAACGAGTTAACCTACACCCCACATGCTTATCGAAGGAGAAAGAGAGATCCAATTAGTAACCTGGAATGAATCTCATTTTCATCAACTGTACCCCATTGCCAACAATCCAAAAATTGCCATGAACCTTCGGGATAGCTATCCGCATCCCTACACGATTCATGATGCCAGACACTGGATCGAGCACAATCAAAAGTTCAATCCCGCACAAAACTTTGCCATCGAATTTGAAGGCAGACTGGCGGGGGCCATCGGTGCCGAGCGAGGGAAAGATGAACTTCGAACCAACATGGAGCTGGGATTTTGGGTGGGCGAACCCTTTTGGGGCAAGGGCATTGCCACCGAAGCAGTGAAACTGTACACCGACTACATCTTCGATAAATTTGATATCCAACGAATCTTCGCGCAAGTCTATGACTTCAATGGAGAATCCATGAATGTACTTGAGAAAGCCGGCTACATCCCAGAGGCCATCTTGAAAAGAGGATTTATCAAACGCGGTACCGTAGGCGATATCTTTCAGTACGTACGGGTGAGGGGAGAGGAATAGTATCAAGTATCAAGTATCTAGTATCTAGTACAACTTTGTACCAAGTACGAAGTACAATGTACAAAGTAGGAAATACGAGATACGAAGTACGAAATTCCATAGGCAGGATTTCTTCGACATTCGAAATTAACTTCCATTCCGTACCTCAAACTTGATTTCGTACCTGGCACATTGTACAACTCGGATCCCTACTTCAACATTCTTCAATCGGAGTTCGGCATTCGATATTAGAAAGAGTATCAAGTAACAAGTATCAAGACGCTTGAAATTGTAAAACTCGAATCCCTACTTTGTACTTCGTACTTGGTACATTGTACAACTCAATTCCGTATTTCGTACTTCGTCTTTCGTACCTCATGAAAAACCTCCTCCTCCTCTCACTAATCCTCTTGATTGCCTGCGGTCCCCAGGAGCGGGTATCCCAGGAAGCCTTTAATGAGGTGCAACTCAACAATGAGGTGAAGCGAATAACCGAGGTGGCGATTTTGGAAGAGGCGATGGTCTGGGGGGATTCCATTACTCAGGAGGCACAAGCCCAATTGACTGCTCAGTTGCAAGAGGCGATTGTGGCCAATGGACCTGTTGCTGCCTTAGATTTTTGCAAGGTCAATGCCTTGCCCCTCTTAAAATCCCTAGAATCCAAACATGCAGTGACCCTTCGACGGGTATCCTCCCAACCCAGAAATCCTGCAGATGCCCCCAATGCACAGGAACTTCCTCTCCTGGATGCCTATGCTTACAATGCGGAAAACAACATTTTGGCTGACCCGAGCATCCAAAAAATCGAGAGTGGGGAAGTCCTGCTCTACACCAAACCCATCTTGATGGCCAATGCCCTCTGCTTAAGTTGCCACGGCGATCCCAAAAAGGACATCGCTCCCGAAACTGCCGCCAAACTCAAGCAGCTTTACCCACAAGATCCCGCCACCGGCTATGCGCTGGGAGATCTGCGCGGCATGTGGGCGTTGCGACTGCCCAAAAAAGAAGTGGTCAAGCGGCTTTGATTCTCAGTCCTTTACTTTTTCAACCTCCCTCATCCGCTTCCCTCCGGTTAGGCTTTTTTCCATCCTCAGGGAAAATTGCTTGACCATTTATCACATGCGCTATCCTAGCTGAGAGAAAATGTGTATTTTCATGGGGATGTCGTACCCGCTGAACTGATGAAAAGAATCCTCGGCCTTTTATTCCTGAGTTTGATGAGTTTCCAACTCAATCCTGCTCCTGTATTTGAGCCCTACACCCAAACCCTGGGTGGAACATCGGTTTCTTTCGACATGAGCCCAATTCCCGCCGGCAGCTTTTGGATGGGATCAGCCGACCCCTCTTTCCCGGATCAGCAACCGCGACATCAAGTACAGCTCGATGCCTTTTGGATGGGAACCCATGAGGTGACCTGGGATGCATTTGAACTTTTTCTGGACAAGCAGTACGAGCAAACCATCACCGAAGGTGGGGTGCCTGCACGAGTAGATGCACTTTCGCGTCCGAGTTTGCCCTACCTGGACATGACTTTTGGCATGGGCAAGGAAGGAAAGCCTGCCGTAGGGATGACTCAGTATGGAGCCATACAATACTGCCACTGGCTGTACCTGAAGACTGGGATTTTCTACCGTCTCCCCACCGAAGCCGAGTGGGAGTATGCGGCAAGAGCTGGATCGGAGGATCGGTTTTTCTTTGGTGCCGATCCTGCTGCCCTAGGAGACTATGCCTGGTATGCTGCCAATAGCAAACAAACTACGCAGGTGGTAGGAACCAAAAAGCCCAACCCTTGGGGGCTGCACGATATGTATGGCAATGTGACCGAATGGGTGATTGACGCCTACGCTCCTGATTTTTACAGCAAATCTACTGCAAGCAATCCGCTGAATCGAGGCACTAAACTCTATCCCCATTCTCTGAGAGGGGGAAATTTTGCGTCAACTGAAGCCAGTATTGGTTCCTCCTTTCGGGAGTATTCCGATCCCGTATGGAAACGAATAGACCCCCAAATTCCCAAAAGTCAATGGTGGTTTCCGGAAGCGCCCTTCGTGGGCATGCGACTCGTTCGCCCCTTGATTCCACCCTCCCCTGAAGAAATTTTCGCCTATTACACGCAGGCACCCCTTGTTGATTATTGAACCCAAACTCACCTCCCCATGAAAAAAAATCCCAACCGTCGAGAATTTATGAAGACCTCCGCCCTGCTGACAGGAGGTCTCCTTGCACCCTCCTTCTTGATCCCTGGAGCCTATGCCGCCCCACAAAATACGCTCAAGCTGGCCTTGATTGGCTGCGGAGGTCGTGGCACTGGTGCTGTATTTCAAGCCTTTGATACCGGACATCCCATCAAGTTGGTGGCGATGGCGGATGCCTTTGGCGATCGACTCGAAGGCAGCTACAAACCGATTATTGAAAAGTATGGCAAGGACAAGGTCGATGTACCTCAGGAGCGCCGCTTTGTAGGTTTTGATGCCTACAAGAAGGCGATCGCCGAAGCCGATGTAGTAATTCTGGCCTCTCCTCCAGGCTTTCGCCCCTCCCATTTTGAGGAGGCCGTGCGTCAAGGCAAGCAGATTTTTATGGAGAAACCCGTAGCCACAGACGCTGCCGGAATTCGGAAGGTGCTGGCTGCCGCAGAAGTAGCTAAAGCCAAAAAACTCAACGTGGTAGTGGGCTTGCAGCGTCATTACCAAAACAACTACCGGGAATCCATGAAGCGGATCCAGGACGGAGCCCTCGGCGATATTGTCGGAGGACAGGTGTATTGGAACGATGGGGGTGTTTGGGTGAAGCCACGGACTCCTAGCCAAACGGAGATGGAGTACCAGATGCGCAATTGGTACTACTTCAACTGGCTCTGTGGGGACCATATCGTAGAGCAGCATGTGCACAACATTGACGTGGCCAACTGGGCTAAAAATGGCTATCCAGTCAAAGCAGAGGGCACAGGCGGACGTGCCGTGCGTACCGGAAAGGATCATGGGGAGATTTTTGATCACCACATCCTGACCTTCACCTATGCGGATGGCAGCGTGATTCACTCCGAGTGCCGACACTTTCCGGGGGCCGCCAACCGGGTGGATGAGACCTTCCAAGGTACCAAAGGAAAAGCTTACCTCAGTGCAGGCAACCACGGCTTGCTCACCGACTGGAAGGGGAATGTGATTTACGATCACGATCGTAAAAACCAACCCAATCCTTACCAGCAGGAGCACGACGAACTCTGGGCGGCATTGGTGAAGGGAGAGTACAAATTTGCCGATGCAGAGAATGCAGCTAAGTCCACGATGACAGCCATCATGGGTCGCTATGCCACCTATTCAGGAAAAGTGATGACCTGGGAGGAATCTCTCAATGGCCAGGTGGATCTTTTCCCAGATACACTCGCTTGGGATGCGCTACCAAAGTTGCTTCCAAATGCAGATGGCTACTACCCGCATGCGATCCCTGGAAAAACCAAAGTAATCTAAGCCATGGAAAGAAGAGGATTTATCAAGAGGCTAGGCCTCGGTACGGCGGTAATGAGTGGAGTGGGAATGCTCTCTCTCCCTTCTTTTGCCAAGGGAAAAGTGGCAGGAGCACCCTTTAAACTAGATTTTGCCCCCCACTTTGGCATGTTTAAGCAGCATGCTCCAGGAGGGGTTGTGGATGAACTCCGCTTTATGGCGGATCAGGGATTTCGCTCCTTGGAAGACAATGGGCTCCTCAAGCGACCAATTGCCGAGCAGGAATTGATCGGCAAGACCCTCGCCGACCTAGGCATGCGCATGGGGGTATTTGTGGTGGATGGAGGCGACAATTGGAAAGTTTCATTGGCCAGCGGTAAGCCTGAGTTTATGGACAATTTTCTGGCTACGTGCCGTGCATCCGTAGAAGCTGCCAAGCGGGTCAATGCGAAATGGATGACCGTGGTACCCGGCTACTTTGAACGGAATTTGCCGATTGGGGTGCAGACGGGTCATGTGATCGATGCACTGAAGCGGGGAGCGGAGATTTTTGAGCCCCATGGATTGACCATGGTGTTGGAGCCCTTGAGTGACAATCCGGACCTTTTTCTCCGTCATGCCGATCAAACCTACATGATCTGCAGGGCGGTGGGAAGCCCAGCTTGCAAGTTGCTGTACGATGCTTACCACATGCAGCGCAACGAGGGCAATCTGATTGCGACCATGGAAAAAACCTGGTCCGAAATTGCCTACATCCAGATTGGAGATAATCCAGGAAGAAAAGAACCGGGCACGGGAGAGATCCACTATGGTAACGTATTCCAGTACATCCACAAAAAAGGTTTTACCGGCATTTTGGGTATGGAGCATGGCAACGCCCTTCCGGGCAAAGAAGGGGAGTTGGCCCTGATAGATGCCTACCGAAAAGTAGATGTGAAATGAAACAAGTTCTCTTCCTCCTCACTGCCTGTCTTTGGGCCACCCTAAGTTTTGCCCAAAGTCCCGAATGGAAACAGTTTCAATCTCCAGGGAAAGCCTCTTTAAGAGGCTTATCCCCCATTTCGGATCAGGTGTGCTGGGCTAGTGGAAGTGGAGGCACTTGGCTGAAGACCGTGGATGGTGGAGTGAGCTGGCAGACCGGTACCGTGGCGGGATTGGATACCGTAGACTTTCGGTCCATCCATGCCTTTGATGCGCAGACAGCGGTGGCGGCTTCGGCTGGACAGCCTGCGGTCATCTACCGAACAGCGAATGGAGGAAAGACTTGGGAAAAAGTACATCAGGAAGGAGGAGAAGCCTTTTTTGATGCGATCCAATTTGTAGATGCCCAGCGTGGCTATGTCTTGGGAGATCCCATAGGCGGGAAGTGGATGATCTTGGAGACGCTTGATGGAGGCCGAAGTTGGCATTCCTTAGCCAATCTACCAGATGCTGTGATCGGAGAAGCGGCCTTTGCGGCTAGCGCTTCATCGCTGCTGGCTGATTTCGAGGGGCTGGTATTTGCTACGGGCGGTACCGTGTCGCGTCTGCATCGCTATACCCTAGCCTCCCAATCTTGGACAGTGCGTGAATTAACAGACATGCTCCAAGGGGAGCCTTCTCAGGGAGTTTTTGCCGCCACCTCACTACCTGGAGAAGGAGGATTGGTGTTGGTGGGAGGAGATTACTTGAAGCCTGAAAATCGGATTGCCAATGCATTACTAGTTCTTGGGGAGGTAACCATTTCTACCAGCGAGGGTCCTAGTGGCTACCGTTCTGGAGTGGCGCATCTTCAAGACAAAGGCTGGGTAGTGGCAGTAGGCCCGGGCGGTTCGGACTTTTCTACCGACGGAGCCCACAGTTGGCAGCCTTTATCCAAGATAGGCTACCACGCTGTCAAGGCGGCGCCAGGCGGCAAAGTACTTTGGGCTTCAGGAGGCCAAGGACGTCTTGGAAAATTAGTGTATTGATGAAAATTGACACGAATTATTAAAAGAGCGTCATTTTTAGAGGGGGTTTGTAAAAATAATTGCAATTTTTTCGGGCGTTCTGCTTTCAAAAAACACGGAGGATTGTATATTTAAATCATTGAGTTCAATTTTTCACACGTATTCTTCCATTTACTACCACCATGTTTGAAATTATTCCTTCCATTTGGCTGATCAACGGCAAGTGTGTGCGGCTTAAGCGGGGCGATTTTGCTACCGAAGAGGTCATCTCCCACAATCCCCTTGAGATTGCACAGGCCTTCGAAGGGATTGGCATCAAGCGGGTGCACTTGGTAGATTTGGATGGGGCTCGAAGGGGTGAACCCAAAAATTACAACATTTTGGAAGCCATTGCGGGCTATACTGATTTGGAAGTGGATTTTACTGGAGGTATTTCCACCGATGGGGATGTGATTAAGTGCTTTGAGTTTGGTGCCAAAACAGTGACCATTGCTTCTGCGGCTGCTAGATTCCCGGAGCGCTTTGCCCAATTCATCCTTTCCTATGGGCGCGAAAAAATTTACTTGGCGGCAGATACCAACCCGAACGATTACAAAATCAAAATCAAGGGCTGGCTCACCAAAACAGAACTAGATCTATTTGATCACATTGAGTTTTTTTACGATCGTGGGCTCAAGCATGTCAAGTGTTCCGATGTCACCCGTGATGGCGTGATGGAAGGCCCAAATTTTGACTTGTACAAAGAAGTAGTGGATCGCTTTCCCAATCTATACATTGCCGCCTCTGGTGGGGTTCGCGGCATCGATGATTTCAAAAGATTGCGTGACTTGGGTCTTCAGGCAGCCGTTTTTGGGCGAGCCTATTACGAAGGGAAGATCAGTTTGAAGGACCTCGAAGATTTTATTGCATCGAATTAAAAAAAAAGAGGAGGGTTATCCCTCCTCTTTTTTTTAATTATCCTGATCCTCCTTAAACTTATCTACGATGTATAAAAAGATATTGAAGGATAAGGTAGAGGGGGAATCGTTCTTTTTGGATTCTCTTTCCTGGAGATGAGCGCCACTCGGAACTTCCTTTTTAGGTAAGGGTAGCGGTACGCCTGGCTTCACAATTGCCGCCTTTTGGACGGTTAGTGGAGTGGCAGTTCCAGCTTCGGGAAGGGCGCTAGACTCCTCTGATATGGGTTTTTCGAAGGGTTTCTTCGTATTTTCCTCCTGAGCCCATGCTTCAGATGGGAGGAGCAAGTAGCCGAAAGCGGCCATGCTGAGCAGGGCAACTTTAGCAGCAAATATTCTTGAACAGTTCCACATAATTTATTGAAATACGGGTTAGCTTTCGAAAAACGTCCTTAAAAATAGAAAATATATTAGCAATGCAAACGATTGTCCTAGAAGATTTCAAAAAAATAGACTTTCGAGTAGGAACTGTGCTGCGGGTGGAGCCTTTTGAAAAAGCCCGAAAACCTGCCTATCAAGTATGGGTAGACCTTGGTCCAGAACTCGGGATCAAAAAATCTTCCGCCCAGCTTACGGTTCATTACCAACCCGAAGACTTAGTCGGAAAGCAGGTACTCTGTGTCTGCAACCTTGCCCCACGTCAGGTGGCAGACTTCATGTCTGAGGTACTCATTACGGGATTTTCAAGCACGGAAGGGGGAATTTGGATTGCCACTGCAGACCAGCCAGTTCCCAATGGTGCTCCCTTGCATTAAGGAAGGTAGATCTGGAGTCCTGCGGCTGTCAATTCGCTGCGGTACACGGGTAGCACAGTGCAGTATCCTGACCGCACATCTCCCGTCTTCAAGTCAAAGCGGTACTGGTGGAGAGGACAGATAAGCTCTCCGGCGCCATTGATGTTGGCTTGGCTTAGGTCTGCCCCGCGATGTGGACATTGGGCATCAAATACATGGAAGAGTTCGCCAATGCGCAGGATGGCCAGGCGCTTCTCCCCAGCAGTCAATTTTTTGATTTTGCGTTCAGGGATGGCCTGGAGGACATCTTCTTTGCTGCTGCCAAATTGGAAGGTATGCATGGGAGGAAAGGGAAGGTTCTTTTGCTAAAAAAAGAGTGCTTGGTTTTTCATGGAATCTTTTTCAATTTCCATCTTCTATCGCCAATTCCCTAACCTGTCATGAAAAAAATCCTCCTGCTACCCCTTCTGTTTTTTGCCTTTTCCCTTGCCGCCCAACAGGTGGAAGGCGCCTGGAAATTGGTAAGTCAAAATCAAGTTCCAGTCACCGGCCAAGAGTTTATCAAAATCTATCAAGACAATTACTTTGCCTTTGGAGTCAAGAATCTGGCAGACAACTCCTTTGTAGGTGCAGGTGGAGGACCTTTTTCAATGACTTCCGGGAAGCTTCAGGAGACCTTGGAGTTTTTTACGCTCAACCCAGAAATCGTAGGGATGGTCACTTCCTTTGAAGTAAGTCTTCAAGGAAACCGGCTGACGGTATCAGGCACCACCCCCAAAGGCCCTCTTGTAGAAACCTGGGAGCGCCTATCGGATAGCAAAGATGACCTTACGGGCAACTGGGTGATTACGGGAAGAAAACGTGAGGATCAACTTCAACGCTCCACCCCTGGGGCCAGACGTACCATCAAAATTCTCAGTGGAGGTAGATTCCAGTGGGTGGCCTTCAACTCTGAAACTCGGGAGTTTTCGGGCACGGGAGGAGGAACCTACAGCGCACAAGGGGGGAAATATGTGGAAACCATCACCTTTTTCTCCAGAGACAATTCTCGCGTGGGCGCAAGCCTTGGCTTTGACTACCAGGTCATCGATGGAGAATGGCACCACAGTGGCTTGAGCTCCCAAGGACAGCCTATCTACGAGATTTGGACGCCCTACGCAAAGGGGTATAAACCGGCAAAATAAACGGACTGGCATTAATCTACCGCTCTAATTATTTATTTCGCCCCGCAATACTGCGGGGTAAACTTCCTCTGGAGCTTTGGAGACTTTTTGCTGTCCGCTGCGGCGGATATTCTTTTTTTCTTCTCGCAAAGCCTGCCTACCGTCAGGCAGGACGCAGAGACGCAGAGGAATTGTTGAGGCTTGTCAACCTTTCACGTAAAATGGGAAAAGTCGGATTTCTTTGCGGCTTAGCGCCTTTGCGAGACTAAAAAATTTTTAAAGGGTTAGCGAAGGCAGGCGGTAAATAGACAATAATTCTAAATGACCTGCCTGCGGCAGGTTAAGGGTTTGATTTTTCTCGCAAAGCCTGCCTACCGTCAGGCAGGACGCAGAGGCGCAAAGGAATTGTTGAGGCTTGTCAACCTTTCACGTAAAATGGGAAAAGTCGGATTTCTTTGCGGCTTAGCGCCTTTGCGAGACTAAAAAATTGATAAAGGGTTGCCGAAGGCAGGCGGTAAATAGACAATAATTTTAAATGACTTATTCGTTCCAGGGAGGTATAATTTTTGATTTTTTAGTATTGCGCACCTCCGGAGCGCGACGGACAATTTTCGGCAGGATTTCTATTATCCTAATGCTCCTCCGGAGCATGTATCCCCCTTATTTTGAAATGTGTACCTATACTTTCATGGCAATGGAGGTTAAAAAAATTACCCCAGAGGGGTAATATGTTAATAGAAAAACCCTACCGACCATTTTCCCAGAGCTCCAGAGGTGCGAAATGTAAATAGAGCTTGAATGAAAAAAATATAGTTACTCCAGAGGAGCAATAGGTTTTGAAATAAATAATTTTCTCGACTTAGAACCCCTTAATCGGAATACAATCCCTTCAATTTTTCTACCGTATAATCCACCTCTTCTTGTGTCGTAAAGCGGCTGAAGGAAAAGCGCACTGCGTCGCGTTCTGCAGGATGGTGGAGGGCTCGCAATACATGGGACCCCACAGTTGCACCAGAGCTGCAGGCTGAGCCTCCCGAGGCGGAGATTCCTTCTAAATCCAAGTGGAACAGGAGCATGCCCCGATTGGACTCGGATGGAGGAAGGCTGACGTTGAGTACGGTATACAAACTTTTTTCCAGGTCTGCCGAGCAGCCATTGAAAGCCACGCCTGGGATGTTTTGCTTCAGTTTTTCTACGAAGTAGCCCTTAATCTTCTCGATATGGCTGCGGTGAGCGGTAAGTTCCTCGAGGGAAATTTCCAGTGCTTTAGCCAAACCGATAATGCCAATCACATTTTCAGTTCCTCCCCGCATGTTGCGCTCCTGCGCACCGCCGTGGATGAAAGGGTGAATTTTTTTGTCTTTCCGGACGTAGAGAAATCCGACTCCTTTGGGACCGTGAAACTTATGTGCTCCGGCCACCAAGGCGTCCACAGGAAGCTGAGACAAGTCATGGGCATAATGGCCCATGGTCTGCACCGTGTCCGAGTGGAAGAAGGCATCGTAAGTACGCGCAAGGGTTCCTATTCGCTCTAGGTCATTTAAGTTGCCAATCTCATTGTTTCCCTGCATGAGGGATACCAAACTTTTGGGATGGGCTTGGAGGAGGGACTCCAATTGCTGCAAATCGATCTCCCCCTTTTCATTGACATCCAAAAGGCTCAGTTGGATTTTGCCTTTTTTGGCGAGCATCTCTAGGGTATGGAGTACCGCATGGTGCTCCAAGGGAGAGGTGATGGCATGGCTGATGTCGTGAGATTCTATTCCGCATACCAGGGCAGTATTGTCAGCCTCTGTGCCTCCGGAGGTAAAGAAAATCTCTGAGGGGCTCGCATTCAGCAATTCTGCTACTTTTTTCCGAGCCTTTTCGATTGCAGTACGTACCTCTCTTCCATGGCTGTGCACCGAGGAAGGATTGCCAAAGTGGCCACGCATAAAGGGAAGCATGGCCTCGATCACGCGATCGTCCATGGGCGTGGTGGCGGCATTGTCGAGGTACACGTGCTTCATAGTGTGCTTTTTGGCAAATTAAGACCTGCTTTAGCTCAAGGTGGCATTCACCACCTCTTTGATGTCTTGCATGATTTTTTTGGCAAGGTGTTCTGCTTTGGCTTCTGAGTCAGACTCTGAGTAAATCCGGATAATCGGCTCAGTATTTGACTTTCGAAGATGCACCCATTCCTTTTCAAATTCAATTTTCACTCCATCGGAATCGTTGATGGGATGGTTTTTGTATTGGGCCTTGATCTTGAGTAGGATGTCATCCACGTCCAAGTTGGGGGTAAGTTCGATCTTATTTTTGGAAATAAAATAACTCGGGTAGGTAGCGCGAAGCATGGAGATGGACTTGCCGTACTTGGCCAAGTGGGTCAAAAATAACCCAATGCCCACCAAAGCATCCCGTCCATAATGGGAAGTTGGGTAGATGATGCCCCCGTTGCCTTCTCCACCGATGACTGCCTGCACGGCCTTCATTTGGTTGACCACATTGACTTCACCCACTGCAGATGCGGTGTAGTTTCCGCCTCGCTTTTCGGTCACGTCGCGTAGTGCTCGTGTAGAGGAAAGGTTGGAAACGGTATTGCCAGGGGTTTGAGAAAGCACGTAGTCAGCGACTGCAACCAGGGTGTATTCTTCGCCAAACATGGATCCGTCCTCATTGACAAGCGCCAAGCGATCTACATCTGGATCCACGACGATGCCTAGATCGAAATTTCCTTTTTCCAATTTCTTGGCGATGTCGCGTAGGTTTTCAGGAAGGGGCTCGGGGTTGTGTGGGAAGTTGCCGTCTGGGGTACAGAACATTTCTTCCACTTCACTGACGCCCAGTGCGCGTAAAAGTTTAGGAACCACGATGCCTCCGGTAGAGTTGACTGCATCCACGACTACCTTGAAATTGCGGGATTTGATGGCCGCTACATCGACGAGTTCCAAGTCGAGCACATGCTGTATGTGTCGATCCATGTAGTCCGTGATCTCGGTGTATTTCCCAAGTTTACGTACTTCAGCAAAGGTAAAGTCTTCTGTTTCGGCTTTGGCCAAAATGGCTTTGCCTTCTGCGTCTGATATGAATTCACCTACTGCATTGAGTAGTTTGAGGGCATTCCACTGGGCAGGGTTATGGCTCGCAGTGAGGATGATTCCTCCGCCGGCATTTTCTCTTGGTACCGCAAACTCTACCGTGGGGGTAGTGCTGAGGCCTAGGTCGATGACCGAAATGCCCAAGCCTTGAAGAGTAGCCGCTACCAATCGGGAAACCATGTCCCCAGAAAGGCGTGCATCTCTACCGATGACTACCTTAGGGTTGCCGGTTTGCTCGAGTACCCAAGCCCCATAAGCAGCGGTAAATTTGACCACATCAATGGGAGTGAGACCTTCGCCTGGCTTGCCGCCGATGGTGCCTCGTATACCAGAGATAGATTTAATTAGTGACACGAATAATAGTTTTGTATGTTAAAAATAGTTGGCTACGCTTGAAAAGATTACTTGAATTTGGCCATCACTTTGTCCACCTCATTGTCCGGGTTGGCGCAGTTGCTTGTGGCATCTACTGTTTTTCCACAGAGGTTGCAGGTGATCCCCTCCTTGTTGAGGAAAGGACTTTGCGAAGCACAGGTCCCTTTGAACTCCCCGTTTTTTAGAAAAATCAGCCTTACGGACATCAAAACGAAGAAAAGGGCGATGAAACCTAGTGTGATGAAGAAAGTTGCCATACCGGAGAAATTTGCGCAAATTTAATGCTTTACTTTGAAAACGTTTACA
>CANGYY010000027.1 GCA_947458585.1 Cyclobacteriaceae bacterium | reverse complement strand
ATGACAGGACAAATCCTTCATGTGGATGGAGGAATGTCACATCTAAAATAAATTAAAACAATTTTACTCCTATTTTTGTAGTGTGTACGGGTATGGTCCCGAGAAGAAAGCATTGTGATTATGAAGACACCTCCTGAATCATTTCTACTGTTCAAGGAAGAATTGGTTAAGGCCCAACTGGAGAAGGAAAGGCTGAAGTTGTATTACGAACAACAATTGACTGAGGTCAATCAAGAACTGCTACGTTTGAAAGAGCAGATTCAATCCCAACAAGACATGATGCGTACGACTTTGGAGTATGCATCCAACTTGGAGATTCGATTGACAGAAGTCAAGGAAGAAGTGTCTCAAGCCACTTCTTCACCTAGAAAAACAATTTACTAAATCTATCCTACTAGACATGAACGATACGCTATCTTATCCTGGTATTATGGACTTTGATCTTGCTTTTGAGCAGCGGTATGCCCGAGTTTGGAGCAATCCTGTTCGAAAGATTGTGATCTGTGAATTGCTCACCGATTACGTGCCCATTGAGGATTTTAAGGAGATTTTCACCGATATCGGAGAACTCGTAAAAGAAGGAGACTTCACTAAATTTATTTTTGACAAGCGCGCCTTGAGAGCCTTCCATCAGCCGACCATGGAATGGTATTTTATCCATTGGAAAAAGGAGATGCTCGGTTATGGAGTGAAGACGCACCGCAAAATTCTCCCTGCCGAAAAGTGGTTTGAGAAGATGGTTCAAATCGCCAAAGCACAAATCCTTACCCAGTACCCAGACAACATCATCGACCAGTTGGATATTGCGTACTGCGATACCCTAGAGGCAGCAATTTTGTCCTAATGGGGCAGTTTGATTCGGAGCAACTGGCGCAGTTGGATGCTTCTTTGCGAAGAAATCTGATCAATTGCCTGCCCGGATACAAGCCTCTACAGTTGATCGGTACTCAAAATGCTGCTGGTGTAACTAATCTTGCCCTTTTCTCGCAAATCATCCATCTCGGTGCTGCACCTCCGCTAATTGGGGTCCTTTTTCGCCCCCATACCGTGAAGCGGGATACTTTGGAAAACATCTTAGAAACTCGAAGTTTCACCCTCAATCAAGTTCTTCCAGAATGGCATGTCCAAGCCCATTGGACGGCGGCGAATTGGGAGGGAAGCGAGTTTGAAGCCACGGGCTTGAAAGAAGAGCGAAAGGAGGGTTTTACTGCTCCATTTGTAGAAGGTAGCCCGGTGCAACTCGGCTGTTTACTTGAAGAAGTACAAACACTCCAAATCAACCAAACGGTATTGGTCATCGCGCGAATCGAACAGGTATTTGTAGCCGAAAAAGGCCTGCGAGAAGATGGTACGCTCGATTACGATGCGCTGGGAACCGTATCCGTGACGGGCTTGGATGAATACCACCAAGGGCAATCCTTAGGCAGACTTTCCTACCCCAAGTCAGGGATTTATCCCTCCAAAATTTAAGTTGCTTGTATTCGGAAGTATGGGTTTATTTACCAAGTCTTGACTATCCTTGAACTCACCGATTCCGGACTGTATTGTCCTCCTGCAGACCTTTTTATTGACCCTTGGCGGCCTGTAAAAAAGGCAGTAATCACCCATGCCCATGCAGACCATGCCCGCAGAGGGATGAAACAGTACCTGGCACACCATCAGTCCCGAGAAGTGATGAAGTTGCGCCTAGGAAAGGACATCAACTTGCAGACCATAGGGTATGGTGAACCCATTCAAATTCAGGGCGTGCAAATTTCCTTGCATCCAGCAGGACATATCCCAGGTTCGGCCCAGGTACGTCTCGAATACCAAGGAAAAGTGGCCGTAGTCAGTGGGGATTACAAGGTGGAGGATGATGGGCTTTCTACTCCCTTTGAACCAGTCAAATGCCATGAGTTTGTGTCCGAATGTACCTTTGGGATGCCGATTTACGACTGGGAACCGCAGGAAGAAGTTTTCAAACAAATCAACGATTGGTGGAAGAGCAATGCAGAGCAGGGGCTTAATTCCGTGATTTTCGCCTACTCCCTGGGCAAAGCCCAGCGCGTCTTGACCCACCTGCAACCCGAAATTGGGGAAATTTTTGTGCATGGGGTGATAGCGAATACCAACGAGGCATTGGCAGCGGATGGACTTATACTTCCAGAGGCTACCCGTGTAAACCAAGACTTGCCCAAGTCAGCCTTTAAAGGAGCACTCATTATTGCTCCCCCCGCAGTCATGAATACTTCTTGGATGAATCGTTTTGCCCCGTACCGCACGGCCAATTGCTCAGGCTGGATGAATGTACGTGGTATTCGTCGCAGGAGTTCACTCGATCGTGGATTTGTACTTTCAGACCATGCGGATTGGAAGGGATTGATCTCAGCAATTCAGGCCACCGAAGCCGAAAAAGTGTATTTGACGCATGGGAGCACGGCTATCTTTGGAAAATTTCTGCAAGAAGAAAAAGGAATTGATGCAGTTTCACTACAAACTCTTTTTGGGGAAGAAGAAAAAGAATAGGGAACAAGATCCTAGGTATGGCTTGTTATTATTAACCTTTGCTAGTCCCGATCTTATCCGTATCCCTTTCATTTATTTTTAAGTTAACCCATTGAAATTCTTGGGATTAAGAGGCTGGATTAGGGCTTCGATTTAAAATTTTCTCCTTTGGTTTTAGCAAGCGGGTAGCAGTGCTTACCTTTGCGCATGGCTCAACAAATCCTCATCCTCGATTTCGGTTCCCAATACACCCAACTCATTGCCAGACGCGTGCGCGAACTCAATGTGTATTGCGAAATTCACCCCTACAACAAGGTTCTTGAACTTACTCCTGATATCAAAGGAATTATCCTTTCAGGGTCTCCCTGCTCGGTACGTGACGAAGGTGCTCCTGATGTCAATACGGATGCGTTTCGAGGTAAATTACCCTTGTTGGGCGTATGCTACGGGGCTCAATTGCTAGCCAGCAAGTACGGAGGAGAGGTATTGCCATCGACCATTAGAGAGTATGGCCGAGCAAATCTTGACCAGATTGATTTGCATCAGGATTTGCTGAAAGAAATGACCCACGGTTCCCAAGTATGGATGTCTCATGGAGACACCATTAAGGAAGTTCCCGCAGGATTTGAAGTAATCGCAAGTACCGAATCTGTCCGCGTGGCGGCATTCAAAGTGAAGGGTGAGTCTACCTACGGCATCCAGTTTCACCCTGAAGTAACCCATTCCCTAGAAGGCAAAAACTTAATTCGAAATTTTGTAGTGGGAATCTGTGGATGCAGCCAGGACTGGACCTCCGATACCTTTATTGATTCCACTGTTGCGGATTTGAAGAAAAAAATTGGAGCCGATAAAGTGGTGATGGGCCTTTCAGGTGGAGTTGACTCCTCTGTGGCTGCTACCCTTATCCATAGAGCCATCGGAGATCAGTTGACCTGCGTGTTTGTAGACAATGGCTTGTTGCGAAAGAACGAATACGAGGAGGTGTTGGATTCGTACAAGCACCTAGGTTTGAATGTAATTGGTGTAGATTCCAAGCAGCGTTTTTACGATGCCCTGGCAGGTCTTACCGATCCAGAGGCAAAAAGAAAGGCCATTGGTCGCGTATTTATTGAAGTTTTTGACGACGAAGCACATAAGATTGATGGCGTAAAGTGGCTTGGCCAAGGCACCATCTATCCGGACGTGATTGAGTCCGTTTCGGTCAAAGGTCCTTCGGCCACCATCAAATCCCACCACAATGTGGGCGGTCTTCCAGATTTTATGAAGCTATCCGTAGTGGAGCCGCTAAATACCTTGTTTAAGGACGAGGTTCGTGAGGTAGGTCGTGCCTTAGAGATTCCAGAAAAAATCATTGGCAGACATCCTTTCCCTGGGCCAGGACTAGCGATTCGAATTTTGGGGGACATCACCGAAGAAAAGGTGAAGACCCTGCAGGAAGTAGATTACATTTTTATTCAAGGATTGAAGGATCATGGTTTGTACGATCAGGTCTGGCAGGCAGGCGCTATCTTGCTTCCTATCCAATCGGTAGGGGTGATGGGAGACGAACGTACCTACGAAAAGGTAGTGGCGCTTCGTGCTGTAGGTTCCGTTGATGGGATGACTGCTGACTGGATTCACTTGCCTTATGAATTCCTTGCCAAGATGTCCAACGACATCATCAATCGTGTGAAGGGAGTCAACCGCGTCGTGTATGATATTTCCTCCAAGCCACCGGCAACTATTGAGTGGGAATAGGTTATTGCTAACTATTGACAGACCACGGTCCACAGCCTATTGCTGTGACTTCAAACCTTCTTCTTCATTCATCAATCGGAATTGGGTATTCGACATTAAAAAAAGTATCAAGTATCAAGTACGAAGTACAAAGTACCAAGTAGTGTATTCTTGTAGTTTGAATTCTGCTCTAACCCGAATCACTATTTAGTACCTGGTACATTGTACAGCACGAATCCCTACTTCTTCATTCTTCCATCGGAGTTGGACATTCGACATTAAAAAAGTACCAAGTACGAAGTACAAAGTACCAAGTATAGCACGATTCCCAACTTCTTCATTCATCCTTCGGCGTTCGATATTCGACATTAAATAGAGATACGATTCATAAAAAAACCGAGCTTTAATGCGCAGCTCGGTTTTTTGTTTGTAAGGAAGATTTTTCATGAATTATAGCCAAAGGGACCTCAAGATTTTTTTGATTTCACCAGTTGCTTCGGCGCTTTCTTTTTGAGGTAGTTGATGAATTCGGTGTAGGACTCGTGCTCGTGGTTGGAAACCGAAATGGAATTCCGATCCTGAAATACCAGGGTTACCTGTTTGAATTCCCGTTTATTGGCAAGGACGGTTTCCTCTTCCCAAGCTAAAATCTCAGCAACCGGATAGATTTTGGTGCTGCCGCGAAGGGGAAGTTTGATCACTACGTTTTCTTTTCCTGCGGATATAAATCGCCATCCAGCCATCATTTTGACCAAAAGCATCAAGAGCACGAGGGTGATCAGGGAACTTGCTAGCAAGTAAAACCACAAGTCATAACTTCTGCTGTAGGCAAAGTCCCGTAAAATCAGGACCAGTCCTAGCAGTAAAAAAAATAGTACGGCTCCTAAAGAGATGTAAGTGGATAGTTTGGGTTTAAGCAGGATCATGGGTCTGGGAAAGGGTGGCTAGCGTGGCTTGTGCAAAAGTCTCCAAATCTTGGAAGAAAACGAAGAAGAGGGCTTCAATTTCTTCTTCTTTTTCACGGAGCACCTCGGTAGCGGCATTCATTTTGGAGTCAAAGGTGGCCCTGCGGGTCAATCCATCCAAGGCTTGCTGTATGCCTGTTAGGTTTCGGTAAGCATACAACCAATTTTGCTGTTCCATCCAATACAGCATGCGCAAAAAGGAGGGCGGTAGTGGGGCTGCTGAAGATTGAAGTGTTTGATACACCCGCAGACTGAAGGTTTCTAGGGGAAGGGATGTGTATTTGTCCCAGTTTTTGGCCAAAAAATAATCGAAAAACACATCGCTGATCACCCGTGCATAATGTCCGAATCGGGGACGCAGATGAGTTTGTACCTCCTTGACTAGGGGGTGTGAATCCGTAAATGTATCGATGGCTCGGTGGAGGTGTATGCCGACTTGAATTTTTTTTGGGTAATTTTCAATTTCTTTTCCCCGAATAAAGTCCGCGATGAAATTGCCAATCAAGATTTCATCCTGGTCAAACGATAAATAAGCATGTGCAAGAAAATTCATTCGCAGGGGCTAAAGAGCAAAAACACTCGGACTAGGAGCGTGTTACTAGGCTAAAGTACATCAATTCATGCGTAATTCCCTCGACGAACTCAAGCAAGGTCTGAAGCTGCTCAAACTAGAGTGGCAGGAAGATTTGGCTCAGTACAAGAAAAAGTTTCTCCATACTTCAGTGGCCGACAAAAAAAAGGAGGGCATTACCTGGCATCCTATTTTACTTAAAAAGACGAAGATTGGGATGGGGGAGCGGCTCATCATCGAGGTGGAGCGGACGGATACGCAGTACCCATCTTCCTTTTCCTCGGGTAAGTCAGTTACTTTTTTTTCTACGCAGGATGGATACCATAGCCCTGAGTTTCGGGTCAATGGGGTAGTTAATCAAGCCAAAAAAGATACGTTGACCGTCACTCTTCAGGCCGATGAGGTGCCCGATTGGATGGAGTCTGGGAGGCTTGGGGTGGATTTATTGTTTGATGAGGCCAGCTACCGGGAGATGGAGACGGCCTTGAAAAAAGTGATGGCTGCCGAGCATCCCCAAGTCCTCCGATTTCGAGACTTGGTGTACGGGGAAGCCAGTCCTCAATTTAAATCATCTCCCGAACTTACCTTTCCTAATTTAAATTACAGTCAGGTTCTCGCCTGTCAAAAGGTGGAGGAAGCGCAAGACTTTGCGGTGATTCATGGCCCTCCAGGCACTGGCAAAACCACCACCTTATTGGCAGCCATTGAACGTGCCGTCAGCGGAAATCAGCGGGTGCTTGTCTGCGCTCCTAGTAATGCAGCGGTAGATCTGCTAGTGGAAAAATTGGTGGACCGAGGGATTGGGACGCTTCGCATTGGGCATCCAGCACGTGTGGAGGAAAAGATCTTGAACCAGACCCTTGATGCGAAGATTGCCTTGCACGATAGCTACCGGGATCTACGGAAATTGCGCAAAGAAACAGAGAGCTACCTGCAGCTAGCCAAGCAGTACAAGCGAAATTTTGGTCCCGAAGAACGGGCGCAGCGCAAGTTGATGTACCAGGAGGTCAGTCGAATTCGGGAGGCTGCTGAGCACTTGGAAGAGTACATTCGAACGGATGTTTTTCAGAGAACACAGGTTTTTGCCTCCACGCTAGTGGGTGCGGGTTCGCATGCGCTCAAAGGCATGCAATTTGATCTAGTCTGTATCGACGAGGCTGCCCAAGGATTGGAGGCGGCAACTTGGATTCCGATTTTGAAGGCGAAGCGGGTGGTTTTTGCTGGGGATCACTGCCAATTGCCTCCGACTATCAAGTCCTTCGAAGCAGCTAATCAAGGCTTGGCTACCACCTTGTTTGAAAAGGTAATTCAGCGTCATGAAAGTGCTGCGCAACTGCTGCAAGTGCAGTACCGCATGCCGGAAGTCATCATGGGATTTTCGAATGCACAATTTTACGAAGGTAAACTCGAAGCTGCAGCCAATACGCTGAGCCATCCCTTTGGAGGCGAGGAGGCCATCCTTGAATGGGTGGATACGGCTGGTTCGGGCTATACCGAACAAGCGGAGGCGGAAAGTTTGAGTACCTTTAATCCTGAAGAAGCCCAGTTTGCATGTCAGTACCTCAACGATACGATCTTACGAATTGGCTATGGGTTGTTTAAGGAAAAAGGCTGGACCATTGGTTTGATTGCACCTTATTCTGCACAGGTGCGGCGCTTGCGTCACTTGATTTTTGATACTTATGCCTTTCCCAATCTGAAGGCTTTTTCCGACTTGATTACCATCGACACGGTGGATGGGTTTCAAGGGCAGGAGCGAGATCTGATGCTGATTTCCCTGACACGCTCCAATGAGCGGGGGGAAATTGGATTTTTGTCGGACAAGCGTAGAATGAATGTAGCAATCACTCGCGCCAAGCGAAAATTAATTTTGGTAGGAGATAGCAGCACCTTGGCGCAACATGAATTTTTCGATGCGCTGCTTCGCTATGTGGAAGAAAAAGGTACTTACCGGAGTGTTTGGGAGTTTTTGTAAGTTCTCAGGCTTCTGAATCCTCACTTGGGTTCGGTAAATCGATTGGTTTACCGAAGGCTTCTGCTGGGACCAAGGTGACCCATTTTCCCATCTTCTTTTGAATGACTTTGAAGTGGTGCTGCTCCTCTGGGGTAATGAGGCTAATCGCATGCCCAGTGGCTCCTGCTCTGCCTGTACGTCCAATGCGGTGGATGTAATCCTTTGGGGAGCGGGGCAGTTCGTAGTTGATCACTAGGGGCAATCCCTGAATATCGATGCCTCGCGCTGCGAGGTCGGTAGCGACCAGCACCCTGGTTTTTCCAGACTTAAACTTGGCCAGGGCTTCTGTACGTGCTCCTTGGCTTTTGTCGCCGTGAAATGCGACCGCGTTTATGCCATTTTTATTCAATTTCACGACTAGGTTATCCGCAGTGCGGATGGACGAGGCAAAGACTAGGATTTGTTTCCAATCTCCAGACTGAATGAGTTGGCGGAGAAATGGCCCTTTGGTTTCTGGACTTACGCGATAGGCTTCCTGATGGATGGCGTCAGGGGTGAAATCTGTTGGTGCAACTTGAATTTCAATAGGATTTTTTAGGAGTTGCTGGATAAGCGAAGCGAGTTCTTGGTCCTGGGTAGCAGAAAAAAGCAGCGTTTGTTTCTTTTTAGGAGTGAGTTCCAGGAGGTGATCCATCTCCTCGCGAAACCCCATTTGCAAGAGTTTGTCCGCTTCATCGATCACGAGGGTTTGGATACGGCTGATGCCTACGGAATTTCGCCCCACGAGGTCAATCAATCTTCCCGGAGTGGCAATTAGGATTTCGACACCCCCCAGTTTCATCATTTGGGGATTGATGGATACTCCTCCAAAAATGGCTAGAGATTTAATGCGTCGGGGGAGAAAGCGACTGAAGTTTTCGGTGACCTCAGCCACTTGGATAGCCAATTCCCGGGTAGGTACAAGCACCAAAACGGGCACCTGGCGATCGCGTGGGGCCTCTTGCTGCAGCAGTTGCTGTAGGATGGGTAGGATGTAAGCGGCAGTTTTTCCAGAGCCAGTTGGTGCTAAACCTAGGATATCTTTTTGTTGCAAAACTGCAGGGATAGCCTCCACCTGGATGGGATAAGGCGAATCGTAGTTGGCTCGTTGAATAGCCGTCAGCAGTGCAGGGGAAAGACCTAGGTCGGAAAAATGCATGAGATTAATTTTGACAAAGGTACGAATACGCAAGTAAAGGCTGATCCCTTTGGAAAATGAGTTGGAGGAATTTAAATGGGATTCCTAGGAGGGAATTAGGACATCACCAAACTGATCAGGTACAGTACAGCCATGGCAGAGAAAGAGGTGATGAGTGTTCCCAAACTGTGGGAGAGATTGCCTTGCTTGGTGCTCATGCCCGAAAGTTGCGTGACCACCCAAAAGGCAGAATCGTTGGCATGGGAGATGGCAAGGGCTCCAGATCCAATGGCGATGGTAGCAAATACTTTAAGCATATCCGTATCGAGTCCAAGAGGGCCTAGTAGTGGTGCGACGATGGATGCCGTAGTGATCATGGCGACCGTGGTGGATCCTTGGGCACATTTGAGCCCAAAGGCAAGGAGGAAAGGTAGAAATAGCCCCCAATTTGCACCCTGAAGGGAGTCAGTGACTACCGTTCCTATACCCGAATTCTGCAGCATTTTTCCAAATACTGCCCCGGCCCCCGTGATAAAGATCACTGGTGCAGCGGCGATTAGGGCTTCCCCAATCCAGCCCGTTGCAGATACTAATTTTCGGTCTAGTTTTTTGGGTAAGGTAAACGAAAGCAGTGCTCCGATCAACAGCGCGATGATCGGGCTTCCCAAGAAGGTAAGCACTTCAGGTAAGGTGCCTTCACCAAATGGTTTGGATGGGTAACTAGCAATGGAAGCCAGAAAAATCAAAACCAGAGGAGTTAGGATAGGGAGGAGGGAGGTTGCTAACTTCGGCCGTTCTTCTGGGAGAATGTATTGATCTTGAGGATTTTCTTGGGGACGAACAGAAATTTGGGTTACCCACTTTTGCACGAAAAAATAGACGGGAATCAAGGCGATTAAGGAAACAACCGTACCGTAAAGAATCACTTGTCCTAGGTCTGCCCCCAAAATACCAGCCGCCGCAATGGGTCCTGGGGTAGGAGGAATCAGAGAGTGGCTAGCCATGGCCCCCAAGGAAACGGCCACGATGGTGGCTGCATAGGAAACCGTACTTTTAGCAGATAGAGACTTGGCGATGGGATTCATCATCAAGATGGTGCTATCCCCAAATACGGGAATAGAAAGTACCCAGCCGCTGAGCATCAAAGAGAGATTGATCGATTTTTCGCCCACCCAGGACAAGACCTTTTCGGCAATAACCATGGCACCTCCAGTTTTTTCAAGGAAGGTTCCTAGGATCACCCCAAATAAAATCAGCAAACCAACATTACCCATCATTCCACCAAAGCCTTCGGTGATGGATTGCAAAATCATGTTGAGGTCCATGCCTACCAGCAAACCGTATCCGATGGCTCCACCAAAAAGTGCTAGAAAGGGATGGATTTCGTAGCGGATGATGGCGATTAGGATGATGGCGATGATCAGAAAGAGAAAGAGGAGCGTAGACATAAATCAAGGATAGGCTAAAGGCGGAGGCTATCAAAAATTAGAAAAAAAGAAACAAAAACGAGCTACCGTCCAACGATTTATTCCAAATTTTCCAAAGGATGGTTTGGATTGTGGATGCATGGTTTGGCCTTCAAGTTTTTCCAAACCAGCACACTCAGGAAAAAAGAATCAGAAGAATAATCAGTAGGCAACAGCCCCCACTAAATCCATAGCCTCTAAGGAGCAACTTCCGGAGTTGTGGGCTGCCCAAGTAGCAGCCTAATCCCAATTTCACTAGCGTGTTGGATAAGCAGGCAATGAGGATAGCAACTTCCGCCAAGGGGAGTGAAATGGAATTACCGGTAAGTTTGGCGATGGAAATGCTGACTGCATCGATGTCCGAGATTCCAGCCAGCGCGCTGGACATAAGGGTTCCCTGGTCTCCAAAGTAATCGTTGGCATAGCTTACTGCAAGGAGGATAAGCACGTAGATTCCCCCAAAAATCAAAGCGCCAACCAAATCAAGCGGTTTGGATAAGGCCGAATTATCGGAAGGGGAGGAAGGCTTATTTTCCTTCAAGTGGGTATAGAAAGTGACGCCTAAGGCCGCTACTAGCAATAAGATGAGGTATACCACAAGAGAACGGAATAGTGGGGCATAAAAGAGGGCAGTCCACACGCCCACTCGGATGTATAGGATGGAAGACGCTCCTAAAATTGCAGTAGCGCAGGAAGCGGATAAAGAAGGATTTTCCTTACTTTTTTTGGAATAGACCCAGGTAATCGAAGTACTCGACACCAAACCTCCCAAGAGTCCACCCAAAAGTATTCCAAGATGATTGCCTAGTGTTTTGATCAAGATATATCCCAAAAATCCCAAGGCAGAAGTCAGTAACACTACCCCACCTATTTCTTTAGGATTAAGGACTTCGTAGGGGCCGTAGTTTTCATTCGGTAAAAAAGGAAAAATAAGCAAAGCCAATACCACAAAGCGAATGAAGGCATACAGTTCTTCGGCGGTAATTTTCCCGACAAAGGCTTTGATCTTAAATTTGGAGGAGAGCAGAACGACCACAATCACCGTGAGCATCAGGCTAAATGAAATCAAGCCGTAAGCCGCCATGCTACCAAGCACAAAGGTGAGTAAGGCGGTGACTTCCGTAGTTAACCCTCGGTCTCCTTTTAAGGCGGTTTGCCAGTAAGCCACGGCAGTGAGGATTACCAAGCCTAAAAATAGGGCGATGTAGATCCAAGGGGAGAAGAGAAAGTAGAAAAGGACGGATACGCAGCCCAGCAAGGCATAAAAAGTAAAGGTTCGTATCCCGAAATACCCATTCGCATGCTCCTTAATGGCACTGTATTGCCTTTCCAGACCGATCACCACCCCTATGCCTATGCTCACGAGTAGCCGCACAAAAAACTCCCAGGAACTCAGGGTAAAGTGTTCGGTGTCGATCAGCAATTGGTCCATCATAGGCAAGCAGTCTTTTGAATTTAGTTTTTACCGCCTTTGCCCAGTTCCTATCCTTGCGCTTGGATTAACTTAGTTTTTTGGTAAAAAAGGCAATGGTTTTTTCCCAAGCTGCCTTAGCCGTGGGTTCGTCGTAGCGTGGTGTGCTGTAGTTGTGAAACCCGTGATTGACACCTGGGTAGTTGATCATCTCAAACTCTTTTCCATTGGCTTGAAGTGCAGCTTCATAGGCAGGCCAACCTGCATTGACGCGCTCGTCTAGCGCAGCATAGATGATCAAGAGTGGCGCATTGATTTTGGGAACATCGCTGACTTCGGGCTGACCCCCATAGTAGGGTACTGCTGCTTTGAGGTCTGGGATTCGTACTGCCATCATGTTGGAGATCCAACCTCCAAAGCAAAAGCCTACTACGCCCACTTTGCCGTTGCAGTCGGGATGGTTCTTTAAAAATTCATAAGCGGCAATAAAGTCCTCTAGCATTTCCTCACGGGTACGCTTGGCCTGCATGGCCCGACCCTCGTCGTCATTGCCCGGGTAGCCACCTAGTGGGGTCAAGGCGTCTGGGGCAAGGGAAATAAAGCCATCCACAGCACACTTTCTTCCCACATCTTCAATGTAGGGATTCAGCCCCCGGTTTTCATGAACTACGATGATTCCTGGAAACTTACCCTTACCGGTAGGTTTGGACAAAAGTGCTTTGATTTGTCCACCTCCTTTGGGGGAGTTGTACATCAAGTAATCCGAACTCTGCAGTCGCTCGTCGTCTAGGGCCACCGTGCGACCGCTAGCGTAATCGGGCATCATGCTACCCAATAAGGCAGCCACAGTGATGCCTCCTACCGCATAGACGGAAAGCTTTTCGATGAAGGTTCTGCGATCCAACTTGTTGTGGCAGTAGTAGTCGTAGAGGTCAAATGCCTCCTGCGGGATATCGGCTTTGTTGAGTTTTTCCATGGTCTGAACTAGAATGAGTTAAGGTAGGGAAAATTAAGCGAGGAAAAAATGACAAATACACCAAATTCAATCAATCCTTATGGGAAAGTGGAGGGGAATCACTCTGGTGATCGTAACTGAGAACCTCTTTGAGTTTCCAAGTTTCCTCTTCCAAAATCCAGAGGTGCGTAAATTTCGCGGTGCTGGTCCAGAGGTCTTCTTTGCCAGTTTCGCGTAGGTAAAAATGGTGGATACCCGTTTGTATGGCTCCGTAGAGTTTGCCACCTGAATTCATGGGAAAAACTTCCAAACTCTCAGCGTCGACTTTCCGGATGGGTTTTTTGTCACCCGGGCCACAGATATTGTTTGCCGTATTTTCCAAGAATTTAGTTTTGTCCTGAAAGCCGCCTTGGTCGTGGTAAAAACGCAAGTCTTCGGCTACCTTTTCTTTCAAGTAATTCAGGTCGCAGCGATTAAATCCTCGTTCGAAGAATACACTGTCTTGGGCCTTTAAGTCTTGGAACAGGGAATTGTTCTCCTGTATTTGAGCTTTGGCCAAGTGAACGAAAGAGAGGAAGCAAAGTAGGAGGAGCGTTTTCATTTTTTTTTTTGGTAAATGGATTTAATGGATATCCATCCTTTAAGGAGTAGATGTATTTATTTATTGGCAGCGAACCGTGGAATCGCTACGGAAGTTTGACAAACCGATCATCCAGCTTTACGCTGAAATTTATTTCAGCTTTGAGCGCGGTAAATATTTTTAAGAGTGTATCCACCGTAGCACTGTTGGCGCTACTTTCAAGCTTTGAGATTTGGGCTTTTTGTACGCCTACCAACTGGCCAAGCTCTTCTTGGGTCAGTTTTCTCTCTTGCCGGGTTGATTTGATCATTTTGCCCAAAACTTCCATCCGAAGTTCGTACTCGTAGTGGTCGCGTTCTTCTGATCCAAGTTTACCGAGGTGCTTGTCTTTCATTTCGGCAAGGGAATGAAGTTTCATTTCTTTGTTAGACATATTTTATGTTTTTCAGAAGGTAGCAAAATAGATTTCTTTAAGTTTTAAAGCACGTTCGATTTCATTTTTTGGGACTTTATCGTCTTTTTTTAAAAAGCCATGAGTGGCAATTACCAAGGATTTATTCTTTTCTCTTTTATCCCAAAAAGCAAGAAGTCTAATTTGAAGACCAGTATAATTGGTTCGGAATTCCCAGATTTCTTGTGAAAGTTTCTTTAAGAGTTTTGGATCATGGGTTTGTTCAGCCAAATCGATGTTGTACAGGACTTTTCTTACAATTTTTGGATCTAATTCGGACAGAAATTTATCAGCAGCATCTAAAAATTTTGTTTCAAAGAATTTCATTGTTAGAATAATCGAAGTTAAAAAAAATAATTAAAAAAGTTTCTAAATTTGGAAACAAATAAATAACCTACGCTTGATTTCTCTCTACGCTTAGGTCTTGGCTAAGTTGTTCAAAGAGAAAAAATAAACCAGGACTAGCAATCTTATTTCTCAGTTCTTAAAATTTTTTCCATTTTTCTTCCTTTTGCCAGTTCATCGACCAACTTGTCTAGGTACCTGACCTTTCGAGTCAATTCATTGTCCAATTCCTCAATTCGGTACCCACAAATCATTCCTGTGATCATCGGTGCATTGGGATGCAGCCGAGCTCGCTCAAAAAAAGTAGCGAAGGTTGCCTTTTCGGCGATTAATGCTTCCCATTCTTTTTGGTCAAAACCCGTGAGCCATTCAATGACCTGATGCAATTCTTCCAGACTACGTTGGTGCTTTAGGACCTTGGTGCAATAATGCGGATAGACCGAGGCAAAGGTCAACTCAGCAACTCGTCGATGGTGGTCTTCAGTAGCTTCCATTTCCTTGGCTGATCATTCCGTTACTTTTTTGATCACTCGAGCAGGTACTCCTGCCACCACAGTATCGGTAGGCACATCTTTGGTGACCACTGACCCTGCTGCTACCACGGAATTTTCGCCCACAGTCACCCCTGGTAGAATCACGGAATTGGCGCCGATCCAACAGTTTCGCTTCAAGACGATGCCCTTCAAGTCCAGCATCTTGCGATCCTCCGGTCGAACAGGGTGGTTTTCGGTAATCAAACTTACCTTAGGTCCTACGAGGACCTCGTCTTCGATTACAATACCTCCTAGGTCTAGAAAGGTGCAGGCATGGTTGATAAACACGTTTTTACCCAAGGAAATGTGTTTCCCGAAATTGGTATGGAAAGGGGTAAATACGGTGGTGCTCTCGTCTACCGGCTGCCCGATTACCTCCGACAGGCGCGCTCGAATTTGGGCAATATCAGTGGAAGTATTTAAGGCTTGGGATTGTTGGATAGTCTTGGACACCTCCTCAAAAATCTTGGTGTATTCTGGGTCCTCAAAAGAAATCAGCCCTCCGGCTAGCATTCTTTCAAAAATGGAGGTTTCGTTTGGATTCATTCAACTCGGTTTTGGTCTCGAAACCTACGGAAAGTTTGGGAACCACACCATTATTTTTCTGTCTCCTTCGCTTGAAAAAGTGGTAAAACAAAATCCCAAATGGAGGGCATCCAATCACAACAGCGATAAAACTTATTTTTTCTCTAAGGTGGAGTAAGGAGTTACTTGCAATTTCTAGTACCGTGACGACTACCAAAATCAACACCAATAGCAGAATAAGAGAGATTAGGAGAGTTTCCATAAGTTTAAGGTTTAATAATTGGAAGAAATAAAAACACAAAAAACTGTGGATACTGCCCAGCAGCCAATCCAGCCATTTAATGGGATATCACAAAAAAAAGCACTTGTGCCATCCATTTCGATAGACTCTTTTACGCAGCGATAGCATTCTGAAAAAGAAACATCACCATTTTTATTGTCATCACAAGTGTAGGTTTGTGTTCGGATATTAAGTTTTTTGATGGTTGTAGAATCTTTCCTTAGATTAGAATATTTGGCTTTTAATTTTGGAGAAAGGCCATTTCCTTCCCAATCAATTATGTTATTTTCAACTACTCGAATTTTAGAGTGAACAAAATTTTCATAATTCATGTCCACCATTTCTATTGTTCCCGAAAGAGTCTTCTGATTAAAGTCTGAGTAATCTTCAAAATTTACAGCGAATGTGTCTCCAAAAGGTAAAAACCCTGATTTACCTAGATCCACTGCTATAATGTTTCCAATTAATCTCCCATTTTTTGTGACTGGTATTCGAAATGTAGAAATTGTGATTTCACCATTATTCAGTACTTCCTCCTTGCTATTTTTTAGGTCCAAATCTCCATAAAAATCAATAGAAGGCTTTATTCTTTCAAAAGTGCTTGAAGATAAAAACGAATTTTTGTTCTCTGTCATTTGAGTTTGGTTCTCCTCTATAGACTCGCAGGAAATTAGAACAGCGGCAGCAATTAGGTTCCAAATAAAAAACAATTTTTGTCTCATGATTTTAAAAATTTAGGATTAATGAAAAAAAGAAGCGAAAAAAATGAAGTCCGAAGGGTCATTACTCCAGAAAAAAATAGATTTCTACCCGACGAACCGCACAATTCTTTCTACGGAATACCTTTGAAAAAGGTTTTGGGTTTTAGAAATTAATCTGTTGAATTTTAGTTCATTAGGAAAATTTCAGTGGTAATTGGGATTCTTAATTCTCCTTCACCCGGTACTTCTCCTGCAGTCCCATCAAAAAGTTGCGCTTTAAGTCTAGTTAATTACGATCTTCAGGCCAAACAGGGTGGTTTTCGGTAATTAAACTCACCTTAGGTCCTACGAGGACCTCGTCTTCGATTACAATACCTCCTAGGTCTAGAAAGGAGCAGGCATGGTTGATAAACACGTTTTTACCCAAGGAAATATGTTTCCCGAAATTGGTATGGAAGGGGTAAATATTGTGGTGCTTTCTGCTAGCTGCAACTCGATTATCTCCGAAAAAAGCTATTGATTTTTTCCATCGGTGCAGTTTAGAATTTGGTAATTAATTTGATAGAAAGTTGTTTAAATCCGAACATGAGGGGATGTAAATGTTCTTTTTAAGGATATCGATTCCATACTAGAAAAGGCCGAACTCGAAGATGTTTTAACCGAAAGGAAGAAGCCCTGTTAGCGAGATAAAAATAATTTGAAAAATAGTAGTTGAGCTAAAAAAAGTCTTTAAATCCATAGGGGCCTAAGACAGAGTTGCATAGGCAAAAAAATAGATATGGCTAAATGGATTTAGGTACTAGATATTCTTATTTATCTAGAAATTTATCATTTAAGGTGATTCGTATTTTTGTTTTTACCAATAACAGGTGATTTTTTAATTTTAAAAAATCACCTGTTATTGAATAGCAATTGCTAAATTAAAATGGGGAGGTGTCTTGTAACATCCACTCTATATTACCGTAAGCATTGTAGAATGCAATAATTAGGGCGATGAGGATGCCGAAAATTTTAATGTAAATATTTCTTATCGCAATTGCTACCAAAATCAAGCTCAAATTAGATAAAATCCAAAAAAAACCTTGTAGATATTTTGTAGGACCATAATACCAATCATCAAAAATCTTAGGTCCTAAAAAATTTAAAACAATATTAAAAAACATCAACAAAATGTAAACTACAATTAAAATATCAGCGATGATATCCCAAGTGCTAGTTTTCGTAGTTTCTTTTTCGGTTAATTTTTCCATGATTTTTTAAGATTTTTTATTCGAAACATATAAGTCAAATATATAAAATTTCAATTAAAACGCTTGTGTCATTATTTAGTTTTTGCTTTATAAATGAAGTCGTTAGTATTTACAAGGGATAAAAGTAAGGAAAAGTTGTGAATCAAGACTATTTCACTTTTTCAATCTAAAAAACCATCTATTCAATAAAAAAACTTTAATTTCTATTTAGGGTAAAAATCCAATTAATTGGCTCTACTAAGTATCCTTCCCCCGGTACTTCTCCTGCAGTCCCATCAAAAAGTTACGCATGACCTGGTCCTTGCACTCGCGGTACTGTGCTTGTGAAGGATTTCTAAAAAAGGCACTCAGCTCGTGCTTGCTCAGACGAAAGCCACGCAAGCCAAAGATCTCCAGCATCCCTTCTTCCTGTAGGTTTAAGGCAATCTTCAGTTTTCGCAGGATCCCATTGTTGTTGAGTGACTTCTCCACTACCGGTGCAGCACCCTCCCTCTTGCCCCGATTCAGGACTATCAGCCCATCTAAAAAATGGCACAGGTCTTTGTCGTAGAGTTTTTTGAAGTCGGGATCTTCTTCCTTCTTCAGCCACAAGGTTACTTCCTCAAATGAGATGTCCTTTCCCCCCAGGCCAAAAATTTCCTTCATCTTGTGATCATGGAAATGAAAGGTGTACCGCAGGGTGCGTAGGATATCGTTGTTGCTCATGGGTACAAAGATCGAAATTTTAAGCACTTACCCACCAAAGGCAATGATTTCGCGCTTCTTTTTCAGGGGATAGTTTCGATCTAGTACCTGTTTTTCCCCTTCCTTCAGGATAGGCCCTCCCTAGCGGAAAAATCGCCTTTCTTTACGACCTTTGCTCCAGCCAACCACCAAGCCCAGTGTCGACCCAAGTCCTATTCATCACTCCTCCATTCACCCAACTCAATACGCCGTATCCTGCTACAGCCTATTTGAAAGGGTTTTTGAATACCTTGGGTGCCTCTTCCAAGCAGGCGGATTTGGGAATTGAGGTGATGTTGGCCATATTTTCTAAGCCCAGCTTAACCCGGATTTTTGAACAGGCAGAAAAATTCTCTTCTCTCTCGGATAATTCCCATCGCATCCTTCGACTGCGTGCCCAGTACCTGCAAACCATTGGTCCGGTTATCGATTTTCTTCAAGACAAAAATCCTACCCTTGCCTACAGCATCGCCGAAGGAGAATTTTTGCCGCAGGCAGGACGCTTTGAACAGGTGGAGGAACTGGATTGGGCTTTTGGAGCCTTAGGTATCCGAGACAAGGCACGCTACTTGGCTACACTTTACCTCGAGGATCTCGGTGACCTGATCACCGAAGCGATTGACCCTCACTTTGGATTTACCCGCTATGCGGAGCGCCTAGGGATGTCGGCCCGTACCTTTGATGAATTGCAGGAAGCACTCCAGCAACCCAATAGCCTGGTGGATGAGTTGCTACTCCAACTCTTAGAAGAAAAGATTCAGCGCTACCAGCCCGAGTCTGTTGCGTTCTCGGTTCCCTTTCCGGGCAACCTCTATGCCGCTCTCAAGTGTGGACAATACCTCAAAGCCAAACACCCAACGATTAAAATCTGGATGGGAGGGGGCTACCCGAATACGGAATTACGTTCCTTGAAAGAGCCTCGCGTATTTGATTACGTAGATTACATCGTTCTCGACGATGGGGAAGCACCTGTACGCTTGCTTTTGGAGCACCTGGCGGGAAAAAGGCCTCACACGGAATTGAAACGCTCCTTTCTTCGACTTGACGGAAAGGTCACCTACATGGATAATAGAGCAGTCAAAGACCTTGCCCAGCGGGAAGTGGGGACTCCAGATTACAGCGACTTGCCCCTCCGAGATTACCTTTCGGTGATCGAGGTGGCCAATCCCATGCACCGCCTTTGGAGCGATGGGCGTTGGAATAAGTTGACGCTGGCCCATGGCTGCTACTGGGGAAAATGTACCTTTTGTGATGTCTCCCTGGATTACATCGGTCGCTATGAACCGATCACAGCCGCCATCCTCTGTGACCGCATTGAAGAGATCATGGCCCAAACGGGTACCAATGGATTCCATTTTGTAGACGAGGCGGCTCCGCCGGCGCTCATGCGTGACTTAGCGCTAGAGATCCTGCGCCGGGAACTCGTTGTGGTTTGGTGGACCAACATTCGTTTTGAAATTAGTTTCTCCGCAGACCTCTGTCGCCTACTCCGCGCATCTGGATGCATTGCAGTTTCAGGTGGACTAGAGGTGGCTTCGGATCGGCTGCTGGACTTGATCAAAAAAGGCGTGACGGTGCCGCAGGTGGCTCAGGTAACGCAAAGCTTCACCCAAGCAGGGATTTTGGTGCACGCCTACCTGATGTATGGCTACCCTACCCAAACCATTCAGGAAACGGTCGATTCCTTAGAAATGGTGCGGCAACTATTTGAACAGGGAATCATTCAATCTGGTTTTTGGCATCGCTTTGCCATGACGGTACATAGTCCTGTGGGGCTCAATCCCAAGGCTTTTGGTGTGGTACGAACGGATACCGAATTGGGCTCTTTTGCCAACAATGAGGTGGATTTTGAGGATCCTACCGGCATTGATCACGGCATTTTCTCAGAAGGCTTGCGAAAGTCCTTGTTCAACTACATGCAGGGGGTAGGGCTGGATCTCCCCTTGAAAAACTGGTTTGATTTCAAAGTACCTCGCACAAGTATCCCCAAGTCTTACATCCAACATCAGCTCCAAGAGCAACTTCCAAAAAAGGTAAAAGACCAGCAGCGCCTGTGCTGGTTAGGCACTTCGCCTCAGTTGGAGGAGTTGGAAGAGGGGATGTGTGAACTTATTTTTTCGGGGAAAAAAGAAGACTTTGCTCTAGAACTTCCGCTTGAATTTGGGCAGTGGGTATTTTGGTTGTTGGAAAAAGTAAGTTACCGCCAACCCACAGTCACCGTCAAAGAAATTCGAGATTCGTATGAAGAGGAGTTGGGCGATTTTGAGGAACTGCTAGATTCCGAAGTCTGGGAGCTGTTGGCTGAAAACGGGTTGCTTCTGGTCTAATCTTTTTTACTTGTCCTTACCAAAGGATAAAATCTATTTCTGGCCCATTTTTCTAGTTCTACAGCATGGAATACCACCGAGGATAATGCCAGGCAGACCCCCAATTCCTTCCAACTCAAGGCTTCGGTTTTGAATATCCCGTTGAAAAAAGGCAGGTAAATCACAGCAAGTTGAAGTGCTACGGTAAATCCTACCGCGAGGAGTAGGGGCTTGTTGCCTAGGATTCCTTGTCGGTAAAGAAAAGTGCGGTCACTGCGAATGGATAGGATATGTCCCAATTGGGAAAAAGAGAGGACCGAAAAGACCATCGTTTGCCAATGCCAGCCTTGCGCTAGGGCCAAGGCTTGCGTACCAAGCGTGACCGCAGCCATCAGCATGCCCACCCAGATGATGTGAAAGCCTACCCCATTGGCAAACAAACTCTCTTTTGCAGGTCGAGGGGATCGCTGCATGCCATCGGGTTCGGCGACTTCACTTGCTATGGCTAAAGCGGGCAAGCCATCTGTCACCAAGTTGATCCATAAAATGTGAATCGGGAGTAGGGGAATGGGTAAACCCAAAAATGGAGCAACTGCGATGACCCAAATTTCGGCTCCGTTGCAGGTGAGGATGTATTTGATGAATTTGATAATGTTGTCAAAAATCCGTCTACCTTCCGCAATGGCCTTGACTATCGTGGAAAAATTATCGTCCAATAAAATCAGGTTTGCCGCCTCCTTGCTCACATCCGTACCTGCGATTCCCATGGCAATGCCAATAGTGGCTGCTTTGAGTGAGGGAGCATCGTTGACCCCATCACCGGTCATGGCTGTGAAGTGCCCTTTTTGTTGGAGGGCTTGCACAATGCGTAATTTCTGCTCTGGGGCTACTCGGGCATAGACGGTCACCTGCTCGACCTGGGCCTCAAAGTCTGCGTCTGAAATATCCGCCAATTCCCTGCCCGTCAACAGCAAGTCTCCCTCCTTCCAAATACCCACTTGGGTTGCAATGGCTTTGGCGGTGGCCGGATGATCCCCCGTAATCATAACTGGGATGATTCCTGCTGCTAGGCAGGCAGCTATGGAGGCTTTGATCTCTTGCCTAGGGGGATCAATTAGGGCTATTTTCCCAAAATAGAGGAGTTGGGATTCCAATTCAGCCCAGTCTTTTTCTGGAGGCAAGCTTGGAAGCCATCTTCCCCCAAATGCCAATACACGCTCTCCTTGTTCTGCCCATTCCTCGGTACTTTGCTCTAAAACCTGGGCGGATTCTGGATCGGCTAATACCTTGGCAATGGATTCAGGAGCACCTTTGCAGAGGAGCAGCACCCCCTGCTCCAGTTGGTGAAAGGTGCTCATCCGTTTGCGATCGGAATCAAAGGGGATTTCTCCCATTCTTGGAAAACGTTCAACTAGGTGCTGGTATTTTTCCAAGGAAATCTCATTCACCAGTTCAGCGACCAGAGCCATCTCCGTGGGTTCGCCTGCAAAGCGACCCTCAGCTGTAAAGCGTACATCATGGCATAAGGCTTGTCCCAGTTGGAGGTTGCTGAAATTGGGAGTAAACCGATCGTGATCTTCTGCCTCTGTACGGGTTACGGCTAGTTTATTTTCGGTGAGCGTGCCCGTTTTGTCCGTGCAGATGTAAGTGACTGCGCCAAGACTCTCCACAGCGGGAAGTTTGCGGATTAATGCCTTTTTTTTGGCCAAGCGCTTGGCACCTAGTGAGAGTGCAATGGTGATCAGTGCGGGTAGTGCTTCAGGGATGGCGGCTACGGCCAAACTCACGGAAAGGAGAAGCACCTGTAAGATCGCCTCTCCTCGGAGGACTCCTACGACAAATAGAACCACACAAATGACGAGTATGAGGAGGGAAATCAATTTTCCAAATTGCTGCATTCGCTGTTGAAGCGGAGTGGGTGGTGAGCTTGTTTGGAGGAGGGAGGCAATTTTTCCCAATTCCGTATCCATCCCGATGGCCACCACCAATCCTTTTGCGCGGCCTTGGGTGACCAAGGTACCTTTGAAACCCATGTTGAACTGATCGCCAGGACTCAAGTTTTCCCCATGGAGGATCTCTATTCGTTTGTCTACTGGAAGGGATTCGCCTGTGAGCGAAGATTCGTCGATTTTTAAGGAAAAACCTTCCAAAAGGCGGATATCTGCAGGTACCTGGTTGCCTGCTTCCAAAAGGATTACATCCCCTACGACTAATTGCGAAGCGGGAATGGAAATCACTTTTCCAGATCGAAGGACTTTGCTTTGCGTTTGGGTAAGTTTCTTCAGGGATTCCATGGCCTTTTCGGCCTTGTATTCTTGCACAAAACCCAACACAGCATTTAAAAGCAGGATACCTAGAATGATGAGCGTGTCGGTCCAGTCTCCAATCCATCCCGAAAGCAGGGCTGCACCTGCCAAAATCAGGATCATCAGGTCCTTGAACTGACTGATAAAAAGAAGAAAAGCACTGTTTTTCTTGGTTTCAATCAGCACATTGAGCCCAGATTTTTGGCTGCGATTTTGGGCTTCTTCTTCCTCCAAACCAGAAGAGGTAGTCCGCAGCTGCGAAAAAAGTTGCTCGGGAGAAGCTTGGTAGAAATACATATTCAAAAAAGTCCTTTTCTAAAAATACGCTTTCTAATCCAGAGTAGTTGTACTTAAAGAGAAAAGAATCAATGAACTAGAATGACCTAGTTTAGACTAAAAAATGGGGAGCTTCATCCCAAACACATTCCTTACAAAAAAAAATGGTCATCAAGATCAATTTGAAGCCCGCCATTTCTATTTGTATAAATAATTACTTCAACTAAATCAACTTTGCATTTAAGTTCACCACTAGAAAAATAATCTTTATGCTTGTCTAAGTGTTTTTTAACTATAGCTTATTCTTTTTTAAATTTTTATACTGATTTTATTTTTTCCAAAATTGCTTCAGCTGCAATCCGGCCTGTTTCTGCGCCTCCATTCATATATCCTTGGAAATCTTCACTGCAGTGCTCACCTGCAAAAAAAAGATTGTTTACTGGTTCCTTTTCGTATCCTGCAATAGTAGACCATTGTCCAACTTTATAAGCTGAATAACCACCTAAAAAATTAGGTGAATTTGACCAATTAAAAACGGTTGATTTTTCATTCAAAAATTTTTCCGAGCTATCAAATACATCAGCGAAAGCTTTTCCATACTTTGGTATATCTTCTGTAGTTGCCACCTTCCCGGCATTTCCACCAAGGAAAACAGTATAACTACCAGCGCCTAAATCATTGTTCTCGCCAATACTACTATCCCAACCATTTTGGATAATATCACTAAATAGGTAGCCAGAAAACCCTTTTGATCTCCAGGTACGACTTTCACTTCCTAGAATAACTTTACTCGAAGTTCCGTAACCAAGTTCTTGAATTGCTTTTGTTTTTTCTTCAGGTAGTTCAAGATTTAATTCTATTTTGCGTAATACTGAAAATGGTATGGATAAAATCACATAATCAAATTCAAATTGTTCGCCATTGGAAAATTCCAGTTTATATAATCCATCCTTTTCTGAAAGCTTACTAAGTTGATATTTTAACTTTATTTCATTTTTAAGTTTTTCATACATTAAATCTGTTAGCTGTGAATTACCACCGATTATTTTATACCGTTCATCGCTATCGCCGAAAATCTTAAACCCATCAGTATAATTTGGATTCAACATGTATAAAAGATTTAATGAGCTTTGCTCTGAGGATTCCAAACCAAATTCACTTGTGTAAGCATTCGTAAGTAGATCGAATATCCAACCATTCATTCCCTTATTTCTCAAATAATCACTAATTGAGATAGAGTCAAAAGAATTAAATAGAGTTTCGTCCTCTTCTTCAACTACTTTTTGGATATCTTCAGCAATTAATCTGGAGAACTTAGAAAATTCATCTGTAAGTTCTTTTTCTGAATAATGTTTTCCTGAGAAAAAATATGCGTCTTTAATTAATCCACTTTTTTTGAGATCTAATTCTAAATCAAGAAGGCTTAAATTATATTCTTTCACCAGATTAAGCATGTCTTCATGGTTGCTGTCGATAAATTCGCCACCCATTTCTGTGGTTAAATTTTCACCTAATTGATTTTTGATTGAAAATATTCTCCCTCCAACTCGTTCAGATGCTTCGAAAATAGTAAAGCCAACAGAAGCCTTTTTGAATATATGACCAGCATGGAGGCCTGCAATACCACCACCGATAATTGCGATTCGTGGGCTATTTATATTTACTTTCTCAGAGCAAGAAGAGAGAAAAGTAGAGGGAATACTAAGTGCAATAGATGCCATTGCTGAATTCTTAATAAATCTCCTTCTAGAATTATCCTCAGTGCTAAGGGTTGTAAGTTTGGCGTAGTTGTCTTTAATATTTCTTTTAAAAAGGCGCAGGACGGGATTTTTGCTCATTTTATTTTTTTTTAAGGATTTAATTCCAGCCAGATGGCTTTCTTATAATTTGACCAGAATAAATAATATCAGGGCTTGCTAAAATATCTTTATTTAGATTATAAATTTCACTCCATCGAGTTACATCTCCCATTTTGTCTCTTGCAATTATTGATAAGGTTTCACCCTTTTGTATTGTGTAAGAATCTGCGGGATTAATATTCGAAATATTTTTCGCATTAGAATTAGGGATGTATTCTGCAATTGCATCAGAATATTTCTCTGATCGTTTAAATTTCTGAATAGCATCATTTATTTTAATTAAAAGATCTCCAGCCCCAGGGGTTCTTTTGTTGACTACCAAAACATAATTGTTCAAATCTTCGCCATTTAAATTTTTATTTGAAATAACAATTTTAGAATTGTAATCCTCTATTTCATTTGCGCCAAAAGGGTAATCGTAAATAATTGCATCAAACTCTCCTTTTACTAGTCCAGACATCCAATCTGAGGTAGGTGTGCTTTCTTCCTCTCTGTCCCCTATAATTGAAATGTTGCTTGATGGAACTTTTTCTTTAATCCATTGCGCTGTATAGTCATCGTAAACGCCTATTCGTGCATTTCGCAAACTTGAAAGATCCCTGAATTTATCTGAGGAGCTAGGAGTTGTCAATAAACAATATCCAAAAGACAGGTACGATTCTGAATAGAGCTCATCTTCATTCTCTTCATCAGTACGCCCTCCAGCCATAATATCAATTTTGCCTTCTTGCAAATAGTTTGGTAATTGATCGTAACCGTCTTCGATAGCGCTTATTTTGACACCGTCAAATACTTCCTTGCTAAGAAATGAAATTAATTCATAATCAAATCCTTTTTTTGTGCCAGACTCTTCAAAATAAAGTGGAGGTGCGTCTGGTTCGAATCCAACATTTAAACGTCCCGCTGTGTTAATTTTTTCTAAAAGCAGATCAGAATCATTGTTTGATGAATTTGTTGACGAATTACAGCTTGTTAGGAAAAAAAAGCTTAAGCAAAAGATTAAAAGAATACTGAAAGATTGAGTTTTATTTTTCATGATTTTTTGGTTTTCTAATTTATCATTTTTTAGTTTTCTATACATTCAGACAAATTTTGAAGATGAATTTGATTGTTTATAGGCATTGCGATGTAAATATCTTCGCTCAATCCTTCTAAAAAGATTGCCTCACTTATTTCTAAATTCCCTTTAAATTGTTCTATTTCTTCTTTATTTAAAAGCACAATGTCTGTTTTTTGATCACGAAGATCTTTAACTAGAATATCTTTGCTCGAATAGGAGGAGAACTTAACTATTCGATCACCGAAGACTTCCTTCAGGCAACTGTTAAATTTCAAGTTGGATAACTCTAGATTTAGGCTCCCGATAACTACCATATTTCTTTTTCTTGCATTGTCATATACTTTAGCTTCAATAGGCGTTGAATCGTTATTTCCATAAATAGTTAAAAAATACCATGCTGAAATTCCGGAGAGTATAGTAATTACGCTTAAGAACAATATTAACCTAATTGGAAATTTCTTTGAAGAAGAAAATGTTTCCTTATCCCCATTTCCTAAATTAGATTGATTTTTAGAGTCGAAAACTTTAGTATCTTTTTGAGTTGGTTTAATATTATGATGAATTACATCAATTGCATATTTCAACTCAGCAATAGTTTGAAAACGATCATTTGGCCGAAGTTCCATAGCTTTCAAAATAGCATTTGAAACCTGAAGACTAATTTTAGGATTAAGTTGGTGCGGAGGAACTAACTCCTCAAAGCTTCTGTCTGTTGATGCTATGGGTTTTTCCCCTGTAAGTAAGTTATACAAGGTGGCACCAAGTGCATAAATATCGGTAAAGGGCCCTCTTTTGGCTCTTTCCGAATATTGTTCTGGTGGTGCATAGCCCGGAGTAATCATCGCTGTTTGGTGGGTAGTCTTACCTTCTGCAAATTCTCGGGCAGAACCAAAATCAATCAAAACGACTCTTTCTTCTTTAGAAATCAGGATATTCTCTGGTTTAATATCCCGATGAAGCATCCCCTTTGAATGAACAGATTCAACGGCGTCCAAAAGCTGACTGATCAACAGCATGGCTTCTTTTTCTACTAAAATACCTTTTTGCTGAATATGTTGTTTAAGTGTCTCCCCTTTCACATATTCCATAACCATGTAGGCTGTATCGTTTTCCTCAAAGATGTCAATCACCCGTACTATATTGGGGTGTTGAAACTTTACCAATTGCCTAGCTTCTTGAATAAAGCGATCTACAAACTCTTGGAAAGTAAAAGTGGAATGGCCTTGAGACAGGACGGTCATATTTGCCCCACGGGTACTATTTCCCAAAATAAATAGTTCCTTGATGCAAACTTCTTGTTCTAGCTTTTGGTCAATGGCAAGGTAAGTGATGCCAAAACCTCCTTGAGCGATACTATGTTGAATTGAATATCTATGGAGCAGTAGATGTCCGGAAGGAAGAAGATTGGGGTTGGATTTGTTCACTTTTTTTCTTCGTTTCTGCCTAAAGAAATATTGAATTAAATCAAAGTTATATGTTTTTTTTATTTATGAATCTTGTGATAGGAACTTTTAAAATTTTATTTTCAATTCATTTAAAAACGCTAAGTCAACGTAAAGACGAAAAAAACCTTCAATCAATATTTGTTAATCCAAAAGACATCTAGTAACCCCAAAGGTGAAAATAAACTTAATTCCAAGAAAGTTACTTTTAGAAAAAATAATGGACCTGTTTAGCTTAATTTATCAATTATTGAATGCTCTAAAAAAAGAGGTGGGCTAATTGAATTATTAAACGAATTCCTCATTTAAAAATACATTAAATAAGTCTTGTGCTACTTTAATTTGATGATAAATAAAGACGTTGCTGGTAGCTGAAATTTAAATAGCTGAGCACTGCACCAAAGGCATCTGCTGCTTCCAGTTGTCGATCACTCACTTTTTTTCCAAGCAAGCGACATAGGAGCAGGCCATACACGCCATTCAAACAGATTTGAATCTCATTTCCTACCTCTTCCCCTGCAGCAGTGTCAATGGCCTCCAGCAGGTGAGGCTTAACTTGATGGAAGGTTTGTACATAATTTGCATCGGATTTAAGCAATTGGTAATGCAAGTCTAGCAGTGTATTCACGATTTCCTGGAGGGATTTGAGGTGACCCTTTTCCAGAAGGCCTTCTTTTTGCATTTGCGCAGCGAGGTCTCCAAACCAAACTTTGATTTCCTGCTTTTCTTCTTCGACGACAGGATAGTGGGAAATCACGTAGGTGTAGATCTCTTCCAAATTGCCTTGGTAAGACCGAATCAGGTCCTCCATTTGGTACATGTAGATCAGGTATTCTCCAATATTCTGTGCTTTTTTTCGGTCGGCGATGGCTTTCATGTGGTCATTCTTTGGCTTGCAAAAGTAAAATAGAATAGATCCTGCTCCCAGAAAAAGGGATAAAAGTCTTGGGGAAGGTTCATACAGGCTTACATAGAACTGTTGAGCCGAGTTAAATTCTGATTTTTCACCAAACAATTCCAAGTGAAATTCGCTTTTTTCGTTTAGGTAGGAAGACTCAGAAAAGTGAGTGGAATTCTTGTCTATTTCTAGGGAATACTAGCTGAGAACGCTACTTTTTTCCTACTTTTGTCTGACTTAAGCTTATGAAAAACATTCGAAATTTCTGCATCATTGCCCACATTGACCATGGGAAGAGTACTTTAGCAGACAGGTTGTTGCAGACGACCAACACGGTTTCTGACCGAGAGATGCAAAATCAATTGTTGGACGACATGGACCTGGAGCGCGAGCGTGGCATCACGATCAAGTCTCACGCGATCCAGATGAAGTACAACTACAAGGGTGAGGAGTACATTCTCAACTTGATTGATACTCCAGGACACGTGGATTTTTCCTATGAAGTATCGCGTTCCATTGCCGCCTGTGAAGGGGCTTTGTTGATCGTCGATGCATCTCAAGGGGTGGAGGCGCAGACGATTTCAAACCTCTATTTGGCCCTAGGCCATGACTTAGAAATTATTCCAGTTTTGAATAAAATTGATCTTCCAGGCGCTGATCCAGAGGTGGTCGCCGATGAGGTGATTGACCTTTTGGGCTGTAAGCGTGAGGACATTGTGTTGGCTTCCGGCAAGGAAGGAATCGGGATTGAGGATATTTTGGCCAAGGTGATTGAAAATGTTCCGCCACCAAAAGGGGATCCTGCAGCGCCGCTTCAAGCAATGATTTTTGATTCGCAGTTCAACTCCTTCCGTGGGGTGGAGGTCATTTTCCGAATTTTTAACGGTACCCTGAATAAGGGAGACAAGATCAAGTTTGTCAATTCAGGCAAGGAGTATTTTGCCGACGAGATAGGGATTTTGGGTGTCAACCAGATCCCACAGCAGACCATGAGTGCAGGCAACGTGGGGTACCTGATTTCTGGTATCAAAGTGGCCAAAGAAGTGGCTGTAGGGGATACGGTGACTCACGTCAAAAACCCTTGTGCGGAAGCCATAAAAGGCTTTGAAAATGTGAAACCCATGGTATTTGCGGGTATTTATCCTGTGGATACGACCGAATTTGAGGAGCTTCGCGCCTCCATGGAAAAGTTGCAGCTCAATGACGCTTCCTTGGTATGGGAGCCTGAAACTTCTGCCGCCTTGGGCTTTGGATTCCGATGCGGATTTTTGGGGATGCTACACATGGAAATCGTTCAGGAGCGTCTGGAACGTGAATTTGACATGACGGTCATCACCACGGTGCCTTCGGTGCAGTTCAAGGCCCTCATGACCAACGACGAGTACCAGGTGGTCAATGCGCCTTCCGATATGCCTGATCCTACGCGATTCAAACATATTGAAGAGCCATTTGTAAAAGCATCCATCATCACTGCTGCGGAATATGTAGGTCCTGTGATTTCCCTTTGCATGGACAAACGGGGTCAGATCAAAAATCAAGTGTATTTGACTTCCGATCGGGTCGAATTGCAGTTTGATATGCCGCTTGCGGAAATTGTATTCGACTTCTTTGACCGCTTGAAGACGATTTCCAGAGGCTATGCTTCCCTAGATTACGAATTGAAAGGTTTCCAAGAGTCGCACATGGTGCGCTTGGATATCATGCTCAATGGAGAGCCTGTAGATGCACTTTCTGCGATTGTGCACCGGGATAAAGCCTACGATTGGGGCAAGCGACTTTGTGATAAGTTGAAGGAGTTGGTACCAAGACAAATGTTTGAAATCGCCATTCAGGCGGCCATTGGACAGAAAATTATCGCCCGTGAAACGGTCAAGGCCTTGCGTAAAAACGTGTTGGCCAAGTGCTACGGAGGTGATATTTCGCGTAAGCGAAAACTCTTGGAAAAGCAGAAAAAAGGAAAGAAGCGCATGCGCCAGGTTGGGAATGTAGAGATTCCACAGGAGGCATTTATGGCGGTGTTGAAGCTTGACTAATAAAATTAGGTCATAGTTTCAGTTCTGTTTCTTCTTCGTTCTTTATTCTTCATTCGACATTCGGAGTTTAACGCCTCGTTAAATTGCATTCTGTCCAATATTGAATTCTATTTTTTAATCAATTACACCTAAATTTTTTACTGAAGTTATGATGGAGAAAAAGTTTGATTTGGAAGAGCGATTAATTGAGTTTGCGGCTCAAATAATCCGGTTTACAGAAAGTATGATTTCCAGCAAATCCGGAAATCATTTAGCAAATCAATTACTCAGAAGCGGAACAAGTCCTGCTTTGAATTATGGTGAAGCCCAGGGCGGGGAATCGAGAAAAGATTTTATACATAAATTTAAAGTCATTTTAAAAGAGTTAAGAGAGACGTTGATTGGGATAAAAATTGTAGAAAGAGCGAGCCTTCATCAGGATCATGGATTTTTGAATCAAGTGAAAGATGAGTGCAATCAACTGATTTCTATTTTTGTCAAAAGTGTATTAACTGCTGAACGTAATCGCTTTGAGTAGGGTATAACTTGAAGAATTGACTTGATTGATTTTAGTCAGCTAATTCTAAGGAGTTGGAGTTTAGTTTTTAATAAATAATAATGAATGTCGATTGAAGAAAATCGATTGAAGAATAAAGTAGAACACGAGATCCCATGACAACCCTTATCGATGGAAAAAAAACCGCGCAAGACATAAAAAATGAAATTGCAGCGCGGGTAGCAGAAATTAAACAAGTAGGCGGAAAGCAGCCTCACCTAGCAGCCATACTGGTAGGGGAAGATGGTGCCAGCCAAACCTATGTAGGAGCCAAAGTAAAGGCCTGTGAGGAAGTAGGATTTACTTCTACGCTGGTTCGCCTTGCAGCGGAGGTTTCTGAAGAAGAATTACTTCGTACCGTCGAGGAGATCAACCAAAACCCGGATATCGACGGTTTGATTGTCCAACTTCCGCTACCTGCTCACATTTCTGTAGATAAGGTGACCAATCGCATTCGTCCTGAAAAAGACGTGGATGGCTTTACGCCTGCAAATGTGGGCCGAATGACCCTCAACTGGCCTGCTTACGTGGCCGCCACCCCTTATGGAATTGTAGAATTGCTCAAGCGCTACCAGATCGAAACCTCCGGCAAGCATTGTGTGGTCATCGGTCGAAGCCATATTGTGGGGAGCCCAATGAGTATCTTGATGGCTCGCAACGGCTATCCTGGCAATGCTACCGTCACCCTTACGCATTCTAAGACTAAGGATTTGGCCGCCATCTGTAGAACGGCAGATATTTTGATTGTGGCGATCGGCAAGCCCGAGTTTGTAACGGCCGATATGGTGAAGCCTGGCGCAGTGGTGATTGACGTGGGCATCCACCGGATTGCAGACGAAACTAAGAAAACAGGTTTCCGATTGATTGGCGATGTGAAGTACGACGAAGTAGCGCCCCTGGCATCCGCGATCACGCCTGTACCAGGCGGGGTGGGTCCAATGACCATTGCTGCCTTGCTTTACAATACGCTTCAATCCGCTGAAAAGAAGGTTTTTGGCTAAGTAGTAAAAAAAGTTAAGAAAAGCGGAGGGAAGCTTTGCTTCCCAAAGCATGGTTTTCTACTTTTGCAATCCCCAATCGCGCATGTGGTGAAATTGGTAGACACGCCACTTTGAGGGGGTGGTGCCCGTTCGGGTGTGGAAGTTCGAATCTTCTCATGCGCACAAAAAAAGGCGACTTTCGAGTCGCCTTTTTCGTTTT
>CANGYY010000026.1 GCA_947458585.1 Cyclobacteriaceae bacterium | reverse complement strand
GCGCCTATTACTCATTTTGACGCTTCCCTTTTCAAAACTCAGTTTGCTTGCGAAGTTAAAAACTTGGACATCGAACAGTTTATCGAACGAAAAGAGGCACGCAAAATGGATCCCTTCACCCAATATGCAATGGTAGCCGTAGAGGAAGCCATGGGTGATTCAGGACTCAATCTAGAAACGCTTGATCTTTCCCGAGCGGGCGTAATCTGGGGTTCCGGTATTGGCGGGATCAAAACATTCCAAGACGAAGTCATGGCTTTTTCACAAGGCGATGGTACCCCTCGTTTCAATCCCTTCTTTATTCCCAAAATGATTGCCGACATCGCTGCTGGCTTTATTTCCATCAAGTATGGTTTTAGAGGTCCAAACTTTGTCACTGTTTCCGCTTGTGCTTCTGCAACCAATGCCCTAATTGACGCCTTCAATCTCATTAGACTAGGCAAAGCAGATGTATTTATCAGTGGAGGATCTGAAGCTGCCGTAACCGAATCAGGTATCGGTGGATTCAATGCCATGAAAGCTCTTTCCCAACGAAATGATTCTCCTCAAACTGCTTCCAGACCTTTTGACAACGACCGTGATGGCTTTGTCTTGGGTGAAGGTGCAGGTGCTTTGATTCTAGAAGAACTAGAACACGCCAAAGCAAGAGGAGCAAAAATATACGCCGAATTGGTAGGTGGCGGGATGACCGCAGATGCCAATCACATCACTGCCCCACATCCCGAAGGATTAGGAGCAAGCAGTGTGATGCGAATTGCGCTCGAAGACGCAGGTCTTAAACCAGAGCAAATTGACTACATCAATGTGCATGGTACCTCTACTCCTCTTGGTGATGTGAGTGAGACCAAAGCCATCCAACAGATTTTTGGAGAGCATGCATACAATTTGAACATCAGTAGCACCAAGTCCATGACAGGTCACCTTTTGGGTGCAGCAGGAGCCATTGAAGCCATCGCTTGTATCCTTGCCATGCAGCATAGTCTTGTGCCTCCTACGATCAATCACTTCACGGACGACGAGGCATTTGACCCTAAACTCAACTTGACCTTCAACAAGGCTCAGGAACGAGAAATCAACTATGCGCTAAGTAATACCTTCGGATTTGGCGGACACAATTGCTCTGTCATTTTCAAAAAATACAACTGATCCGCGTGAAGCTCTTTCAGCGATTAGGAATCCCTTCCCTCTTTTTTAATGCGAAAGACAAAAGGCTTGCTACCTCGATTCAATTGATTCTGGGAAGCAAGCCTTTAAATTTATCCCTGTATCGACTTGCCCTTACACCTGCAGGATTGGGAGAAGAAACGGATAAAGGTTTTCGCAAATCGAATGAACGTCTCGAATTCTTGGGAGACGCCATTCTTGGTGCCGTCATTGCCGAATACTTATTCAAAAAATACCCCTACCGTGATGAGGGATTTCTTACCGAAACCCGATCCAAACTCGTCAACCGGGAAACCCTGAACGAGGTGGGAATAAAGATCGGCTTAAAGAAAACCCTGCAACAAGTAGTCGACAATCGGCAGTTTGTAGGCAACAAGTCCTTGTATGGGGATATTCTAGAAGCATTTTTAGGTGCAGTGTACTTGGATAGAGGATATGCATTTTCCAAAAAATTGATTCTTCAACGCATCTTGATACACTTGGATTTGGAGGGCATGGTAACCACGGTTTCCAATCATAAAAGCAAGGTGATTGAATGGTCGCAGCGGGAAGGAAACCAAGTGGAATTCCAAGTTGTTCAGGTGAATAGCAACCAACGCTACAAAGAATTTGTTGTAGCCATAGTGGTCAACGGAGAATCCATCGCTCAAGGCAAGGGGGAAACCAAAAAGAAGGCTGAACAAGAAGCTTCCAAGAATGCTTGTGAGCAATTACAAATAATTGCGAGTTGATCCCTTGAATTGACTGATTGATCCATGGATGCACTAAAAATTGCTGGAGCTACCCTCAACCAAACGCCGCTGGATTGGCAGGGAAATTTTGACCGTATTGTTCAAGCCATCCAAAAAGCAAAAAAACAAAAGGTAGAATTACTTTGCTTCCCAGAACTCACCATGACAGGCTACGGAGCGGAAGATCTTTTTCTAAGCCCTTGGTTTGCCGATAAAGCCAAGCAGCAACTTATCCAACTCCTACCCCATTGCAAGAACATCACCCTGGCAGTTGGGCTTCCCATTCGTCTAGATCACAAGGTGTACAACACCATGGCCATCATTGAGAATGGGGAATTGAAAGGGATTGTAGCCAAGCAATTTATGGCAATCGATGGGGTACACTATGAATTCAGATGGTTTACACCTTGGCCTGCTTTTCAAAAATCTTTTATTGACCTAGATGGAAAAGAGATCCCATTTGGGGACCTCACCTTTGAATTGAAGGGCGTGCATTATGGATTTGAAATCTGTGAAGATGCATGGAGAGGAGAAGCTAGGCCTGGATACCGACTTTGCGACCGGAAGGTGGATTTGATTTTCAATCCCAGCGCCTCCCATTTTGCGATGAACAAGACCCTGGAGCGCAGAGATCTGGTCACCCAAAGTTCCTCCCTATTTAACTGCTACTACTTTTATGTCAATCTGCTGGGCAATGAGGCGGGAAGAATGATTTTTGATGGGGAGATTTTACTGGCCAAGTCTGGGGAGTTATTGGGTAGAAACCAGCTTTTGTCCTTCGAATCGGTTCAAGTATGTGCCTTTTCCCTTGAAAATAAGCGGCAAGCAGTCGCAGCCATTCAACCCAAAGAATGGGAATTTGCTCAGGCAGCTAGCTTGGCACTTTTTGATTACCTCCGTAAAAGTAAGGCCAAGGGTTTTGTCTTGTCACTTTCCGGAGGTGCAGACTCCTCCACCATAGCCGTACTGGTAGCCGAAATGGTGCGTAGAGGCATTCAGGAGCTTGGAATAGAAGCTTGGGTAGCCAAACTTGGATTGCCATTGACCTACGGCTCACAAGAGCCCGAAAAGGATTTGGTCAAGCAACTGTTGACCACCGCCTACCAAGGCACAAAAAACTCATCCGTAGACACCTTTAACTCAGCCAAAGGCTTGGCCGAAAGTCTTGGAGCAACCTTTATGAGTTGGACCATCGACGAGGAAGTGCAGGGCTATACCCAAAAAATCGAAGCCGCTTTGGGAAGAGATCTTACTTGGGAGCAAGACGATATCAGTTTACAGAATATTCAAGCACGTACACGCTCACCCATCATATGGCTTCTAGCCAATTTGAAAAACGCCTTGCTCCTGTCCACATCCAATAGAAGCGAGGGAGATGTGGGTTACGCCACCATGGATGGGGATACGAGTGGCAGCATTTCTCCTATCGCTGGGGTAGATAAGGATTTTGTGATTCATTGGTTGCAATGGGCTGAAAAAAACCTTGACCGACCAGGATTACGAGCGGTGAATTCCCTTACCCCTACTGCAGAACTACGGCCACTAGAACGTAGCCAAACGGATGAAAAAGACTTGATGCCCTATTCCCTTTTGGTTGAGATCGAACGCTTGGCGATCCGGGATCGTCGATCACCCCTTGAGGTATTTGTAGCGCTGCAGAAAAAAAATGAGTTTGAAGAGGCAGAATTGAAGGAATATATTAAAAAATTCTTCCGACTTTGGTCTCGAAATCAATGGAAAAGAGAACGATTAGCTCCCTCCTTTCACTTGGATGATTTCAATGTAGACCCCAAAACCTGGTGTCGATTCCCCATCCTCTCTGGAGGTTTTGAAGAAGAATTAAACGAATTAGATCATAACTAAGCATGCTATCCGCTCTTTTTAGCTTTATCGTTTGGGACTATAGCGCCACCGTTTTTGAGGGATTTGATCGCCTCAGATGGTATAGTCTACTATTTGCCCTGGGATTTATTATCTCTCAGCAAATCATGGTGTACTTTTTCAAAAAAGAAGGAAAAGATCCTGCTTTAGTGGACAAACTCACCATTTACATGGTGTTGGCCACCATCATTGGGGCGCGATTGGGGCACGTTTTATTTTATGAACCGGCCAAATACCTCAGCAATCCTATTGACATCCTTAAAATTTGGGAGGGTGGATTGGCCTCACATGGTGCAGCTATTTCCATTCTTATCGCACTTTGGATTTATTCCAAGCGAAATGAAGGGCAGCGGTACCTTTGGGTAGTCGACCGTATTGTGATCGTGACCGCCATGACTGGAGCTTTGATTCGTATGGGCAATTTGATGAATTCGGAGATTGGAGGTAAAGATTCGAATTCCGATACAGGAATTGTCTTTGCGCGTGATGCGGAAGAAATTCTGAGTTCCCTGCGCGTACCCATCGAATCCATCGAAGCCTACAAGCCTTTGGATCGTGAGGGCGAAGTTAAGGGGACGGGGATTGTGCCGGTCAACATTGACCTGGTGATCGCCAAAGGAAATTACACCAAAGAAAGCTTGGAGACAGTGCTATCCCAAGACATCAAGTATGCACTCACCCAGTTCAACTCCTCCAAGGAGTTTCTGGCAGAGCCATTAAATAGCCCCTTGCAACTCGAAATTAAGGAGCAAGCCTCCAACTACTTGGTGACGGTGAAAACTTTGGGAAGAGTGAAGTATCCCACACAGCTGTACGAAGCAGGATCCTATTTCTTAATCTTTCTTTTGCTTTTAAGTCTTTGGATACGCTATAAATCCCAACTTCCGGATGGCTTACTTTTGGGCTTATTCTTGATTTTGGTATTTGGGATGCGCTTTGTTTGGGAATTCTTCAAGGAAGTTCAAGTGGATTTTGAACAATCCATGCAATGGAACATGGGGCAGCTTCTGAGTATTCCATTGGTTACGCTTGGTGTCTTTCTAGTGATTAGAGCCCTGAAAATGGGAAGTCCTAAACTCGACTAAGGTACTGGATCGTGTCCATGCCCTCCCCAAGGATGACATCTACCGATTCGCTTCATTCCCAAAAAACCACCTTTAAGCACCCCGTGCTTTAGAATAGCCTCCTTCATGTATTGACTACAAGTGGGACTGTAGCGGCAGCTTGCTGGAAAAATCGGGGAAATCACATATTGGTACACCAGAACAGGAAATGTGGCTATCTTGCGGAGGTAGGTCATGAACATGGTGATTCCCATTTTGGTCAAACATGCAGAAGTTGGAGCAAATTTACCGGTATAATTTTTCATATCCCCAGTTTTTATTTGCGTTACGCACGTTACTTTTAATTTGCGCGCTATTCCTTTTTTCTCTTCAAGTTAAAGGGCAGGACAGCCTTCTTGTTCAGGAAACACCAAAACAAATACGCGTCAACTCCATCTACATCATCGGCAATGAAAAAACCGAAAAGGAGATAATTCTACGCGAACTCGATTTCGTCACCAATTACCCCTACGAATGGGAAACCTTTTTGGGTATTCTCAAGGCAGATCAGCAGAAAATATTTAACCTCAGGCTATTTAATGAAGTTGAAATCACACCCCTTCGAACTGGCCCAGAAGAGATCGAAGTATTGATTGCGGTCAAAGAGCGTTGGTACATTTTGCCTTCGGTCATTTTTCAATTGGCGGATCGAAATTTTGCGGAATGGTGGACCAACCAAGATCGAGACTGGTCTCGTGTCAACTATGGGGTTAGAATCAATCATGCCAATGTGGGAGGAAGAAATGAGAAGTTCCGTTTTTCGGGTCAGCTGGGTTTTACAAAAGGGCTAGAAGTAATTTATTCCAAACCCTACATCGACCAGAAGCAAAAGCATGGACTTTCGTTTCAACTGAGTTACCGGGATCAAAAAACAGTTCCCATTGCCTCCAGATTTAACCGGCAAATCTTCTATACCTCGGAGCTTGAAGAGGTCTTACGAAAGAATTTTGCAACAGCACTGCGGTATACCTATCGGCCAACCTTTTATAATTTTCACTTACTCACCTTAGGGCATAGTACGACTTGGGTGTCCCCTAAAGTATTGGAGCAAAACCCCAATTATTTTCTTCAGCCCGGTAATCGGCTTTCCTATTCCTTTTTTCAATATTCTTTTCTCCACGACAAGCGAGACAACATTGCCTATGCTACCAAGGGGGAATTGCTGCAGTTGACTGCAACCAAATATGGACTCTTCTCAGGAAAGAATCTGGATGAATTGGAAATCAATGTAACAGCAAACCGATACATTCCTTTGGGAAAAGGATTTCATTTTGCCTCAGGATTAAATGTAGGGTGGTTTACCAGTGCCAATCAGCCCTATACCCTAGTACGAGGCATTGGCTACATGCCCAATTTTATCCGTGGCTATGAGCTCAACGTGATCGAAGGACAGCAATTGGTAGTTCAAAAAAACAGCTTGCGTTTCCAACTCGTTGATACCAGTTTTGACCTGTCTAGAGCCATTTACAACGATCAATTCAATACACTTCCGCTCAGCATTTACCTCAGTGGCAACTTTGATCAGGGCGCAGTTCGGGACCGAAATCGAATTCCAGAAAACCTAGCGCTGACCAATCAATACCTTTTCGGCTATGGAGCCGGTATTGACCTAGTTACAGGGTATGATGCAGTTTTTCGATTAGAATACTCCATCAACAATCAGGGCAATGGCAATTTATTTTTCAACTTCAAGGCTCCATTTTAAGCGAAAGAATCCAAAGGGATCAGTTGCCTCCTAAAATTTTTCCTCAACCCCGAGCCCAAACAAGGCGAAATCGTACTTGACAGGATCTTCTGAATCAAAGGTTCGGAGTACCTGGGTAAGTTCGACTGCCGTACCCCAGTCGGTTTGCTTGCGGGTAATCAATCCTAATTTTCGACCTACTCGGTCCACGTGCAAGTCGCAAGGGCAAATCAGTTGAGCTGGACTGATGGCTTTCCAAATCCCAAAATCCACACCCTGATTATCTTGCCTAACCATCCAGCGCAGGTACATGTTGATCCGCTTGCATGCCGAACGGGTAGCAGGAGAAGAAATGTGCTTCTTGGTTCGTGAAGGAGCATCTTCCAAACTGAAAAAATAGCATTGAAATTGGGTAAGCATGGATTCCATGCTATCCAAAGCGCCGGTTTGGCCGATAAGAAAAGCTGCTTCCAAGCTATCCTCCCGACGGTAAAACCAGGACAAAAAATGAATGAAATACAGTGCATCTACCTCATTGAAGGTTCGGTGCTTGAAACCTAAAAACGCCTTCAGGTCTCCTTCAGAATGATTGATTAGAAAATCGTGGGGAGCATCATCCATGCGCGCAAGCAGCTCGCTGCATTTATTGAGGATAGTTTTTCGTTGACCCCAAGCCAAGATAGCAGCAAAGAATCCTGCTACTTCAATATCCTGCTTTTTCTGGAAACGATGTGGAATGGAAATAGGGTCTAGTTCGATAAAATTTGGCCTATTGTACAGGTCCACCTTCTCATCCAAGAAATCTTTTATCCGTTGGTTCATAACTGCACGACCTGCTCCCCTCCTTGCGTACCGTCAAACCATTTTAAGACCAACTCCTTTTCTTTTATTTCCGACAAATGCCAGTCGAAACTTTTGACTTGAGTTAGCGTCCGAATTTGATCCAATTCGGGATCATACAAACAAATATCAAAATCGGGAAGTGCTGCAGCATCTAGGGTATTCCATTTTTCTAAAATAAGGCCTTCTGGAATTATCCGGAGCTTTCTACCAAACACGTGGTCTCCCAAAACTGATGGGACCCCATCTTTTCTTCTCAACCGTACTCCCACTGGACCAAAAAGGATTTGTTTTTCCACTTTTGCCTCCAAAAAATCGTTGGAGTTGGGTAGAGTTTCCCAATTCGTTTGCAACACAATTCCCTTTTTACCCTCTGGCTTAAGCAAGGTCAATAGTTGGGAAAGCTTGGAAAACAAGAAAGTAAGCCCAATAAATAGCAAGCCAAAGCTGGCTAGAATAGGGTAAGAAAGCACAAAAACGCTGTTCCAAATGAATCGGAATACATGGTGAAAGAACAGCTGAATTTTTGACATGTGGAACTTTAGAGTTAAAGGATCCGAATCCAAACGAACCTAAGAAACTTCCTTAATGAAGTTGGCATTGAAAGCAGGACCCAGAGGTCATCCACTTAATACAAAATCTCAACAGGAAATCGTGCATTCACTCCCTTCAATTGTTCGAATGCCGCTTGAGAGAGTTTGATCAAGACTTTGGAATTGTCCCCTGTTTCGGGCAACACCCCGACCACGCGCGCAAATATGGTGAGGTTATTTTCCTCATTCTTTACCCGAATCACACTTCCTACCGGAGCCGTTCGGTGAAGGACCAAGTACTTTTTATTGGCTTCAGTCCCAGGAATTAGCTCTGCCAATCCCATCTCTTTGGTATTCGTAAATCCACCCGAAGTATTTGGCGCAGTAACTTCTTCTTTTGGTGCGGTAACCTCTTGTCTTGGTGCTGATACAGTTTCAACTGGCTGAGCAGGAACTGCAGCGGGCTGGTTTCTTACCGGGCTTACCACAGGCTCAGGTTCGGCGTTAGCCACTTTTCCCACCTTGATAAACTGTCCCACCTTAAGGTTATTGGAAGTTAGGGCATTCCATTGGATCAAGTCTTCTATAGAGGTATCGTATTGTTTGGCTAAGGAAAAAAGCGATTCTCCAGATTTGACGGTATGGGTAGTCCACTCACCTGAGCTGCTTGATGAATTGGATGTAGCGTTTGTTTCCTTCACAGGAGCTGAAACTGGCTCCTTCGTTTCTTTGGGCTGTTCTACTTTGTTTTCTGCAACCTTAGGTTCCTCCTTTTTGACTTCCTCCATTCTTTCCACTTTGGGAGGAGCAACTTGTGCTACCGTCACGGCATTACTATTACTCACTTCTACAGGTACAGAAGCAAAGATTTTCAAGGATTGACCTACCAGTACTTTACTTCCTGTCAGCGAATTCCATTCCTTTAACTCTGCTATAGTCACGTCATATTTATCGGCAATTGAATACAAAGACTCCCCACGCACTATTTTGTGTGTAGTCTTGACTGCTCGGGTCGTTTCAATAGTTGAATTTGAAGGGGAAGCTGTTGAAGTTTCAGTAGCGGTTGGCTTAGGGGAAGCCGCAGGTTGAGCTACCACTACCGGGACCTCAACTTTATTGGTTGTAGAAACCGAATTCCCTTCAGCAGCTCTTACTTCAGGTTTAATTATTGAATTTGCTGGTGCTGGCGCAGAGGATACCGGAGGAGAGGTCACAACCTGCTGCTCAGAACTGCTGGATTGACCATAAGGAACCAAAAGGGTTTGCCCATCATTTATCCCTTGCTTCAGGGCCTCATTAGCCTCTTGAATGGCTACCATAGGCACTTTGTACCTTCTAGAAATAGAGAACAAGGTCTCCTGACCCACTACTTGATGAAGGATAAAAGTTCGATCACCAATTTTTTGCACCCCGATAGAATCCACACGACCTCGATCTTCCGCAAATGATGCAGATTGTGAAATAAATAATAGGAAAAGAACGCAGCTCAATAGTTGGAATCTACCGTACATAGGGGGAAGGAAAATTGAATGTGACACGAAATAGTTGGTAAGCAAGTAAACAAAAATAACCTTCATCCCTCATTATTCAAGTTGAAAGCGGGAAAATTCCTTAATTTAGAATTTGACTTTTCTGTGTATTTGGGCATTTTCATCGATGCAAGTTGTTCATGCAGAATAGGGAAGACAATTGACTGAAAAATAAGCGCATATGCACCGGTTTACCCTCTTTTTCTTCATCCTTTTTTTGATTTCATCAAGCCTATTACTAGCTCAAGAAAAACAGAAAAAGGTTTTCACCTTCACGATCGATCAAGACATTGATCCTGGAATGAATCGTCGGGTGAAGTTAGCTATGGAACAAGCAGAGGCACTCAAAGTGGATATCATCCTTATCGAAATGGATACCTATGGCGGTGCAGTGACGGATGCTGATGAGATTCGAACCCGTATTTTGGAATCCAAGATTCCGGTCTATGTATTTATCAACAAGGACGCTGCCTCAGCAGGGGCACTGATTTCCATTGCCTGTGACAGCATCTACATGGCGCCTGGAGCGAGTATCGGGGCTGCTACGGTAGTGAATGGGACAGATGGGGCTGCCGCACCTGACAAATACCAATCCTACATGCGATCCATGATGCGCAGTACAGCAGAAGCTACCGGTCGCAATCCGCAAATTGCAGAGGCAATGGTAGATGAAAAATTGGTGGTGCCTGGGCTTTCTGATGATCAATCTGTGATAACATTTTCTGTTTCTGAAGCCATACAAAATGGATTTTGCGAGGGAGAATATGCTTCCCAAAAAGCTATTTTGGAAGCCCAAAATTTACAGTCCGCACAAATGATTGCCTACGAAGAGAAGACTGTAGATACCATCATTTCTTTTTTCTTGAATCCAGCCGTCAGTGGAATTTTGATTCTGCTCATCATTGGAGGCATTTACTTTGAATTGCAAACCCCAGGGATTGGTTTTCCGCTCGCCCTGGCGATCAGTGCAGCCCTTCTGTATTTCATCCCTTACTACCTGAATGGATTGGCTGAAAATTGGGAGATTTTAGCTTTTGTCATTGGGATTATTCTGCTCGCTGTAGAATTTTTTGTAATTCCAGGTTTTGGGGTTTTTGGAGTAGCGGGAATTGTGCTCACCTTAGGTGGGCTAGTACTTGGCATGCTCCCCAACGAGGCATTTGATTTTGAGTGGGTATCCTCCTCTCAGCTATTTGAAGCCTTGCTGACGGTCATTTTAGCTGCTTTGGCCGCCGTTGGAATGGTTTTTTGGCTTACCCCAAAAGTAAATGAATGGGGGGCTTTCAAGCATATAGCCCTCGCTACCACCCAAGATCGTGCGCAAGGCTTCACAGCGAGTGTTTATCCAGAAAATCTTGTTGGAAAAATTGGAACCGTTCATTCTAGGCTTCGACCTAGTGGCAAAATAGAACTCGAAGGGGAAATTTACGATGCCTACTCTAGAGGAGAATTTTTAGAACAAGGGGAATCTATTGAGGTGATTTCTACAGAAGGAACCTCGCTTCGTGTGAAAAAATGGGAAGGCTAAAGTCAAAAATGGTTAATTTTAAAAGATGAATTCTTTAGGAATGCTGTACACCCAAATTGGTGAAGCTTCGCTTCAGGACCTTACAAAAAACTTCTACCAAGAAGTATCCAAGAATCCTGAACTAAGAAGTTTGTACCCTGAAGATTTAGATGCTGCCGAAAGACGCATCTATTTGTTTCTTGTTCAAGTACTTGGCGGTCCATCAACCTATTCTGAAGAACGCGGACATCCAAGGCTGCGGATGCGTCACATGCAATGGAAAATAGATTCAAAAATGCGATCCCACTGGATGAATGCCATGTTGCACGCTTTAGATAAAGTCCCTTTAGAGCAAGAAGTTCGAGAAGAACTGATGCAGTATTTCACCCAAGTAGCAAATGCAATGATCAACCATGACTAAGTGGAGTGACCGGATCTATACCTATTATGCAGCAGTGGCTTTTGTACTCACATTTGCCCTGCTTTTCCCTGCCTTCCTGCTTTGCATCTGGGTACCTCAATGGAATAAATTTGGTAGAAAAATTAACCAGTATTGGGCAAAAACCTATTTTTCAATGATTTTCCTTCCCGTAAAGGTGGAACTTGAAGGGAAACTTGAAAAAGGGAAATCCTACATTTTCTTGGCCAATCATTTCAGTTACCTGGACGTTGCCATGATGGGATTTGTCCCAGGAGATGCCGTGTTTGTGGGCAAGGCATCCATACGTAAGGTTCCCTTTTTTGGGTATTATTTCAAGAACCTACACATTGCCGTGGACCGCAACCGCGTGAAAAGTCGAGCTGAAACCATGCGGAGGGCTGGCTTGGCATTGGATCGAGGAAGCAGCATGGTCTTATTTCCCGAAGGGGGAATCTACACTCAAGATCCACCCAATCTGGTTCCCTTTAAAAATGGAGCATTTCGATTAGCCCTAGAGAAACAAATCCCCATCATTCCAGTCACCTTATCCTACAATCACGTAATTTTGGCTGACCAAAAAGAACTGATTTTAAAGCGAAAACCTGCAAAAATGGTGTTGCATCAAGCGCTCAATCCTTCCGAATTTGACTCGGAGGATTCACTGAAGCAACGTTGTTTTGAAGTAATCCAGGAGCAATTGCTACAGGATAATCCAATTACTCGTTCGCAACAGGTCTCCAGCGCTGGCTCCTCTCCTTCCTACCAGACTTATGAAAATTGATCAAGCCTCCTTGCAAAAAATCGCCCATTTGGCGCGTCTTAACCTTGATGCTCAGGGAGCGGAAAAAATGAGTAAAGACCTGTCCCAGGTTCTAGATTGGGTAGATCAACTTCAAGAAGTTCCTACCGAAAATGTGATTCCCCTGACCAATATGTCCTCGGAAATTAACGTTTTCAGAGCCGATGAAGTGGGCGAACAATTTACTCAGGAGCAAGCCATGAAAAATGCTCCGAAAAAAGATAACGGGTTCTTTACAGTACCCAAAGTCATGGAATAATATGCCCAATTCAACAACAAATTTTCTGGCAAAGTTGCTCATCTCCCTTTTCCTTGGAGTAGGAGCAATCCTAGCAGGTTATGGAATTTACGAAACGACCAATTCCAGTCCCAATCTCCTGGTAGGAGCTTTTGTGGATCGCTTGTCAGTTCCTTTATCTACCCTAGACATTGGCACCTTTCAAATTCCCATTCAGGTAGACCACTTTCTTGTATTTCAAAATTACCAAGTAGTCCCCTACCCGATGGGTACTACAGAAAGTCTTATTTTTGGAGGTTTTATTTTACTCCTCTCCGTAACAGTCCTAGCTACACTGAGCCAGTTTAAAAAATTCCCATTTTTAGGTGCTGGAATTGGCTGGATTCTGATCCTAACTTTGGCCAATTTAAACGGGTTAAATATTGGAGGCGCAAGTTCAAATCTGCCACTTTTACTTCTTTTAACCGCTACCCTGCTCCCTACCATTTATTTCCATATTTGGGGAAATCAATTAGCCTTTTGGATCCGTTGGACAGCACTTGCCCTCACAACAGGAGGTACCGTTGCCCTACTTATCCTTCTCAGTCCAATCGTCCAGCCAAGTCTCTACCTTGCTGAGCAAAGTTTAGTTATTGGATTGGGACTAAGTATCGCATGGATTTTCTGGCAAGGTCATGGTCTTTTATCTGGACTTTTGGTCCTTATTTCCAAAGCAAGTGCTGGTGTTGGTACCAAAACGACTCTACAGTTTTTAGGCATTGGCCTACTTTACATCGGAATTCTTTTCTTTTTACTTCTCAATTTAAAAGGCGAGGTCAGCTTACCTTTTGCTGGTTTCTCTATCTTCTACCTCATTTTCCCTTTGGGTGTAATTGGATGGTATTCTACTCAAGAAAAGTTAGCTCAAGGAGATAATTTAGCTAGTTCCAACACCATCCTGCAAACCCTTTACCTGCTAGGTTTTACTTGTGCTTTGTGGACGATTTGGAAATTGACCGTATCACAAAATCAGGCAGGTGAGGAATTGATGAAACACCTGATTCTATATGCTCAACTTGGGTTTTCCCTATTCTTTTTCATCTATGTGGCGATCAACTTTTTTCCGCTGATGAATCAAGGAAAGCCGGTTCATTCAGTTATTTACAAACCTTTTGTGCTTCCCTATTACCACCTTCGAATCGGTGGAACTATTGCGTTTTTGGTAATTACCACCTACTTAGAAGCCATCATTGCATTCCAAGCAAGTTCCTTAACCAACAATATAGTAGGAGATTACTATTACCAAACGAATCAAAAACTTGAGGCAAGCATCCTTTTTGAAAATAGTTGGGATCGCTACCGATACAATCCCAAGGCGAAAAATCTAACTGCGCAACTGCTATTTGAACTGAACCAACCGAGTTTGGCCAAAGAACACTTGGAAGAAAGTTTTGACCTGGCTCCCCAGGTGGACAATATCCTATTGCTATCGGAGCGATTGCAGCGGGAAAATAAGCCCTTGGAGGCAGTATTTTACTTAGAAAACGGGTTGAAATTCTTTCCCGCTAATTCCTACCTCTCCCAAAACTTAGCCTTGCTTTACACCTTGCTCAAGAAGGAAAAAGAAGCTGTTGCCTTGTTGGAGGCCTTGCCAAAGGATAATCCCCTAGCAGCAGCAAATTGGCTTGCCCTACAAGTGAAGTTGGGCAATAAGGTGGATCCACCTAGCCAGCAAGAAGACCTGATCGTAAGCATCAATTGGGTGGCGGCAGCGCGGAAAAATGGACTAGAGGTAGAAACTGAAACCTTGGCAAACTTGAAAAGTATGCTGGAAAATGAACGATCTCCCCTTCTAATTCAAGCAGGCTACCGGAATTTGATGGCAACTCAAAACCTTGAAGACCCAACTTCCGACCTCTCCTTTTTGGATTCGCTAGCCAAAAAGGAAGACTTTCTGGAATATGCTATGCAGGTGCAGGAAACAGCGATTTTGAGGAGCTTGGGAGCAGGAAGAATCAACGAGGCGGTTAAGAATTTGAATGGCCTTGCCTTCCGAAATCCAGGAGATGCAGCCTACTACCTCAACTTGTCTGGGCTTATTCTAGCGCAGCAGCTTGATTTTGAAAAGGCTGCCAAAGATTTTGCATTTTCCGCCGAAAAAGGATTTCAAGCCCAACTCCCCATCCATGAAGCTATCCGAAATTGGGAAAAAATAGGATCAAGTGAGAGTGAGGGAAGTAGGAAAGAAAATAGCCCTGTTTCGACAGAGTTCGCATTCTTGGCAACCTTCAATCAGTCTCATTCCCAAAAGCTATTTACCGAATGGAAAAACATCCCTTCGGCTGAATTCAAATTGAAAGTTGCCTTCAAGCTACTGAGCCATAAGGCACATGGACTTACTTCCGAGCAACTTCAAGAGCTTGGGAATTTCTTAAAAGGAAAAATAGACCGTGAGGAAGAGCTTTTAGCCTTTCTGGCCCAGCCAGACTGGACCAATCCAAATTCCCTAAGGGCCTTTGCTCGATTCATCGGATCTTCCGAAGAACTTACTGCCAATCCTTACTTCAACCCTTTGATTTGGAGCGCGGCCTTACAAACCAAGGATAAATTACAAGCCTACGAACTCCTTCAATCTGCCAGTGAATTTACTAAGGACCCGTTAATTTGGTCTAAAAAAGTGCAGGCAGCTCAAGATCTTGGGCTGGATCGTTACGCTTCTGAAGCACGGGAACAAATGAAGACCTGGATGAGTGAAGAAGAAATTGAAGCAGTTTTGGGGGAGATCTATTGAGAGATTTCATGTATTTTTATCGTAAATGAGTACCTTTCCGTATTGCTAAACCAACAAGTAAACTTTTACACCATGAGCAAAGTCATTGAAACGCACGAAATCAATAAAACCTACAAAATGGGTTCTGAAATTATTCAGGCATTGAAATCGGTTAGCATTAACGTAAATAGAGGAGAATACGTCGCCTTCATGGGTCCTTCTGGATCCGGAAAGTCTACCTTGATGAACATCATCGGGTGCTTGGATTCCCCTACTTCTGGCAGTTACATTCTTGCAGGAAAGGATGTCAGCGACATGAGTGAAAACGAGTTGGCGGACATTCGAAACAAAGAAATTGGCTTTGTATTCCAAACCTTCAATCTTTTGCCGAGAGCCACTTGCTTGGATAACGTAGCCCTTCCCCTGGTGTACGCAGGCTATTCCAAATCAGAGCGAGAGGAGATTGCCTTCAAGGCTTTAGACAACGTAGGATTGGGAGATCGAACCACTCACCGTCCCAACGAACTTTCAGGTGGTCAGCGTCAGCGTGTGGCCATTGCCAGAGCCTTGGTCAATAGCCCTAGCATCATCTTAGCGGATGAGCCTACGGGGAACCTAGATTCCAAAACATCCTACGGGATCATGGAATTGTTTCATGAGCTGCATGCCAAGGGAAATACAATCATCATGGTTACCCACGAGGACGACATCGCACACTATGCACACCGCATCGTTCGTCTTCGAGATGGATTAGTAGAATCGGATAAAGTAAATCCAAATCCTACCCGAGGTTTAGTGACTGTCTAATCTTAAAAAAAGGCAGTTTTCGTTTATAGCATACAGATTCACCGTTGATATGAAAATCTATACCAAAACAGGGGATCAAGGAATCACCTCCTTGTTGGGCGGAGTACGGGTACCGAAGTCAGATCTACGCATTGATGCCTACGGTACCTTGGACGAGTTGAATTCCTATTTGGGATTGCTTCGGGATCAAGAGGTAAATAAAAAAAGAGCGGAGTTGCTCAAAACCATACAAGATCGTCTGTTCACCATCGGTGCGGACTTAGCTACAGTTCCTGGTAAAGACAAGGTAAAAAAACCCGATCTCTTCCCTGAAGACGTGGAACTATTGGAAAAAGAAATGGATGCCATGGATGCTGAACTCCCCATGCTCACTGCATTCATTCTGCCAGGAGGGCATACAGCTGTATCTTTTTGCCATCTAGCACGAACCGTCTGCCGACGAGCTGAACGAATCGTCGTGGAGCTTGCCTCCGAGGAGCAGGTCTCTGAGCTGGTCATCCAATACCTCAACCGACTTTCTGATTTCCTTTTCGTTCTGGGTCGGAAAATGGCTCAAGAACTTGATGTAGAAGAAGTAACTTGGAAACCACGTTGGTAGACTAGTATCCAATAAAAAATACGCTTCGCAATTAAACGCACCCACTCTCATGATTTCCATTCCAGTAACCAAAACCAGCCAGTCCAAACTTTCAGAAACAGACTTTTCCTCACTGGTTTTCGGAAGGTCGATTTCAGACCACATGTTTGTGGCCGATTACCAAAATGGGGCCTGGGGTGATTTTCGAATCGTTCCCTACGGCCCTATGGAAATTTACCCAGGAAATGCATCCCTGCATTATGGGCAAGCCATTTTCGAGGGCATGAAGGCCTATAAAAATGAAAAAGGAGAAGTATTGGTATTTCGAGCAGAAGCAAATGCCAAACGATTGAATGAATCCGCCGCACGAATGTGCATGCCACAATTGCCGGAATCCATTTTCCTAGAAGCGCTCAAGCAGCTCCTCAGCCTTGATCGAGATTGGGTACCCCAAGAAAAAGGATCAAGCCTTTACATTCGCCCGTTTATGTTTGCCATGGACAATTACCTAGGTGTCAAACCATCTGAGACCTACCGATTCATGATTTTCACCAGCCCCGTGGGTGCTTATTATTCAAAGCCAGTTTCCGTCAAAGTAGAAACCACCTATACCCGTGCTTGTGAAGGCGGTACAGGAGAAGCGAAGGCTGCTGGAAACTATGCTGCATCCCTATATCCTGCCCTTTTGGCTCAGAAGGAAGGATATGACCAGTTACTTTGGACGGATGGCAAAACCCATAGCCAAATAGAAGAGAGTGGGACCATGAACGTGATGTTCAAGATCAAAGGCAGTCTCATCACCGCACCTACTCATGGAGGTACCATCCTCAAGGGCATCACCAGAAACTCAGTACTCCAACTTGCAAAAGATTGGGGACAAGCTGTAGAAGAGCGATTTCTTGCAGTATCAGAACTCGAGGAAGCCTTGCAAAATGGAAGTCTAGAAGAAGTTTTTGGAGTAGGCACCGCCGCAACTATTGCTTTTATCAATAAAATCAATGTGAACGGGAAAGATTACCTCCTTCCAGAACCAAAGCCGGATGCTTTTTCAAAACGGGTTCTCCTGGCATTGGACAGCATTAAGTATGGAGAGATCCAAGATCCGCACCAGTGGATGCTAACAATCTGATAGTTAATACGATGAGCTGGGTAAGCAGACCAACTAAGCCATTCGGAAAGGTGCTCCTCTCCTTCCTATTTCTTGGTTTATTTGCAGGATCCATTCTTGCTCAAGAACAGCCTAAGAAATTTTTACTACTCAAACGAGGGTCCAATCAAAAGAGTCAAGTTCGATTTTACCCTGGGGAAGACATTACCTACAAAAGCAAAAAGATTGGCTACTTCGTCACCGATAAAATCGTCAACCTGGATACGGAATACCTCTACCTCACTGAGAATATTCTTAGCCCTTCAGACATCCTCGAAATCGACATCCGAAGAAAAGATCCTCGAAATCGTACGCTAACCAACTTGACCAATCTTTCCTTGGGTGCAGGAACCATGGCCATCGCTCTGGAAGGTATCAATAGTCTTTATCAACAGCGTAAACTGCAATTTAGCCCTGGATTAATCAAGACTTCAGCCATCCTCCTGGGTACGGGATTCGGATTGCTTCCCGTGCGCTACAAAACCTTTACACTCTCCGAAAAAAACAGGATTCAGCTGGTAATTCTTGAAATAGAATAGGGAGAGCTACTGGTAAAGCCAGAATTTTTACCGATTTTTGACTCAGATTTTTAACTTAGACAGATGACTTCAGACCAACTGAAAGACTTGAAAGCCCGCACATCGGCTTTGAGGAGGTATCTTTGACTACGATCGTAAGAAAGTAGAAATCCAAGACCTAGAGGCCGTATCAGCCCAAGCTGACTTCTGGAACAACCCAGACGAAGCGGAAAAAACAATGAAACAAATCCAAGCCAGAAAAGGCTGGACCACTGCTTTTGAAAGCCTGGACACGAAAATTCAGGATTTGGAAGTGCTGTATGAATTTTTCACTGCAGGAGAAGTTACCGAAGAAGAACTCAAGAAAGACTTCCTACTCTGTAAAGATGCTGTAGAAGAGTTGGAACTCAAGAAAATGCTCTCAGCAGAAGAAGACCAACTTAATGCAGTTCTTGAAATCAATCCAGGTGCTGGCGGAACAGAAAGTAACGATTGGGCATCGATCCTCATGCGTATGTACATCATGTGGGGTGAAAAAAATGGCTACAAAGTTCGTGAAATGGACATGCAGCCTGGAGAAGTCGCGGGGATCAAATCTGCAACACTCCTTTTTGAAGGCCCACTTGCCTATGGCTTCCTCAAATCAGAAACTGGCGTGCACCGGCTCGTAAGGATCTCTCCATTTGACTCTGGGGGACGAAGACATACTTCATTCGCCTCTGTCTATGCCTACCCAGAAGTAGACGATTCGATCGAAATCGACATCAATCCTGGAGACGTGGAACTACATACTTCTAGATCTGGTGGCGCCGGCGGACAGAACGTAAACAAGGTGGAAACCAAGGTACAATTGACGCACAAGCCAACCGGTATCGTAGTCGTCTGCCAAGTGGAGCGCTCACAGCTTGCCAACCGGGAATTAGCCATGCAAATGCTAAAATCCAGGTTGTACCAACTGGAATTGGAAAAGCGAAATGCAGAAATCGCCAAAATTGAATCTTCCAAACTACGTGTAGATTTTGGATCACAAATTCGAAACTATGTACTCCACCCCTACAAGTTGGTGAAGGACAACCGAACTAGTCATGAAACCTCCGATGCACAAGGTGTGCTTGATGGAGGACTCAATGAATTTATGAAAGCATTCCTTCTCGCTCAAAGTGAGGAAAATGCAAACAAAGATTAAGTATCTAGGCCGAGGATTTCTTCTTCGGCCTTTTTAGTACAATTGCATTCCATGAGGCTACTTCCCTCCTTCTTTACACTCAATTTTTTTCTGCTCTGCCTGAGTAGTTTTCTGTTTTTTTCGAGTTTCAACATGATCATTCCCGAACTTCCCTCCTACCTGACTTCCTTGGGAGGGGAATCCTACAAAGGATGGATCATTGCGCTATTTACCCTGTCGGCAGGATTATCCCGGCCCTTTAGTGGGAAGTTGGCAGATAAGATTGGCCGAATACCGGTGATGATTTTTGGTGCTGCTGTCTGCTTTGTCGTGGGATTGAGTTATCCCCTACTCCAATTTGTGGGTGGATTTTTATTCCTCCGATTTGCCCATGGGTTCTCAGCAGGATTTACCCCTACTGGTTCTTCCGCCTATGTGGCCGATACGGTTCCTTTTGCGCAGCGTGGGGAAGCACTGGGGATTCAATCGCTATTTGGCTCCTTGGGAATGGCCGCTGGACCTGCCTTGGGTGGCTGGATTGCCAGTATTTGGCCCATTGAGGTGTTGTTTTATTCAGCAGCATTCACGGCGATATTCTCCATCTTGATTTTGATTCGCTTGAAAGAAACGCTCCAAGAAAAAGAACCGCTTCGGTGGAAACTATTCAAATTGGATAAAAACGAAATCTTGGAAAAGCGAGTGCTGCTACCTTCCGCCATTCTTTTTCTCTCCGTCTTTTCCTTTGGGGTGGTGCTGACCTTGGTCCCTGACCTTTCCAGTCATTTAGGCATCCAAAATAAGGGGCTCTTCTTTGCGGTGTTTACACTTTCCTCCTTGGGTATCCGTCTGATCGCAGGCCGAACCTCCGATCGCATCGGTCGTGTGCGTGTGATGCGCGTGGCATCTGCCGTCATGGTCCTAGCGATGGTTGCTGTGGCCTTTGCATCCAGCAAAGTGATGCTATTAGGTGCAGCGGTGCTCTTCGGTGCAGCAGTAGGTATGTATAGCCCCACTACTACTGCTTGGGTGGTAGATCGATCCTTGGAACAATTTAGAGGAAGAGCCTTGGCGACCATGTACATTTTCCTAGAATTGGGGATTGGTCTGGGCGCACTCGTCTCTGGATGGCTTTATGGCAACGAATCGGCTAATTTTCAAACAGCCTTCCTTTTCTCTGCTGGAGTAGCGAGTCTCGGTTTGGTCATTTTGCTTTTCATCAAAAGTGACGGGAAACCGGAACCGCTCTCAGTAGCCTAGGTAATCGCTTTTTCGCGGAATGGCAAGAATGGATTTTTGACGACCATTGTAGTAGGTCACTTTTTTACCGTCAAAATAGGCCCCCTCTTCAAGCATCACGCGAACGTCCTTGTTCCATTCCTCGACGAAAACCACTGCATTCAACTCAATCGCATAACCTGTATGCGCGTGCATCGGGAAGTCACCCGCTCCAGGGGTATCCCCTTGGTTGTCCCACATGCCGATAGTCGGACCAGCCGAATGCCCATAGAAGCCCAGGGGATGGGTATAAATACTTCCTTTGATTCCCTCCTTATCCATCTGCACTCGAGCAGCCTTCAAAATTTGATTACCTGTCTTGCCCGTCGTAAAATTCGTTGTCAAAATATCCTGCAAACGATTCCCCACTTTCAAGGCATCTTGCAAGTAGGCCGGAACTTCGATTTCTCCAGCCTTGAGCACATAAGCCAATTCCTGGGTATCTGTATTCAGGCGCAGGTAGGTAATCCCAAAATCAATATGCAGCAAATCCCCAGGTAGAATTACCTGCTCTGTGGGACGTATGGCAAAGGAACGGGAAGCCTCTTGAGAACTTGGATCTGGTCTTTGGATATCCACTGTTGGATGAAACCAAGTATCTAGCTTCATCTCCTTGATTTTCTCTCTGTAAAACCAAACTACATCCTCTGTGGTGGTGACACCTGGAGTGATGACCCGATCTGAAAGTCCCTCCGCGATAATGTAATGTGCCAGTTCTTGAATGTGCTTGTAGGCAGCCATTTCAGCCGCAGTACGCGTTTCCAACCAGCGCACTGCAAGCGTCTGGGCGGACACCACTTTTATCTTCTCTTGAGCTGGAAGAATTCGCATCAACTCCTCGTAATCGAAGTGCGTAAGTCCATCAGCATGGCCGTAATCCTTGGAGAAGTTCAGTCCAATTTTCTTAGGTTTTTTGGCCTCAATGATGGCCAACAAGGCTTTCCATTGATCCGGTTGCGCTTCAGGATCCCAAGCTTTCTTAAAGGATTTGCCCACATCGTAGCGCGCCACGGCATAGGTTTCTACGGGTGCATTTGGACTTGGTTGGTACATGACTAGAATGGTGCGTCTACGGGCAGCATGCCAGGTGGCTGGCAAAAGGGTACGGATCACCGGATCCTCGTTGTACTCGCGGGAAACGACTATCCAAAAATCAATGCCCGTCTCGGTCATCAGATTGGGCAATACTTGCTGGATTCGATCTTCCAACCATCCGTCCACTACAGCTGCTTGTTCTCGAACAGAGAGTACAGCGGGACCTTGGGCAAAAACAGGGGAAAGGAAGAGGAAAAAGGCAATGGAGAGCAGTAGTCGATTCATGGAGACAAAATTTTGAATCGTCAAGATACTTCTTCCCTCCTAAAAATCACAGCCGCAACTAGAAAATTAGGAAGTAATGGGGAGGTCTGTCTTGGACTTAGATTTCTTTTTGCTGAGCTTATCAAACCGATACAGGAGCATACCCGCGGTGAGGGTAAGGCCAATTAACAACCCAATCCAAATTCCCTTTTCGGCAAAACCCATCGTAAATGCAAGGAAATACCCTAGTGGAAGTCCAAGTCCCCAATAGGCTAAAAAAGTCACTACAGTGGGCACCTTGACATCTTCTAGGCCACGAAGGACTCCTAAGCCCACTACTTGAATCCCATCTGAAAGTTGGAATAACCCAGCCAAAACCAATAGCGAAGCGGCCAAGGAAATGACCTGCGGATCATCAATGTACAGCGTAGGCAGAAAAAACCGGAGTACAAAAAATAGAAGGGCACAGACAAACATAAAGGTAGCCACCATCCCGAAAGCCACCATTCCAGCCTCTCGCATTCCATTGAAGTCTTCTTTGCCAATGTAATGACTGACGCGAATCATCCCTGCTGTAGCCAAGCCTGTGGCCATCATGTAACTGATGGAAGCCAGGTTCAAGGCAATTTGATGTCCAGCAAGCGCATTGACACCAATCCAGCCCATCATGATGGCGGCTGCACTGAAAGCGGATACCTCAAAAATAAATTGAAACCCGGTTGGGACACCTATTTTCAAAATCCGCTGACAAAGCGTCCAATTGGGTTTGAATCGAAGAATTCGAATGCCAAAATCTGCATAGCGCTTGGAATAAAGTACATAGGCACCCATCAGCACCATCATCAATACACGTGAAATTAAGGTGGCCCAAGCAGCTCCTAAAAATCCCAATTCCGGAAATCCCCAATGTCCCCAGATCAGTAGCCAATTCAGGAATACGTTGACCAAATTGGCAGCAATGGTGATGAACATGGCTTGCTTGGTTTGCGAAAGGCCTTCGACAAACTGCTTGAAGGTTTGAAAAAGCATCAATGGAACCAATGAGGCTGTGATAATTAGCAAAAAGGGCAATGCCAAAGTTTCGACTTCTTCAGGCTGATTTAAAAAATTGAGATTTCTTGAGAACAAAAGAACCAATCCAAGCATCAAGAGGCTTGTTAAAAAATTAATCAAAAGGCTATTGCTAAAGAGCCTCGAGATTTGATGGGTCTTCCCCTTGCCATTAGCCTTGGATACCAAGGGTGTCAATCCCATCGAAATGCCAATTCCAAACATGAGGAGTACAAAAAAAATACTATTGGCTAGGGAGGAAGCTGCCAGTTCCAGTGCACCTAGGCGCCCTACCATCATGGAATCAGCCACGCCCACAGCCACTTGTCCTAGCTGACTGAGCATCACTGGATAAGCCAGAAGAAAGGTGGTTTTTACTTGTTCTCGTACTGCCATAGTATCAATATCCTAACATTCTAGCCACCCGAAAAATCGCAATTACGGACAAGGAATCGGTGATTTTCCCCTGCATCACCCAATCCAATGCCTCTACAAAAGGGAGTTTCTTGATGCTGATGTCTTCGGTATCTTCAAATTCCGGTTCGCCTTCCGTCAGTCCTTGGGCCAGAAAAATATACCCAACCTCATCTGTGACCGAATTGGAGGTATGGATCAGCTGCAACTCCGTCCATTGGCTAGCAGTCAGGCCTGTTTCTTCTTTCAATTCCCGCTTTGCAGAATCCAATGTATCGAGTTCCAAAGGTCCTCCACCCATCGGGACTTCCCAGGAATAGGCATCCAGCGCATAGCGGTATTGACCTACCAGCCAGGTGTTCCCTTCTTCATCAATCGGAAGAATGGCAATGGCTTTGTTTTTGAAATGGGTTTTACCATAAATCCCATCCTTTCCCGTAGGGGTTAGCACTTCGTGATGCTCCACACGAATCCAGGGATTCTCGTAAACAATCGCTGTGGACTTGGTTTTCCAGGGGTTTTCAGTCATCGTGTTCAAAAAAAAAGGGTGGCAAGCCACCCTAAAATTCTTTTTGGCTAATTAAGCTGGAATTGGAAGTACTTTGGAATCCTTAAAAGTAGAAAGGATTACCATGGATTGCATGGAATCTACTTCTTTGATCTCAGAAACCTTTTCCAACATCAATTTTTGGTAGGCCATGATGTCTTTGGCTATGATCTTCAAAATAAAGTCACCCGTACCGGTAATGTGATGACATTCAATGACTTCCGGAATAAGGTTGATCTCCTTCATGAAGGCATCGATATTCCCCTTGTTGTGACCAATTAAGCTTACTAAGACAAAGGTGCTCACGCCAAGACCAATTTTCTCTGGATCCAATTTCGCATGGTAACTCTTGATAATTCCAGATTGCTCTAACTTCTTCACACGCTCCAAAGTGGGAGCAGGAGATAGCCCGATATCCTTTGAAAGTTGAGCATTGGTGATTTTTGCATTGCTCTGAAGTATTTCCAAAATACTTCGATCGATTTTATCAAACTTAATTCGAATGTTGCTATCCATTTTTTTGTGCTTTACAAAATTTTATGTGGTACAAATTTACAATAAATGATGAAAATTCTATGTGTGCGCGAATGTTTTTTAGGGAGAAATCCGAATTTTGTTAAAGATTAGAAACAATAAAACGAATAATCCACTTATTTAGATCCTATTATTACATGAATTCAAATTATCTATGGCAAACGGGAAAAAATGAGGGTTAGCAGACTTATAGTTTGTTCTTTTTGATAAAATCTCTCGCTTCCTGATGCGCAGGGTGCTTTCGTTTCGCATACTTTTTCACTTGGTTGAAATAGGTTTTTGCCAAGGGCTTATTTTTCTCGAACGTAGCGATCTTCCCTAAAGAAATCAAAGAATACAAGTAATAGCCACTTTCTTGAGTCTCAGATTCTTCGCCAATGATGACAGTTTTAGAATAATAACGCTTTGCCTCAATGAGATTTCCTATGCGGTAAAAGTATTCACCCAAATAAAATGAGGCATATCGCCCACTTGTGGCTTCGTATCCAAATTGCTTTTGCTCAATCCGATCCAAGATGGCTAAGGATTCTTCCATGGCCTGTGTCCACTTACCTGTGGTATAGAGGTAGCGAGCATAAGAACGATGGAAATAAGGGTTGTTCGGGAATTTTTCGTGCAAGTATTCTACGATTCGTAAGGCGTCCTGAGGTCTATTTTCCTCAGATCCATACAATCGAAATAGAAAGTACTGAGCCTCCACGCGTGTGTAAAAGGCATTGGATGCCACTTTTTCAAGTTGCGTAAGCCCTAACTTCTTGTTGCCCTTTGGAAATAGTGCCAAAACGGGTTTTAACAAAGGATAATTCTCCGGGATCCAAATGGAAAAATAATTGAATAGCGCATCTCCCAACAAGAGCTCAGGATTAAACTCCTCTTCCCCTCGACTCATTTCCATGTAGTTCAAGGCATTTTTTCCTGCAAATGTAGCCTTGGTCCAACTCTTCCGCTCGCTGTACAAGCGGCCTTGGAATCCATAACCTGCGGCTAAGAAAAATGCAGCCTCCTTATTTTTTGGATTCTGATCCAACATTTTTTTAGCCTTGGCATTGGCTCGATCCAGGTATTGGATAAAAATATCGTCGTAACGCTTGTTATCTACATTGATCTCAATACGCCACCAATAACCCAAAGCCATCAAAAAATCAGGCAGCGGGTGGTCAGGATATTGGTACATGATCACCGCAAAATCTCGTTCTGCCGTAGCAAAATCAAAATTGTACATGCTATTGATCGCCTTGGTAATCCGATATTGCAAGCCTTTATCCAACAGCAAGTAGGAGGAATTGGCGGGAGCTGGTTCAGGCGACTGAGCTTTTGCCTCAGGGATGAAAACTAAACAAAGGAATAGAAGAAGCCCGTGAAACAGGTGACGCATAGCTTGTAAAGGGTTTACGCTGCAAATCTACGGTGAATTCAATACAAACGTTTAGATTTACGGGGATAAGACGAAAAAATGGCAACAGCACCTTCCCCTTTAGCCCGAAAAATTTCAGATGCCTTGGAATTTGACAAGCGAATTTTCTTCGTTTTTCTAGTGCTTACCTTTCTTGTAATCAGGTACTTGACTAATACCCTCGTTTTGGAAGCCATTCCTGATTCGGAACGATTGGAGGCTCAGGGAGATCTGCTATTTTTTCACATTTTTAATACGCTAAACTACCTTTGGACTCCATTTGCCCTGCTCTGGAAATTCACCGTGATCGCCTTCCTTTTCTGGTCCATTGGCTTGACTATCGGCTACAAAGTAAATTTTAGAGCGCTCTGGCAATTTGCCTTGGTGGCCGAACTCATCTTTATATTCCCAGAATTACTTCGACTTCTCTGGTACATGAATCCATCAGGTACGGTGAGTTACCTGGAAATCCAAAACTTTGAACCCTTGTCTGCCCTGTGGGTGCTGGGACCGGAAAATGTACCAGAAAAATACCATTACCCCCTGTCCCTACTGAACCTATTTGAACTTGTTTACGGGATCGTTTGGGTGCTTGGATTTCACACCATCAGTCGTAGAAGCATCCAAGAAAGCATTCCTGTGGTGCTGTTATCCTATTTCCTTCCCTTACTGCTTTGGCTTGCATTTTATGCTGCCTCCTTCCGCTAAGCCGGCTTTAACTTTTTGGCGTCTCCCCTACAGCGGTCGGAGCAATACTTGACTTCCTCCCAGTTTTTTTCCCATTTTTTCCGCCAGGTATAGGGGCGATTGCAAACCACACAGATTTTGGTGGGCAGGTGTTGCTTTTTCATGTTAGGACCAACGTTTAGAAAGGGTGTGTTTGGCCAATACGCGTACCGCATCGGCTACCACTTCAGGAGCCTTTTGTGCTGCCCAGATGCGGTCTCTAGCCTCAGCAGCTGCCTTTTCCACATCGACTATGGGGTAAGGGTACGTTTCACCGTAGGCAAAATCGAGCCCCTGCAACTCGAGGGGAGTCAGTTCCCACGGTGTATGCAAAAATGCAAGAGGCACAGGTGCCAGCTCAGGCACCCATTTGCGAATAAAGACTCCCTCTGGGTCCTGCTCTTGAGATTGCTTGACGGGATTGTAGATGCGCACGGTATTGATCCCCGTGACACCAGCCTGCATTTGCAATTGAGGATAGTGGATACCCGGCTCAAAATCCAAAAATTGCTGAGCTAGGTGGGCAGAACCCGACTTCCAAGGCTGACTCAAGTGATGTGTAAGAAAAGAGACCACCATAGCCCTCATCCGGAAGTTAATGTAGCCTGTCGCGAGTAAGCAGCGCATACAAGCATCCACGAGGGGAAAGCCTGTCTTGCCCTCTTCCCATGCCTTGATCCAAGCGGGTTGGAGGGCGTAGGGAAAGGCCAAAAATCCACGGTTGATGGGCTCTTTTTCCATGCGGGACTCCATCTCAAATTTTTGGATAAAGTGGCAATGCCACCTCAAGCGCGACTGGAAATTCGCCAGATTTCGGGCTTGAAAACCAGTGGCTGACTTTTGCATTGAAGCTTGAAACACTTCCCGTAGTGAGAGACATCCCCAAGCCAAATAGGGCGATAATCGGCTACAGCCTGTTCGACTTCCTTCGGGCTTGCTTATCTGTTTGCTGTAGTTTTTGACGCGATCCTCAAGAAAGCTTTTCAAGTACTTACGCCCGTTTCGTTCTCCTCCAGGCTGCATGATGTCTTGTGGAGTAGTCCAAAATTCCGGCAAGGTGCTAAAGACCTGCTTGAGTTGCTGCGCTTCAGGAATGGGAACGAAGGTAGCCCGATCGAATTCAGGATGAGCAAGTGGAGCAGTCATGAAGGTATGCCAAAAAGATTCCCATCCCCTTCTGTTTTTACGTTTGCGCTGCACACCCTGCTGCTGGTACTCTTTCCAAGGGATGCCCTGAGCGGAGAAATAAGCCGCCATCTCCCGGTCTCGGGCGTAAGTAACCGCGATACCCGTTTCCTGGTGCGAATAGACGGATTGTATGGAATAGTCTTGCTGAATTTGGGTAAAAACCGTTTTTACTTCGTCTCTGACGATCAACAGATTCGCCTGCAGTGGAACTAATCGCTGCTCCATGTCTTTGAGGCTTTCGCACACAAAGCGCCAATGCCGATCGCTACTTTGCGGAGCCGCCAGCAGCGAAGGTTCAAAGCAGTACAGCAAAAGTATGGGGAATCCTGCGGCAATGGCGTCAGCCAAGGGTTGGTGATCACTCAACCTCAAATCACGCTTCAACCAGACCACAGAAATTTTCATATTCTTAAAACTTTGCCGGCGCCTCAAGGTTTTAGAAGAATGAAAAAATTAAAAGAACTTTCGCCTGAAGCCATCGATCGAATCATCGAAATGGCCTGGGAGGATCGCACCCCTTTTGATGCTATTTTGAGTCAATTTGGAATTACTGAGGGAGAGACCATTCAACTAATGCGTCTTCAAATGAAGAAAAGTTCCTTCAAAATGTGGCGTGCTCGGGTGCAAGGTCGCAGCACCAAACACAGCAAAAAAGCCCCTGAAGACCTAATTACCTTCAAATCCAGGATGCAAAAAGGAATTGCATTGAATAAAATGCCCAAGCGCTAACAAAAAAGCCTTTCCGAAAAGAAAGGCTTTTTTAAGATTCCATCAATAAGGTCAAACAGTCTGAAATGGCCATCTCATGATGCCACCGGCCAGATTTTTTACATTTTCAAATCCTTCTTCGCACATCCTATCACAAGCCTGCCCGCTTCGATTGCCGCTTCGGCAATAAATGAGGTAGGTCTTGTCTTTGGGAAGGTTCTTGATTTGTGATACAAAGGTCGAAGACATGATATCGATATTTCGTGCTCCACGAAGTTTGCCTCCGGCAAATTCACCAGCTGTGCGGACATCAATCACCACCGCATTGGGTTGGGTCATGAGGTCGTGAAAAGGTCCTGCAGGGATATCTTCGTATTTTTTTGCTTTAGAAGAAAAGAAATTAAACATGGTCGTTGTTGTTTAGGTGGTCAAAAGTACCACGGGCGCAACCATATCTTCAGTAATAAAAGTCACCTCCCTTACTTGACTGCTGCTTTTTTTCTTTTATTCAACTCCAGTACCCCGAGACGAGCCAAAAGTACCCAAGGAAATCCATGCCAGAGCAGGTCCAACCAATCCATGGTTCCCATTCCTACTGCTCCACCGGCTACCCAGCGAATCTTGCCCCAGACATGCGGCTCCGGAAAAAAGGGAGCGAGACCAAGAAGGAGACATAGTATCCCAACAAAACGGAAACTATTCAATGCACTGAGCTTGCTTACTTTTTCTTGTTCCATGGGTGGGTGAGTTGCTGCCAAAAGGTTTTTGGGAAGGTCTCCACTGCTTCAAAACCTAGCGGCTCATTTGCATTATCATTGGGGATGTAGGCCGTACCAAACAGGTAATCCCAAAGGCTCAAAGAAATCCCATAATTGACTCCATGGCTTCCAGCAGGTAGCTCCTTCGCATGGTGCCAAAGGTGCATGACTGGATTATTGAATACATACTTGAGCGGACCATAAGTGATCTTCACATTGGCGTGATTGAGGTGGCCAATGACTATGGTCACCAGGTGTAGGATAAAGAAATCATCCAGTCCAAAACCAATCATGGCAAGCGGGATGTATTGCACAGATTTGTACACAATGGTCTCCATCCAATGGTAGCGCAGGTGTGCCGCAAAGCCCATCTCCTCTACGGAATGGTGCACTTTGTGAAACTCCCAAAGCCAAGGACTGTAATGCAGCCAACGGTGAACGTTCCACTGGATAAAGTCAGCCACGACAAAGAGTAGTAAAAACTGGGACCAGGCGGGCCAAGAAGCCACTTGAATGGCAACCAAGTTTTCAATTCCAAACAGCCCTAGAAAATCAGAAAAAGCGGCTACTGCCACATTGGATACCGCATTGTATCCTATCAAGGAAAAGAGGAAAAAGTTGAAAAACATGTAGAAGCCATCCAACCAGAAATCCGCTCGAATAGCGTCCTGGTTTTTGCGCCAAGGAAAAGCCAACTCAAGCCCCCATACGAGTATTGAAATACCAATAAGCCACCAGAAATAGTTGTGCCAAGAAGGATATAGAATTTCCGAACTGAGGTAGTCCCAATACCCGTAATAACCATCTAAGAAGACCTGAATGTATTCTTGCATAGAATCTTAAACTGCTAACAATTCTTTGGTTATGATATAAATTCCCATTACTAACACAAACCAACCAAAGCCTGTTTTGAGAACCTTTTCATTTATTTTTTTGGACAAAGCACTTCCAATAAAAATCCCTACGATGGAAAGCCCAGTAAATATCAACAAGAGTTGCCAATCGATGGTCTGCGTGGAAAGGTCTCCCAAGAATCCAATTAAGGACTTAGCAGCAATGATCAACAGTGAAGTCCCTACCGCCATTTTCATGGGGAGTTTGGCCAGAAGTACTAAGGCAGGGATAATCAAGAACCCTCCACCAGCACCAACAATTCCTGTAATTACTCCTACCACTGACCCTTCCAGCGCTATCATGGGGAAGTTGAATGCGACGGGCTTATCTTCCTCACAATCCACACATTTTTTAGCAAAAATCATGGAATACGATGCAGCAAGCATGATCAAGGCAAAGAAAACCATGATTCCGATGTTTTTGGTAATCATCGCCTCACCGATAGAAAATAAAGGATCTGGAAGTGCGGGTACTAAAAATTTCCGAGTAAGAAATACTGCGATGAAAGAAGGGATGGCAAACACCAAGGCTGTTTTGTAATTCACCAATCCTTTTTTCATGTAAGTACCTGCACCTACCAAGGAAGTGCTTCCTACTACAAATAAGGAATAAGCAGTAGCCAAAACTGGATCAATGTCCAGGATATAAACCATCACGGGTACAGTAAGAATGGATCCTCCACCACCGATCAGACCCAAACTGATACCAATCAAAATAGCAGCAGCAAAACCAATAATTACGATCACGTCCATTAAGATGACAAGTTAGAGTTTACTTCTCAAAAGTAGCGCACCGACCTCCCCAAAAGCGGTGACAAATGTTACATGACCACCTAAATCACTAAACTTTAACCTTTTAAGATCCGTATACTCCATTAGTTTTTCCAACCAGGAATTCCCTGGGTTTATGGGGTCATCCTTTCATTTTTAAACCATAAAACGCAGATCCAGTATGCACTACCTCGTTCCTGTAGATTTTTCGGACAACTCCCTCCAAGCCCTTGACGTCGCCTTGGCACTAGCATCTCCAAGAGTAGATCGGATCACGGTAATCCATGTCATTGAAACGCACTATGATTTTGCAACTCAGATGGCATTATTTACCGAACAGCAACTCAAAGAAGGAAGAAAAAGAGGCAAGGAATTGCTCGCAAAGCATGCCCATACTCAGGTAGCCTTGAGGTTTAAACTTGAAGAGGGAAATCCTGCACTTCAAATCAGTCAACTGGCTTCAAAACAAAAAGTAAACTTGATTGTGATGGGAACCCAGGGCGCTAGCGGGATTACAAAGTCACTGATCGGTACCGTGGCAGTTTCGGTGATCCGCGAGGCCCCCTCTCCAGTCCTGGTAATTCCTGCGACTGCGGCCAAAACCAACCTCCATCAATTTGTCCTTGGCTTGGAGTTTGCCGAGCACGAACCTCCAACGCTGGATTGGTTGGCCAAGCAAATCAAAAAATGGAAAGGAAAACTTCAGGTAATTCACGTACAAATTACTGAAAAACAAGAGTTTAAAGAGATTCTTCTGGAATTGGGAATCAAGCAGTACCTCAGCAAAAAATATCCGAGTATAAAGGCTGAATTCTTAACACTAACTGGAGAAAAGCCAACAGAGGTACTTGGTACTTACATGAAATCACATCCAGGGATATTGGTGATGAGCCATGCACATCAGGGATTTTGGGAGGAACTTTTTACCAAAAGTAAGTCCATCCAAATGGCCTTTCAAACCCAGGTTCCCCTTCTTATCCTTCGCTAGTTATTTGCTAATCAACTCTTCGAAGTCATCACGGATGTAGATGATATTACGACCCAGTTCAATCCACTTTTTCTTTTCCAATTGCTTCAGTAATCTGGAGATCACTTCACGAGCAGTCCCCAATTCGTTGGCCACCTCCTGGTGTGTGGTATGCAATTCATTGGTTTTCAACTGCTTCATTTTGGTAACTATGTAATTCATCAAGCGCTCATCCATACGCTTGAAGGCAACCGCATCCAATACGGTAAGCATTTCTTGAAAGCGGTGTTGGTAGGTGCTCGAAACAAAATCCTTCCATTGCTTAAACTCATCGGTCATTTGCTCGTGAATCTGAATGGGAATAAATAATAAAGTTGCTTTTTCTTCTATTACTGCCTTGATTTCACTTGGCCTTGATGCTGAGCAACAAGTCAATGAAAGTGCACAGGTCTCTCCTGCTTCTAGGTAGTATAAAAATAACTCCTTCCCGTCCTCGTCCATGCGCATGATCTTGATGGAGCCTTCCAGAACCAGAGGAACAGCCTTTACAAATTGTCCGGGTTCCATCAAGGTTTTGCCAGGCTCAAAGGTCAAAAACTGACCTTTTTCAACTAAGCGATCCAATAGTTTGGGATCTGTTAGATTGGGTAGCGCTTTCCTTAGGATGTCTCGAGTCATAGATTAAAAGTAAGTAACAAAAATGGATTTGACTACGAATTTGATTCGGTGATGTAAATC
>CANGYY010000025.1 GCA_947458585.1 Cyclobacteriaceae bacterium | reverse complement strand
TCAGGTGCCGGCAGACCTTTTCCAGGTTCCTTTGGGTAATTTTTCTGAAATCCAGCAGAAAGTTTTAGGGCTACCTCGATTTGTTTTTTGCTCAAAGTGACTTGAAATAGTTGCTGGGGTACAAATCCCTGCTCTCCTCTATGCTTTAGAAATACCTGCTCTACGGCTTCACCTGTAAGGCGATGGTCAGAATGTCCGTACAAGCCTACCTTGGAATCATAAGAAAGTAGCACATCGGGCCTTTGGTCCTGAATCAGGGCATGGACCAGCTTCATTAGACTATCCAAACCCAGTTCATCCATCCCGCCATCGGCATAGTCCAATTGAATCAGACTATCGACACCTAGAATCTGTGCGCTTTGCTGCATCTCTCCCGTGCGCAATCTGGCGAGTTCTTGCTCCGAAGGAATGTTGGCAGCATTCCCTTTTTCCCCGCGGGTCAAACAAACGAGGGTCACCTGGTGCCCTGCTGCCTTGAGTCCCATGACCGTTCCCGCCACCGTTACCTCATCGTCTGGATGAGGAAAAATAGCCAAAACGCGTTTTTTAGGGATGGAAGGAATCAATTCTTCCCGCTTCGCTACATCCGAATCATGCAACATGCTTCTACCCCATCCAATGAGGATCAGTGGGGAACAAACTAGCAGGACAAGTAGGAAAACTAGTATTCCTATCCCTACCTTCTTCATTCGGAACGCTTCAAGGTGCTCAGGTAACTAACTAGATCACGGATTTCTCGCTTCGACAATAAGCTGCCCATTGGAGGCATGCTCGATGCGCCTAAGGCAGTAGAAGCAATCTCCTTTTTGGCAATTTCTTTGACTTCCGAACCCACCTGTACCCGCATGCTGTCTTTTTTATCTTCGAGTAGCAAACCAGTGACTTTATTCCCTGCCACTAGAGTGAGGGTAATCGTTCCAAATCCAGGAGCCAATCGCTTGCTTGGTTCCACCAAAGCAATCAATAAATCTTGCTTGGAGAGGGTCTTTCCAATATTATCCAAAGCAGGGCCAGCATTTCCGCCCATATCGTCGTAGGCATGGCATCGGATACATTGGGCCGTTTGGTTTTGGAAGAAAATGTTTCGTCCCCTATCCGCATTTCCTTCTGCTAGAGCGCCTACATATTTTTTCCAAGGTTCTCCAGCTGCTTTTTGATCCAATAAGGCCTCGTATTGGGTTTTGAGGTTGGCCGAACCCGTAGCAAGAACTGCTTCCTCCAACTCGATCCAGGTACCTTCTGGTAGTTTGCCCAACTTAAAGTCTTCCAAAATTGGAGTCCATTCCTTGAAATCCTTGCTACCAGGTAAACTACCCAAGGTCAGTAAGGCGGTTTGTTGTTCTGCAAGGGTTCTTTTCTTCAAAATCTCCATCAGCAGTGGCACTTTTTGATCATTTGGCAGGGAAGTCTGGGCAATCAAACCTAATCCCGCTACACGTACTGCTTCGGATACATCACGCATGGCATAACTGATTGCGTCACTGAGGTTCGGTGCGGACATGGCCACTAATGCCTGTAGTGCTTCTACTTTGACCTCTTGAGCAGGATCAGTTTTTAACTTGCCAAACAAAAAGTCCGACATCTCCGTCATGCCCAACTTGCCCATGGCCTTGATGGACTCTTTTCTCAATTCTAATGCAGGGCTTTTCGCTTGGGATTCTAGTGTTGCTGCTACTTTTCGCTTGACCATCGCGGCATCACGGCTTACTTCACCTCTATACCTTCCATCTACACGGTCCAAAACAGATGGTTTTGCCCAAGTTCCAAGCGCAGCTAAAGACTCCTGCTTTAGTGCTTGTGAAATCCCCGGCTTGGCGAGGAATGCGAGTACTGCGTTTAGGTTTTCTTCTTTACCTAAACGATGATTGGCACTGATTACTCGTCGAATCAAGGGTTCATTGGAAAATGGGGTAGTTGCAAGAATGGATGCCAATGCAGGCAATGCAGCAGGTATTGAAAAATCATCGTGAATGGCACGCGCTACTTCAGTAACAATGGCCTCTTCCTTATCGCCCAAAAACTTGGCAAGCTCAGCTGATTCCAGCCTTCTTAGGGCAATGACTGCACCCATTCGTACGGCTTTTGAGTGATGTGTGGAAAGAGCTGCCAAAGGAGGCACCTGCCCGATTTGTGACAAAGCATAGGTAGCTCCATGACGTAAAAAGGCATCCTCGTCGTTGTTTGAAGCCAATAATTGAATCAAGGGTTGGATCGCTGCCACATCCTTTGCTCTCCCCAATGCTTCTGCGCTGAAGAATCTTACCCGCGCATTTGCATGGGTCAAATTGGCAATCAATTCCTTGCTGGCCTCCTTGTATCGAATGTCTCCCAACCATTTGGCGGCCTGGGCTTGAATCTCTGGATCGCCATCTTTAAGCAGGGCAACTAGTGGCTTGGCGTAGGACTTGTCCTCCAAGCGTGCCATCTGGCTCAATCCCAAAATACCATGGATACGTGCAAGTTGATTGCTTTTGTCTGTGATCACCTGCTGAAACTGGGCTGCGCCTTTTTGGCCACGCTTTACCAACTCAAATTGTGCTTTGCGACGGATACGCATGTCCTCAAAGTATAATTTTGACTTCAGGTCAGATTCTGACAATTTCTTGTAATCGGCTTTGATTTCAGCTGCTGTTTGCTGCTGCAAAGCCCAGCCTTTGGCCGTTTCATCCGTCATTTTCCAGATACGACCATAGCCTTTATCGTTCCATCCATTGACCCAATCTGCCATGTACATGGCTCCGTCAGGGCCAAAATCTATACCTGTAGGCAGAAAATTGCCTACCACTTTTTCAGTTTTAGTAAGTTCGAATGCCGCTCCTTTGGGCTGCAATTGGAAAGCATGCAACCCAGAACCGGCGGCATTACCCACAAACTCCACCACAAAAAAGTGATCCTTCCAGCGTTGACCTAGACCAGCACCTGGATTAAATACCATTCCAGTAGGCCCACTCACATAGTTCATCAATGCTGGAGTAATAAAGGTAGCCTGTCCCTCCCAGCGTGGTAGATACATTTTCTCATCCATCCAAACCTTGTACGTGTTATTGTTGGGATCGCGGTATTTGCCAAACTGCCAGTTGATGCGCCATCCAGTATCGGAACCACGAGTGATGTATACCAAGCGTTCTTTTTCACCCGCATGATCCCCATCGTTATCCACGGAGATTAGGTTGGTATGCTGATCAAACACAAACTCGTGCGTATTTCGAAGGCCAGAGGCAAAAATCTCAAAGTCAGAACCATCTGGGTTGGAGCGTGCAATCACTCCAGAATTCGAATGGTTGTACTCCGTGCCATCATCCCCTTTTCCATTAAATCCAATATCACCAATCCCCCAATAGATGCGGCCATCAGGGCCCATTTCAACTCCAGACATCCCATGCGCGCCAAAACCGATGTGAATGCCATAGCCATGTGAAAGGGATTTCTTTTCGTCCATAATCCCGTCCCCATTCGTATCCTGCAATCTCCACATGTCTGGACCTGCTGCTACATACAAGGCATCGTCGGTCTTCAAAACTCCTCCAGCTACGTCAGTGACTTCTTCATGGAAATCGTACACTTGCTTTTGTCCCCAGTCTGCTAGGCCATCTCCATCCGTGTCTTTTAATTGGAAAACCTCATTTCGCTCTTCGAGCATGTCCTTCCAATCGTGGGATCCATCGCCATTTAAGTCGGCCAACCATTCGTTTTGAGCAGAACGCTCTGGAGACAATTCAGTACGTAGGAAATTTCGCTTGTCTTCAATCGTCTGCAATGCAATGGAACGAATCTCCCAATCCTGGTGTCCTCGTATATCAAATTCAGCATTATTCCGGCGAGGCGATCGGGTGTAAAAAATAGATCCATCGTCTGCTACCTGCATGGCAATTGGGTCCTTTACCAATGAATCTGTGCCCCAAACTTCCATTTTCAATCCTTCCACAAGGGTTGGTGTCACTGAATTACGAGCCACCTCTGCTTGAATGGCTACTTCTTCTTTGGTAAGAGTGGTGATTCGAAGGTCTACTGGTTCCTTCTCTTTGCAAGAAGTAAATACCATCAAAGAAAGGAACAGCACCTTGCTGATCAACTGGAATGCGGAATTTAGTGTAGGCATGGGTTTAAGGGAATTAACTGCTTGAAAATAAAAAAAATAAAGCTTCAAAACGAGCCGGTCATCTAAAAAACCCCAAAAACAAAAAATCCCGACTATAAGTCAGGATTTTTTTGTAATTCAACTAAAATCAAGGTAAAAGTTAGATTTCTAGCGAATTAAGCTGTAGTCCGTACGGGAATCGAACCCGTGTTTTATCCGTGAAAGGGATACGTCCTAACCCCTAGACGAACGGACCATAAGAAAAAACCAAAATAGAAAACAGCTTTACCAAGTGTTTTCAGTAGTCCGTACGGGAATCGAACCCGTGTTTTATCCGTGAAAGGGATACGTCCTAACCCCTAGACGAACGGACCATTTGACCCACAAAAAGGTGGGTTTTTCAAAGGTTGTGCAAATATAGCCGCTTGAACTTATATTCCCAAAGTGGCTAGAAAATTTCTTTTCAAACCTGGGTAATCATTTGAACCAAAGCAGTAAAAATTTACTTTACCTGTAGAACGAGTTTTTCTGTAAATTCACTCCAAATTAATCACATGTCCACAGCTGCTCCTACACTTCGCGTAGCCATCAATGGGTTTGGTAGAATTGGTCGGTACACGGCCAAACTACTCCTCAACCGATCTGATTTCAATTTAGTGGCCATCAACGATTTGGCTGACCCTGCAGCCATTGCGCACCTACTCAAATACGACTCGGTTCATGGAAAATTTGATGCCAAAATCAGCCATTCCGACGATTTTTTACAGGTCAACGAACACAAAGTAGCGCTTTTCTCCGAATCAAATCCTGAAAATCTTCCCTGGGAAAAACTCAACATCGACCTTGTTTTTGAATGTACGGGAAGGTTTACCTCGAAAAAAGAAGCAGAAAAACACCTGAAAGCCGGAGCAAAAAAAGTAATTGTTTCTGCACCATCTCAGGAGGAATCTATTCCCATGGTTGTGTTGGGCGTAAATGAGCAGATCCTTTCAGGCAAAGAAAAGATTGTATCCAATGCCTCCTGTACCACCAACTGCCTTGCTCCATTGGTGAAGGTACTGGATGAAAACTTTGGAATCCTTCAAGGATTTGCCTCTACAGTACACTCCTACACCAACGATCAAAACCTACACGATGCACCGCACAAGGACTTGAGAAGGGCCAGAGCAGCAGCCTATTCCATCATTCCCACTACCACCAATGCGGGCAAAGCCTTGGATCGCGTTCTTCCCTCACTCGCTGGCAGAATTGAGGCTTCGGCCATGCGCGTGCCTGTACCAGATGGATCGCTGACGGACTTAATCGTGACAGTTGCAAAAGAAGTGACTGCAAGTGAAGTCAATAAGGCATTTAAAAAAGCTGCTGAATCGAATCTAATGGGTTTTTTACAAGTGGAGTCTGATCCAATCGTATCCATGGATATTTTGGGCAATACCCATTCGGCAATCCTGGATGAGGCCTTGACCTCGACCAAAGGAAATATGATCAAAGTGGTGGCCTGGTATGACAACGAATCAGGCTATGCGAACCGACTCGTGGATTTAGCAATAAAAATCAATAAAAAGTAATCGGCTTAATTACTTCACTCGTCGAACTTGATAGTCCTTAATCGGGCTTTCAACGACTATTTTTTCCAGCTTCCCCGCCTTGTAATGGTACTGGTTGGTATTCCCTTCTACTTCAATTTCATAGACACCAGTGCTAATTTTTTTGATTGGTGCAGCAACTCCATATACTTCGGCTAAAAACAGTTCCTGCCCAATGGGCTCATGAAAGAATAATTTCGTACTGCACCAAGACAAAGGACCTTTTACAGGTGTCCTATTTGCATATTTATACGATTTGGCATCTACTTGGTATTGGGTACCAGTCCAATTGATTTTTGAGTCAAAGTTTCCTCGGTTGGTTTTAGATTCGGAAAAAGTTTTAATGATTTTGCCACCTTTGAAATGCGAGCGTGTGAGAAATTGAAGATCTACATCTCCAAAAAACCAAAATTTAACGTTGCTATCTACCGTATAGCGTACTGAATCTCCAGCTGCTAATTTTTGAGCAGTTAGGTTTCCAATTTTTAATCCGAGTACCACAATTTCATAAGTCGCTGTTTCTTTTTGGGTTTGTGCCTCGGCAGAAGGAGCCATACACACATGAAAAAACAGAAGGCAAATCGTTTTGAAAAACAAACTGCGGGTAGGGTTCATCGAATTCATCGGTAAAGGCTAGCTGCTTAGATTTTAAGAGAATAGGAGGAAAAACTCGTTAACTTCTTTGTTTAGGTGTACTAAGATAAGGCCTATCTCCAATTTGGGAACAATAGTGCTCCCAATCTTCCAGGGTATCAATATCCTCCAAAATTGGCAATAGACTGGTCTGCAAGCCCTGCTCAGCAGCCAAAGCTAAAGTCTGCGACAAGACCAATTCCGTACTCCAGGTAATTCCTTCAAACAAAAAATCCGAACGGCGCTTCATTCCAATCAAGTAATATCCCCCATCTCGCGCTGGACCTAAGACCAAGTCAGACTGATCCAAGACTTCAAAGGCCTGAGACAGATGGATTCCTTCCAAACTGGGACAATCGGTACCAATCAGTACGACCTTTTCCATGCCTGATTCAAAATTCTCTGCAAAGGCATTCTTCATTCGCTCTCCCAAATCCTGCCCCACCTGAACTAGTTTATTCTCAGCAGAATGGATTGGATTATCAGGAATAAATTCTGAAAAATAGGTCGTGATGGAAACCGAAATATCCCTTAAAGTGAGGTAAGTCTTGTCAAGTAACTGCCGGTAGATATCCAAAGCCTGCTCTTCTCCTACCCCTGCAGCAAGCCGAGTCTTCACCTTCCCCAAGACCTCATTTTTTTGAAATACGAGCACCACTTCTTTTTTCATCCTACGAATCTATACCTATTCCTAATACTGACTAAATGAATGTTTTTAAATCAGATCAAAAATCCGTGGTAAAAACAGGGTGATCTCTGGAAACAGGGTAATCAAGGCAAGTGCAATCACCATGGCCAAAAAGAAGGGCAATAAGGGTCTCAGCACTTGTGTTAAGGAGATTTTAGCAATAGATACCCCTACAAATAGCAAAGATCCTACCGGAGGGGTACACAAACCGATACAGAGATTGACTACCATGATCATCCCAAAATGGACAGGATCTACTCCTACCTTGGTAACTACAGGTAAAAATATAGGGGTGAAAATCAACACGGCAGGTGTGATGTCCATAAAGGTTCCGACAAACAGTAAAATGATATTGATGACAATCAATATCACCCACTTATTATCACTTAGTGTAAGCATAAACTCACTGATCAGTTGTGGAATATCCTCTGCAGACATCACCCAAGACATACTCATGGAGGTGCCAATCAATAACAAAACCACAGCGGTGGTTTCAGAAGAGCGAACTAGAATTCCTGGAAGCTCTGACATCTTGAGTTCCCTGTAAAATAGCGAAAGCAATAAGGTATACACGACTGCGATTGCAGAGGCTTCCGTGGCAGTAAAAACACCTGCAACTATCCCTCCAATCACCAAGAAAAGTAGGAAAAGGCTTGGCACTGCTCGCCAAAAAGCTTTGGCCAAATAGCCAAAACTTACAGCCTCCGCATAGGGAAGCTTATTCTTCTTAATAAAAATAGCTGCACAAATCATCAAGGAAATGCCTAAAAGTATCCCAGGTAAATATCCTGCCACAAACAACGCAGCAATGGACACACCACCACTGGCTAAAGAATAAATGATCAATACATTGGAAGGTGGAATAATCAATCCCGTGGTAGATGAAGTGATGTTTACCGCTACCCCTAGGGTTTTGGGATAGCCTTCGGCATCCATACGCTTGCCCAAAATACTACCCAATGCAGAAGCTGCAGCAGCGGCCGAACCAGCAATGGCTCCAAAAAGCATGGCTGCAATGATATTTACATACAAAAGACCTCCTGGAAGTCTTCCAGTAAGGCCTTTGGCAAAATCAATAAGCCGATTCGCAATACCCCCCTTGTTCATGATCTCTCCCGCCAATACGAAGAAAGGAATAGCTAACAAGGAGAAACTATCCAAGCCCGTGGCCATTCGCTGTGCAATGGTGGTTGCAGCAGGCAAGGCGGACACCGAAACTAGAAGTGTAAAAAAGCTAGAAAGACCCAAGCTCCAGGCTACTGGAACACCAAGGAGTAAAAGCGAGACAAAACTTAAAATCAAGATTAAAATAGCAATCCATTCCATGGTTAATCTTGGCTTTTAATAAGTTGCACAACATGAAAACTGTGGTAATACACCACTAAAATTCCTGATATAGGCACCATGGCATATACCCAAGACAAGGGCACTTGGAGAGTAGCTGATTTTTGTTGCAATAGTTGGGAAATGTAAACGAGGTTAGACCCTCCTCCGATCATAATTACAGCTCCAAAAAAAATAACCGTGCCGTGAATGAATAGCTGCAAATAAAAGAGTTTTTTACCCTGAATCTTTTCCACCAACACATCAATAGCCAAATGACCCTGCTTACCAGAAACATAAGCAGCTCCCAAGAGGCCCAACCAAATCATGCTGTACCGAGCCAATTCATCGGTAAATGAACTCGGGTCCCCTAATACATAGCGGGAAAAAACCTGCCAAGTCACATTCAAGACCATCAGCCCCATCAATAGGGCGATGGTAAACTGAATAAATTGATCTAATGCAGCCTTTAATTTCATTTTGTAGTCTGTTGAATTCGTTGAACCAATGCTTCCAATTGTTTCTGTTCTTGAAAAACCTGCGCATAAACTCCCGCAACTTTTTCTAAAAACGGTTCTTTGGAGGGGTAACTTATCTTTACGCCCGCTTTCTGTACCTCCCGAAGTGCCTCTTCTACTGCGGCTTTCCAAAGTTGGGTCTGGTAAATCGCAGATTCATCCGCCGCTTCTTGAAGCCAGCGCTGCTCCTCTTCACTCAAGTCATTCCAGACTTCCGAACTTACCAACACCACGTCTGGGATGGCCGTATGCTCGTCAATAGCATAATAGCCACATACCTCGTAATGCCTTGAATTGTAAAAACTAGGTGGATTATTCTCTGCTGCATCCACTATCCCTTGTTGCAGTGCCGTGTAAAGCTCTCCATAAGACACTGGGGTGGGTGATCCTCCCATGCCACGAATCATATTAATCGCCATTTTGGATTCCTGCACTCGGATTTTCAATCCCTCCAAATCAGCAGGAGTTTCAATAGGCTTGGTTTTACTGTAAAAACTTCGCTTGCCTGCATCGTAAAAACACAAGCCCCGCAACCAAAACTTTTCTGTACTCAACAACAACTCTTTCCCAATTTCCCCTTGGAGGACCAGAGAGATGTGTTCATCATCTCTAAATAAATAAGGAAGACCCAAGACACTAATTTCGGGAGAAAAGGCTTCCAATGAGGCAGCAGAAACTTTCGTCATCCCTACGCTTCCAATTTGCAACAATTCGATAAGTTCCCTTTCGGTACCTAACTGCTGATTGGGGTATACCTTAACTTTTAGTTTGCCTCCTGATTTTTCCTCCAGCCGCTCTCCAAGAAATACCATTGCCTGATGTACAGGATGTGACACTACCTGCGCATGCCCCATCTTGATCACCCTAACACCGGTCTCCAATTGACAACCGCCAAAAAGAAGAAAAATGGAAAGGAATAGCAAAAATATTCGGACAGGCATTAGGAGTTGGATTGGTTTTGAAGCGATGAGATGAGTGTCATGACTTCTTTGATTTTATGTTGAATTTTCAAATAGTCTCCTGCCGCAATATCCTCTTTTCGAAAGAGTTGCGAACCCATTCCCACACAAAGGGCCCCTGCGTCAAACCAAGGTTTGATGCTTTCTAGGGTGGGTTCCACTCCTCCAGTAGGAATTAAGGATACAGTTGGCATCACTGCATGCACCGCAGCAATAAATGCTGGAGTCAACAAGTTGGCAGGATAGAGTTTGACCAACTCAGCACCCAATTGCTGGGCAAAAAAGACCTCAGACACCGTACCACATCCTGGAATCCAGGGTACCCCTACCCCTGCACAATATTCCCCTAAAGCTGGATTCATCACTGGGGCTACAATAAACTCCGCTCCTTGATCTAAATAATACTCCGCCTCCACAGGATGGTAGATGGTTCCCGCCCCTAAGGACATTCCAGGGAGTTGGCTCACCTCTTGTTTTAGTTTGGGAAAAATGGCTTTCGCTTCTTTCCCTCGATTGACCAATTCAATCACCCGGACCCCACCCGCATAGGCTGCATGAACGAGTTGAATACATACTTTTTCATCGGGATGAAAAACTATAGGCATCATCCCAGCGGCATGCATTCGTTGAATAAAAGGGCTTTGATTTCCCATCATCGTTTAATTTTTCCAGCTCCCCCACCGGCAACAAGTTCCTGAATTTCTTGGAGAGAACAGGTCAACACATCTCCAGGAACACTATGCTTTAAAACTCCAGCCGCCACGGCAAACTCAATTGCTTCCTTGGGCTTCAGGTGCAGTAATCCATAAATTAATCCAGCAGCAAAGGCATCACCAGACCCCACTCGGTCCACGATATGCGTCAACTCATAGGATTTGGATTCAATTGCCTTTTTCCGGGTATACAAACTTGCAGAAAAGCCGTTGGCAGAAGAATTATGCGAAACACGGTCGGTTTTGACCAAAAACTCCAAATTTGAAAATCGATCAAATACCTTTCGCTTTGCCTCTTGAAAAGATCCAAAATCTTCCTTCAAGCATTGATTGAAGTCGCGTGTTCCGGCAATCATTACTTGACTTAGCTCCATCAACTTTGGCATGACCTCATGCGGCGCTTTTCCATACTGCCACAAATTGCTTCGGTAATTTAAATCGCCACAAACAAGTATGCCCCTATTGTTCGCTTGAATAAGGAGTTGGTGCGTCAAATCTGCACAAGCCTGAGAAAGTGCTGGAGTAATCCCGGACCAATGCACACAGGACACATTATCTAGAAGGGAATCCCAATCTAATCCTTCCCCAGTAAACTGAGAAAATGCGGAATGGGCACGATCATAAATTATTTGTGAACTTCGTTGCATGGCGCCATGCTCTAGGAAATAAACTCCCATCCGGCCTGGCATAAACTTAATGAATCGGGTACCAATGCCGTATTTTCGAAGTTTGCCTGCAGCGGCCCAACCGATTTCATGATCAGGAAATGCAGTTAAATGACTTACATCCAAACCCCAGTAGGCCAATGCAGCGGCTACATTTGCCTCCGAACCTCCAAACTCAAGGTCGAATTGATTCGTTTGGAAAAATCGTTGATTTCCAGGAGGACTAAGGCGAAGCATTACTTCACCGACGGTCACAATTTTCTTCATAGAAGAATTAAATTTTTATCTAATTTGACCAAAATAAGAAATAATTGCGATGAATAACACCTCTCTTTTATTAGATTCTTTGGACAATGTGGGCGTAGCCCTCTGTGATCTTGCTCCAGGTGAGCAGGTGGTACTAGGACAGCACCAACTTCAAATCCGTGAACACGTTCCAGCGAAACATAAATTTGCACTTCAAAATTTTCAGCCTGGCGATGAAATATTCATGTATGGCACCGTAGTAGCCGAAGTCACGCAAAGCATTGCAACAGGTGCTGCTCTCACCGTAGGAAATATTCGTCACAAAACTCAAAAATACCAGTTGGGAGAAGCGACGAGACCAAGAAAGGCGCCCGATGTAACGAAGTGGAGTTCCCAAACATTTTTAGGATTTAAGCGAGAAGATGGACAAGTTGGAACAGCCAATTACTGGTTGGTGCTCCCTTTGGTTTTTTGCGAAAACACGAATATCAAACTTCTACAAGACGCTTTTGAGAATACACTTGGATTTGCACAAGTCAATCCCTACGAACGTCAAATCAAGCAACTTCTAGCGGGGATAGAAGACAGCATGACTCCACTACAGGAAACTACTCCCTCTTGGGAAAATGAACGAATATTTCCACAGGTAGATGGGATTCGATTTTTGACCCATACCCTAGGCTGTGGAGGCACTCGAGACGATGCAGACGCTCTTTGTGGCTTACTGGCAGGATACATTCATCATCCCAATGTCGCAGGAGCCACAGTACTCAGCCTAGGCTGCCAAAATGCCCAAGTTTCCATTCTACAGGAGAAGCTGGCTCGACTAAATTGCCAGAAGCCCGTGTTTATTTGTGAGCAACAACAAGAAGGTACCACCCATAACCTGCTTTCAAAGGCAGTTCAAAAAACTGTAGAAGGATTGCGAATTGCCAATCGCTGCTTCAGAGAACCGGCACCATTAAGCAAACTCGTGATTGGCCTTGAATGCGGCGGTTCCGATGGGTTTTCTGGGATTTCAGCAAATCCAACGCTCGGACAGGTGTCTGATTTGATCGTAGCACTGGGTGGCACAGCCATTTTATCTGAGTTTCCCGAGTTGTGTGGCGCCGAGCAAGAGTTGATTAACCGATGCCAAAGTCGAGATTTGGCGGAAAAATTCATCCAACTCATGGAAACCTATAATGCCTCCGCCAAGCGAGTTGGAAGTGGCTTTGACAAAAATCCTAGCCCCGGCAATATCAAGGATGGATTGCTGACCGATGCCATCAAATCTTGTGGAGCCGCAAAAAAAGGGGGGACTTCCACCATTTCCGATGTCTTGGATTATCCAGAATACATTAAAACTACCGGACTCAACCTATTGTGTACCCCAGGTAATGACGTAGAAAGCACCACCGCCCTCGCTGGAAGTGGGGCCAACTTGATTCTTTTCACCACCGGGCTAGGTACCCCAACAGGTAATCCCATCAGTCCGGTAATCAAGGTCTCTTCCAATACCAAGTTGGCTGAAAAAATGCCAGATATAATCGATTTCAATGCGGGAACCATTATTTCTGGGGAGGATACGCCCGAAACTTCTGGAGAAAAGCTATTGGAATTATTGATTGAGGTGGCAAGTGGAAGAATGCAAACTAAGGCAGAAGAAAAACGAAACTTTGACTTTATCCCTTGGAAAAGAGGTGTTTCCCTTTAAACTGAATTCCCTACAGTTTTTATTTGTCAATCTAGGCCTAGCCTATTCACCAATTAACAAAAATCTAGCCTTGGAAGCCTTATCCCGGATCCCCTTCGCCTCTTGGTATTCGGTAGAATGGTACCAAGCCAAGGCTTTCTCTCGAGTTGGAAACTCCAAAAGCACCAGACGATCATGATCCCAACTTCCTTCCAAAGCCTGCACAGGCAAGCCTCTCATCAGAAATTTTCCTTCAAAAGCCTCCAATACAGCAGGGGTTCTTTTTTTGTACTCTTCGTAAATGGTAGCATCATGGATCGCTACCTCAGCAAGTATGTAAGCAGGCATACAATTCAGGGTTTCTTTTGAATTTGACAAGCAAGATATGAACAAGTCAAAGATACAAGTTCTCCAATTTGGTACAGGAAATTTTCTTCGTGGCTTCATTGAGCCCATGATACAGGAACTGAATCAAAACGGAGATTCCCTACACGTTTGTCTTGTTCAAAGTACGAATAGCGCAAACCTTGAAGGGCTGCGCTTGCAAAATTTTGCCTACTCGGTATATGTTGCAGGAATTGGGGAAGGCGAAAGAATTGAAAAAACACAGTCTATTTCCTGCATTTCGGCCGGGCTTCGACTTCCCCATGATTACGATCAATTCATTTCCCTTGCCCTTGAACCGGAGTTACGTTGGCTGATTTCCAATGTCACCGAAGCGGGTTTGGAATGGAAAAAGGAAGACCAAACGAAGAAAATTCCAAGTTCCTTTGTAGGAAGGCTCACGAAATGGCTTTACGCTCGTTTTGAACATGCTCCAGAATTGGAAACGGTCCTACTTCCTTGCGAGTTGATCCCCAACAATGGAGCTCTTTTGAAAGATTTAATCCAAAGAAAAGCAGCAGAATTCCTTTTTCCAGCCCATTTTCTATTTTGGATAGATCAAAAATGCACCTTTCACAATACATTGGTAGATCGGATTGTCCCTGGATTTCCCAAGCAGTTAGACACGGCTGCCCCCTATACGGTACAGGTGGAACCCTATCTTTTCTGGGGAATTGAGGGAAATGCGGCATCTTTAGACAAACTCCCATTTAAAGCCTGTAAAGGAGTATTGCTCACTGAATCCCTTCTACCCTATTCACAACGAAAAATCAGTATTCTTAACGGATTGCATACTTACCTTGCGGCCAAAGGCATGCTCCTCCAACTCGAAACAGTGGCAGACTACTTGAAGGATTCCTCTAGGCTGGCCGAACTTTATTTGCTTTTGGAAGAAGAAATTTTTCCCTTCCTAAATCAACCTTTGGACTCACTGCGAGACTATGCTTCCAAGGTACTTGAACGATTCTCCAATCCTTTTACAGCACATTCACTTCGCTCGATCTCTTTCCAGTCGGTATCCAAATTCAAAATGAGACTTGCTCCGATCGGACAGTTTTATTTGAAAAAAAATGGGGCCTTGCCCCCCTATATCAGCCAAGGATTGGTCGCCCTAATTCTTTGCTATTTGAGACTACCGCATCAAATGCAAGACACGGAAGAAACGCTCTCTTATTTCAATAAACTTCAACAAGCAAAGGGATCAGAACTGGATAAAGTCATGCTTGCCAGTAAAGATTTGTTTGATTTTGAAGATCAGGAAAGTCTAAAAATAGCCTACAGCAACCTCCTGCTCACACTTCCAACTTAATTCTAATCAAATCCAAGTCCCGCTGCAAAACGGGTTTTGGCAAAAGCAATTTGGAGTTTGGCAGATAGGTCATTCAAGGTAACTCTTGAATCAAAAACGGCCACTTCCCGAGCATTCACCAAGAATAAACTGCTTTCTCCGATTTCAAAGCGTCTCGTCTCCCCAGTAAGTAGTGCTTCCAGACTTTTCACATTTTCAGCGAGTGTACGCACCTGTTGATTCAACACATTCCAAGAGTTGAGTTCTGTCTCCAACTTCGTTCTGAGTTGCTGCTCTTTTAAATTTCTTCCAGTTTGCTTGATTTCAATTTTGGCTTTGGTACTTCCCAAATCTCCCCGAGTTTTCCGCAATAGCAAAGGCGTGTAGACAGAAACTCCCCATTTGTAATTATTCTCAAAAAGCGGCGAAGGCTGAGCATCCGCTACAGTCTCAGTCAGGAAGTTGTACTTCAACTTGACCACAGGAAGCAATTCCTGCGTCTTTAAACGCCTTTCTACGTTCAAACTTGCCAAATCAAAATCAGTGAGGAGTAACTCAGGATGTCTGCCCACCAAGGCTCGCAACTCTTCGGCTTCTGGCGCGGCATTCAGAAATTGAGAGAGCGCTTGAGGAATCACAGCCGACTCCAAAAGCATGGGTTCACCCGATTCATTCCATAAGTAAGTATTGAGCACCTGCGTGTTTTCAAAAAAGGAATTCTCCGCAAGTTGCAATCGGTACTGCCGATTGAGCAATTGAGACAAGGCTTCTACGGTATCAATAGCTGCTTGCTCCCCAAGTTCAAAACTCCGCTTAACGCCATCGTATCGAATTTTTGCAAGCTTTACTCCTTCTTCCAGAACCAATTTGTTTTCATAGGCCGCTGCCCACTTCCAATACGCAGCAGTTGCCTGCAAATTGAGTTCATTTCTAAAATTAAGGCGCTCCACCTCCGTGGCTTGCTCGTACAGTTGCGCCTTTTGTAGCGTAGCACGTCGATCGTCGAGGATCAATCCTTGACCTAGGTTTACTGCTGCGCCTGCAGAAAATAAGCCATTGGTGGGTACTGCACTTTCTGAATTGAGATAAGCCCCATTGTTTTGTTCAAAACTGCCCATCAACTCCACACCCATCCAAGTTGGCACAACCAGTCCAGCCTCTCTTTTTTCGAAGTAAGTGGATTGTTTAAATTCCTTTTTATCCAAATTGCCGTACAACATGGGATCAAAACCACCACGAGCCTTGCGAACCTCCATTTGCCCTAAACGCAGGTTAAGATCGGCTTGAATGGCGATGGGATGGTAGTCTTGCACCCATTGCATGTAGTCTTCAAAACTTAATCGTTGGCCTTCCTGCGCAAAAAGCGAAGTAGAAGCCAATAGCCAGAAGAGGAATAGTCCTACCTTTTTCATTTCGTCGCGGAAGCGGTTTTATCTTTTTCTTCTTGAGAATAATAATCTGCAGGGAAGCCATTGAGTTGACGCCAGATTTCATACCAGACAGGTACATCGTTAAACAAGGCTATTCCCTCAGCGCCCGAACCCATACGCAATAGATCGGGCCATTTATCTTCTTCTGGATCCTGAGTTACCAACACACGGTACTGGTTCGTCGGACCTGCAAACTGGTCAATGGCAATCACCACCCCACCAAAGGTACCGTTGGATAGCTGAGGCCAACCTGAGAAGACAATGGCAGGCCAACCATCAAAGATGAATCGGACCTTATTTCCTGGTTGAATTAAGGGCAAGTCTACCGGCTGAACATACATCTCTACAGCCAATTCTGCATCTGCAGGAACAATGTTTACAATCTCAGCCCCCTCCTTAATCGTTTCACCAATACCCACCTGAATAGCTTTGGCTATGTAACCATTTTGCGGAGCCAAAATGTAGCGGTACTGAGAGCGCTGCGCATAGTTGGAGTACTGGTTTTCAAGCTTGGTAACTGTTGCTTCCGCATCAAATTGACTAGACATGGCCGTATACATGTCAGCATTTGCCTTGGCTACCTTGTCCTTAAATTCGTTATCAATCGCACTTAAATCAATTCGTGAGGTAATAAATTCATTCTTACTACTCAAAAATTTGTTTTCAGAACCAATCAATTTGGCTTGAACCTCTTGAAACTTAAGCCTTCTACCTTCTAAAGTTGTCACAGAAATCAATCCTTCCTTCAATAGTTGCTCGGCACGATCCAATTGGTACTTTCCAATGTCGAAATTGACTTTGGCTTGAACCAGTTCCATGCTATCCGACTGCACTTTCAATTCCGCAATCTTCAAATTGTTTCTGGCCTGCTGCAGTTTCAAAATGTTGTTTTGCTCCAGTGCGGAAATTTGGTTCTCCAATGCACCTACCTTCTCTCCATAAGATTCAGCAGCACTGGCCTTGGCATCTACCTGCTGCTGAGTTCGAGGAAGTAACAAGGGATCAAAATACTCGTCCTTTATTTCAGAGATTCTCAAAATGGTATCTCCTGCGGCAACATAGTCACCTTCTGCCACATACCACTTTTCGATTCGTCCAGCAATAATGGAATGAATCGTCTGCGGTCGCTGATCAGGGCGAAGGGCAGTCACCATCCCCTTGGAGCGAATATTCTGCGTCCATGGAAGAAATAACATTAGGAAAAATACAACTATCATCCAGCCTAAAATTTTCAGCCTTTTCCTACTTTCCTTATTCGGAAGGGTGATGACCAAACTTTTAGCCCCATTAAAGGGTAGCGTTTCCTTGATGGTATTCTTAGAAATATTCAACATGGCCCTTTATTTTTTAAATCTTTTAAAGTTTTCGTAGTTCCCCTGAAAAGCCAACTTTCCTTTTTCCATGAAAATCACTTCATCAGCAAGCGCTTGCACCTGCGGTTCATCCGAGATCATCAGTAGCGTCCAAGAACCTTTCATAAGGTACTCGATGACACGTGCTTTCACGGTAGGATCCACATAGTTCAGTACATTTTCCATGATTAAAGCCTTTGGATTTCCCATTAATCCTCTTGCCAAAATAATCTGAAAAGCAATGGTCTTTGCCAAGCCTTTACCTTCTGGCTGAAGTTGAGTTTCCAATCCCAAAGGCGCATGATAGATGTAATCTTTCAAGCCTACTAACTCTAAAATTTCGGCAAGATGTCCTTCTTCGTGACTTCGGCCCATGCAAATGTTCTCTAGGATCGTACCGTGAAAAATTTGTTGCAGTTCCAAAAAATCACCCACCATCCCTCTAAATTTTTCGAGGTTAATGTATTCCAATGACAAATCATTGACAAGCACATTGCCTTGATATTGCTCGTAAAGACCAGCAAACAAGGCCATCATTGCACTTTTACCACTTCCACTTTGACCTGTGACCACTACTTTCTTTCCAGGGTCAATGGTCAAAGAGACGCCATTTAAAATTGGATAGAGCGCATCTGCAGGTTGAAAAACCACGTTTTCCATTCCGAACTTTAAGCCTTCGGTAGTCGATTCGATTACTTTTTCATTAGGCTCGTGGTGCTCCAAATCCAAATCCATGATCTGTCCCAATTTGTCAACTGAAACCAAGGTGTCGTAAACCGACTCCAGCGAAAGAATAAGTTTCTCTACCGAATTGACCACCAAGACAATGATCACTTCTGCCGCAACAAATTGTCCAATCGAAATCTGATCATTGATCAATAGGAAACTACCTGCGAGCAACAAACTGGTCACAATCAACACCTTAAATCCAACCATTACTTTATATTGGAAAATCAATACGTTAAAGTGCTGGGAACGAAACTCGATGTATTTTTGAATCAGTTTGTCTGCACGAAGCACGGGCAGGTTGGTGGTGCCCACCAACTTAAAGGAATTGAGCGTTCTCCCAACTTCTTCCAACCAATAGGCAGTTTTGTATTTATAGGAGGACTCCTTTACTGCGGTATCCATGCCCCGAGGAGCAGTGAAATAAAAGATCATCCCTAAAATTCCAAAAAGACCTAATCCAAATAGGATGAAAGTTGGGTGGTAGAAGGAAAGCAACAAGAGCCCAAAAACTACCTGTAAAAGGGCTGAAGAGAAATCAATCAAGATTTTTGCCATCCCTTTTTGAAGGCTTACCGTATCAAAAAAACGATTGACTATTTCGGGCGCATACTTTCCATGAAGGATCTCAGTTTTGATGCGTGGCAGGCGATAAGCAATGGAAAGGCCTGATTTAGAAAAAATTCGCTGCTGGAATTTTTCCATAATCTGCAACTGGGAAATCTGCAGAAATCCTCCAAAAATCACCCCAGCAGCCACTATAATTACCAAAATCACCCAAGAAGTGGTTATCCTACCTCCTAGAATAAAGTTGAGAATAGCCTGAATCCCCAAAGGCAGGGAAAGTGTAATCAATCCATTTAAGACCGCATAGAAATAAATGGCATATACTTGATTTTTCTCTTCTTTGAGAATGTTGAAAAATCGTTTGATCGGTGTTAATTCGAGTTCGGACTGCATCAGTGAATGGCTTTGATCACGAGTTGATAAAAGAATTGGTAACGGTCTTTGCTTTCAGGACCAGCATCAAGCATGCCGGGTAAATGCTGGGAATTAAAACTTTGTAACAGGCTGGATTCAAGAATGGTGGAAACAAGCGTGGTTGGATACAGGTAATCCGGATTGATCTCCTTAATGATGGAAGATACGCGGTCTCCAAACTTGTATACTTGGGCGAAAATCCCTGATTCATGTTCCAAATCCACTTCCTTGGTCAGGAATCCTTTGATGGATTCATTGATCACAAGACTGCGTAACACTTCAGGATTCAAAAAATCATTTTCTTTGTAAATGGGCCCCTCTACCAAGAGACGAATAGCAAGGGCTAAACGCTCCTCTGCATCCGATTGGTTTGCATTGAGAAACACCAAATTATGCTCCAACCAAGCCCAATACCAAGAACTAAGGTATAAGAGCAATTTGTGCTTGTTTTCAAAATAACGGTAAATCGCTGCTTCGGTACTTCCAATCTTTGCACCCAATTTCTTAAAAGTGAAGTGCTCCATCCCCAATTCCTGAATCAGCAATGCTCCCTCTCGTACGATAAGCATTCCCAATTCCGAACTGAATGGATCCTTTAAAAACAGTTTGCTGTTTACCTCTACCCTTATTTTCTTTAAAATAGATTCCATGCTTTTCTGTCGAAACTGATGCTATAACGAAAGATAAGCATCAAAAGTTTGCTTTTCAATCATTTTTGTTAGTAATAATAACAAAAAGTAAACAAGCATATACGTTTGAATTTTTTGAGTTTCAGAATTGGAGAAATAGAGTGACCTCCAAAAGAACAAAAACGTTGCCGAATCTTGTTCTTGGCTAGTTTTCTTTATTGATCACCTGGTGCTTACTCACCCAGAAAGCCCAATAAAGAAGTATGGGGTGAAAAACCAACAACCTGACCCAGCCTAACCATTCTGGAGCGCAGAGCCCACCATCAATACAGGAACCAATTTGAATGAAATACACATGGGATGGGATAAAACAAATCAGCAAACCAAAAATACCCCATGCAGCGCGCTTGCGAGTAGGTAAATACAATACCCCTAAACCCAATAATACCTCAGCAACACCAGAAAGAATATTGATCAATTCAGGATGGGAGAAAAACGGAGGAATGAGTGGAAGGTAAAAATCAGGCGTCACAAAATGGTTGACACCTGCTACGAGGTAAAAATACCCCATGCTGTAAATGAGGAACTTCTGAACAATTTTTTTCATCTTATTCGTTTAAGAATGAATAAGATACAAAAGAATCAGAATTGGTTAAAACTTATTTTTCCCAGGCTTAAAAACCACGGTACTTCAATTTGCCTACTCCATACAAGTACAGCGTCTTGGAATAGCGAAGCATAGCAGGCATTAAAAATAGAGTGAGCCCCATCACAGAACTCAGATACATCCATAGTTCCGGCTTTGTAACCAATACATTGATGGCTACCAAGGAGGTCACCATCAGTGCAACCGAAAAGGCATAACTGATGTACATGGCCCCATCGTAAAAACCAGGCTCAGGAACCAAATCGGCACCACAAACGGCACATTGGGAATGGATCACGGTAAGTTTTCGGTAACTAAATGGAGAGACAGGAAACATATTCCCTTCTCGACATTTAGGGCATTTGGCCCCTGCGATGGCATTTGCTAAACTTTTCGACATGATTGAAAAACGAATAGGTAAATCTAGCCGAACAAGAAGGCGCTTCCTGTGATTTTAGTTACGTTGAGGAGCCCTAAGACCTAATTTTTTGGACTTAAAACAAAAAAATGGATGCTTAAATTAACGCAGTTCCTCCAGATCGTAATCTTTCCCCTTACCCCATTGAAGCAACTCGTGCAAGGTGTAAAATTCAAGAGTGTCCAAATCTTTAATCCGGAAATTCTCACCCGAAATCCAGGCCATCACTTCGATTTTCCGGACTTCCCCCTGATTGACTAAGCGGTAAATCCGACCAACACGTAAGTTATCTAAAGCCAGTGGCATCAGGATTTGGCTTTAATTAGGGCACCTGATGCTTCAAAAGTGATTTCCTTTTTTGGCGCTGTGATTGCCGCTACCTCTTCCTTGGACTTACCTTGATCTTCTGCATAATGTCTTAAGGTCTCTACATCTGTTTCAGACAGAGTAGCCACACCTTCTATGGTAATCGGGAATCCTTGAGAATTGGTAGGAATAAAAAAGCCATAATCCTTAAATGTAACCCGCATGCTAGTTCCATTGGGCAACTCCATCGCAAACCAGCATCCTTTGTTGGTACATACCTCCTTGATATTTCCCGAAACTTTTCCAGTAAAGGTTCCAGATGATTCCACTTTTTGAAGCATGATAGCGGTAGTCGCCACATCTGCTTCCTTCACTACATCTCCATAATTTCCAGGTACTACCTTGGCTTCACCAACAAGTTCGTAGGTGGTTTTCTGAGCCACAACACCTGTTTTTTGGCAAGCAGCAAGGCCCACAACTAGGGCTAGAATAAAAATAGTAGCGTTCGTTTTCATAGTTCGAATTGATCTTTGCAAAGTTAAGGTTACAGGCTAATCCCAAAAAGTACTTTTTTGCACCCACCCGCACTTCAAAAATAGGTGAAAAGTCCTTGCCTGAAAAGTATTTTGTTCACAGACCTCTCCCAAATTCAGAAGCCGGAATTAAAAAATCCAAAAAACCAATTTAACCATTCCCGTTTGGGATAACACTGAATTTTTGGGAATACAATCAGGAAAAAGATTTTTAACAAATTCAAAAATAGATGGTCAGATTTTTTGACAATCCCTTAATTTTACTGTTTAAAATTTCACCTGCTCCATGCCATTTACCAAAAAATTCATCATTGATTTTGACAGTACCTTCACTCGTGTAGAGGCTTTAGATATACTGGGAGAAATCAGTCTATCTGGAGATCCCAAACAAAAGGAAAAACTACAGGCCATCAAGGACATCACAGACAAGGGCATGGACGGTAGCCTAACTTTTCGGGAGAGTCTGGAGCACCGGCTGCAAATCCTTCAAGCCAACAAAGGACAAATTGGGGAATTGATCGTAATTCTAAAGCAAAAGGTATCCAAGTCCTTTGAGCGCAACCGAGATTGGCTCAAAGACAATGCCGCAGATGTATTTATCATTTCCAATGGCTTCAAGGATTTCATCATCCCGATCGTCACCGAATACGGCATCAAGCAGGAAAATGTATTCGCCAATGATTTGATTTATGACGAGAGTGGAAAAATCATCGATTTCAACCGAGAAAACCCACTTTCAAAAAATAACGGAAAATCAGAAACGATCCGATCCATCAACCTCGAAGGGGATATTTATGTGATCGGGGACGGCTACACGGATTATGAAATCAAAGCCTCAGGCTTGGCCAATAAGTTTTATGCCTTTACAGAAAATGTAAACCGCCCCAAGGTCACCAGTCAAGCAGACCACATTGCCCCAAGTTTTGATGAGATTTTGTACATCAATAAACTCAATACGAAGTTTTCTTACCCAAAAAGCAGAATCAAAGTGCTGCTTCTTGAAAACGTACATCCTATCGCATTGGAACTCTTAAAAGAGGAAGGCTACCAAGTGGAAGTGGCATCAGGTGCTCTCAGCGAGGAGGAGTTGTGTGAAAAAATTAGCGGCATTTCCATTTTAGGCATCCGCTCCAAAACAACTGTTACCAAGAAGGTGCTCGAACATGCCAACCGACTCTTGGCTATTGGTGCCTTTTGCATTGGTACCAACCAAATTGACCTGGAGGAGTGTCAGAAAAAAGGGGTTGCTGTATTCAATGCTCCTTTCTCCAATACCCGCTCGGTGGTGGAAATGGCCATTGCTGAAATCATTTTCTTGATGCGCAGATTCCAAGACAAATCCCTAGGCATGCACCAAGGAGTTTGGGATAAATCAGCAACAGGCTCCTTTGAAATTCGTGGGAAGAAATTGGGAATCGTGGGCTATGGCAACATTGGTGCACAACTTTCTGTCTTGGCTGAAAACCTAGGGATGAACGTATTCTACTACGATGTCATCGAAAAACTTGCCCTAGGAAATGCTACCAAAATGAACTCTTTGGAGGAATTATTGGCTACCTGCGATGTGATTACGCTGCACGTAGATGGAAGAAAAGACAACAAGTGTCTATTGGATAAAGAGAAAATTGCCAAGATGAAACCAGGTGCTCTCCTATTAAACCTGAGCCGTGGACATGTAGTGGACATCCCAGCCTTGCGCGAAGCCATTCTTTCCGGACACATCGGTGGCTGTGCAGTGGACGTCTTTCCTGAGGAACCAAAAAACAATAAAGAATCCTTCGAATCGGAACTCAAAGGATTGCCAAACACCATCCTCACCCCACACATTGGAGGTAGTACGCTGGAAGCGCAAGAAAATATAGCCCGATTTGTGCCAGGGAAAATCATGGAGTACATCAACACGGGTAACACCTACAATTCGGTCAACTTCCCGAATATCCAGCTTCCATTCTTGAAGGATGCACACCGTCTCATCCACTTGCACCAAAATGAACCCGGTGTATTGGCCAAGATCAACCAGATCCTTGCCAACTACCAAATCAATATTGTCGGGCAATACCTCAAAACCAATGAAAAAATCGGTTACGTGATCACGGACATTGACAAGGTGTACGATCCAGAAGCAATTGAAGCCCTGAAAAATATTCCAGGCACCATCCGATTCAGAACCTTGTATTAATTGGAAAACCCATAAAAAAAAGCCCTTTCGGGCTTTTTTTTATTATCTATTTCCGTAAAGCTCTTCGTAATAGGTTTGGTAAGCCCCAGAAGTAACTCGGTCCAACCAGCCCTCATTTTCAAGATACCAGGAGATGGTCAATTCAATCCCCTCCTCAAACTGTAGGCTTGGCTCCCAGCCTAGTTCCTGCTGAATTTTGGTCGCATCGATCGCATAGCGCAAATCGTGGCCTGCACGATCCTGTACAAAAGTGATCAACTTCTCAGAGGTACCTGGCTCACGCCCTAACTTCTCATTCATCTTTTGACACAAGAGACGGACGATGTCGATATTTTTCCACTCGTTGAAGCCCCCGATATTGTAGGTCTCGCCTGGCTTGCCTTTGTGGAACACCACATCAATGGCACGGGCATGGTCTTTGACAAACAACCAATCGCGTACATTCTCTCCTTTACCATAGACAGGCAAAGGCTTGTTATTTTTGATGTTATGGATACAAAGCGGGATCAACTTCTCAGGAAAATGGTTGGGTCCGTAGTTATTGGAACAGTTCGAAACCACCGTTTTCATCTTGTAGGTATTGGCGTAAGCACGCACAAAGTGATCGGAAGATGCCTTCGATGCAGAATAAGGAGATTGCGGATCGTAAGCCGTAGTCTCTACAAAAAATCCACCATCGTGCAAGGATCCATAGACCTCATCTGTAGACACGTGATAGAACAAATGCTGGTCAAATGCTCCAGCCCATGCTTTTTTGGCCACATTAAGCAAGTTCACTGTTCCAAAGACATTGGTCTTCACAAAAGCAAGGGGATCAGAAATGGAACGATCCACGTGAGATTCTGCTGCCAGGTGAATGACATCCGTAATCCCATGCTTCGCAAAAATTGCTTCCAAAACCTGCTCTTCTTGAATATCTGCTTTTTCAAAAAAGTAGTTGGGTGCATGCTCCACCTCAGTCAGATTCTCCAAGTTGCCCGCATAAGTCAACGCATCCAGGTTGACGATTCGATATTGCGGATAGGTAGTCACAAAAAGTTTGACCACATGGGACCCAATAAATCCGGCTCCACCGGTAATTAAAATTGATTTTGACATTGTTTTATCTATAAAAGTTACTGTACCATTTTGTAAACTCTGCTACTCCTTGAGACACTGTCGTATGGGGTTGATATCCCAAATCCCGTTCCAATTCACTGATATCAGCATGGGTCTCCACCACATCGCCGGGCTGCATCGGCAGCAATTCCATCTTGGCCTTTTGCCCTAGTCCCTGCTCAATTTCTCCGATAAACTCTAGCAAAGGAACCGGAGAGGAATTGCCAATATTGTAAATCTTGTAAGGTGCCGTCGAACTCGATGGGTCCGGATGCTGAGGATCGTAATTTGGGTTTGGGGTAGCAGGCTTTTCTGCCACTCGGATGATTCCATCCACAATATCGTCAATGTAGGTGAAATCCCGTTTCATCTGTCCGGCATTAAATACCTGAATCGATTCCCCTTTGCGAATCGCATCCGCAAAAAGGAAGTAGGACATATCCGGTCTTCCCCAGGGGCCATACACCGTAAAGAAGCGTAATCCTGTAGTGGGAATATGAAAGAGATGGCTGTAGCTGTGGGCCATCAATTCGTTTGCTTTCTTTGAAGCCGCGTACAAGGAAATCGGGTGATCCACCGCATCCGTAGTGGAAAAAGGCATTTTGGTGTTGCTTCCATAGACTGAACTGGAAGAAGCAAATACCAGGTGCTGTACTGGGTGAAACCGGCAGCACTCCAAGAGATTTAAAAATCCGGCAAAGTTGCTGTGCAAGTAATCATCCGGATGCAGGATCGAATTTCGTACCCCTGCTTGCGCTGCCAAATGGATGACAACCTCAAATTTTTCCACTTCGAAAAGATGAAGCAGAGCGGGCTTATCCACCAAATCAAGTTGAATAAATCGGTAATTGGCCTGAGTACTAGAAGTGACCAATACCCCAGGCGCTACCTTTTCCGAAGCAATTCCAGATTCTGCTAGTCGTGCAAACTTTAATTCCCTGCTGTAATAGGAATTGATGTTATCCAAACCCAGCACTTGATGCCCATTGGCGAGTAAGTGCTGCGCCACATGAAAACCAATAAACCCAGCAGATCCAGTGACAAGGTATTTCATCGGTTGCAAATCAGGATTAAGTCAAAAAATAATTCCATAGCAATACTTATTCTTGTCCAGATACTAAACTTTGGTACTTTTTCAACTGCAATTGACGCATTGATTTGCGATCAAATTTTTCCTGAACCTCTTGGTACAAGGCATCTGCATAGGTAGCAAGTGCATCGCGCTTCACAAAAGCAAACTCCAATGCTTCCTTCAATACAGGTACCTCCCCTACGGGGAACACCAAACCAGTCTTTTTCTGCTTGATTAGGGATGTATTTCCCACACAGTTGGAACAAATAATTGGCACCTGCATGGCAGCAGCCTCTAGAAGTACATTCGAAAATCCTTCTTCATGCGAAGGCTGCACCAAAACATCGGCTAAGGCCATATGATGCTCCACGTGATCCGTCCAATCGATTTGTACTACACGAGGATGCTCACGAATGGATTGTAGAATTTCTTGGTCAAGGGGTTCTTCTTCCTTTTCAAAGGTTCCGATAAGGACCAACTTCGAAGAAGACACAATCTTGGAACGCAAAAAAGCAGCCACCAAGTCCTCGATTCCTTTTCGTTTGATCAACTTGCTCACTGCCAAAATGATAAAATCATTTTCTCCGGGTAGGATACGCATGGTTGCAGCCACCAAATGATTTTCTTTCAATACTTGGCGATTAAACTTTTCTAAATCAATCCCCAAAGTGGATCCATGTCCAAGTAGACTAAATTTGAAAGAGTCCAATTTTGAATTGCTTGTGAAAAAAGAAAGCATGCCTGTGGAATTAACCCAAAGTGCTGTAGCATTCGAAAAGGTCCATTTTTCTAAAAGTGTAAACCCCTTCTGAGGATTCTTCGCATGAACCGGCATTTCGGTGATGCTATGGATACGATGGGTAATCCCCGCAAACTTGGCCGCCAGCATTCCCAAATAGCCTGCTTTGGGATCGTAACTGTGGATTACATCCGGCTTTTCTTTTCGGAGCAATTGAAACAACAGCCAAAAGGAAATCAAATCCTCCACAAAGTTGACCCCTTTCACAAATGGAATGACTTCATGTTCCACCCCTTCCGTCCGGCAAATCTGCTGCACTTCTCTCCCATCCGCACTCACCAGAAGCACCTCCCAACCCTGTTCCTTCATCAATTTGGGCTGACCAGAAAGTAAAAGTTTGAAAGTAATCGGTTCGGTGGAAAGTAGTAGAAGCTTGGGCATTTAAGGAAAAGTAAGGAATACAAAGGTAAAATTTTCTCAGCAGAACTTGGGTAAAATTAAGTCTCAGATCAAGAAGATTGAATCCAAAAAGCAAAAGACATCCCAATCCAAAGAAAAAAGAGGGGATTTGAAAAAAAGAATCAAAAATTTAATAGGATTCTCCTAAGATATCATGGATGGAAATAAATCCAAAAATCAAGCGCTATTGCAAGTATTAGAATTTAGTAGTTGAAAATTGTATTGAGCTTAATTAAAAATATTATTTAAATACAATTTTTTATATTTTTTTTTATTTATTTTAATTTTTAGTTTCTAATTTTTTAATTACTTTTATAACGGGTGATAAAACTTTTAGCATTTCTTTTTTAAATGAATCTATTTTTTGAAGAAGGACTACGCAGTAATTTTTTCCTTCTTTAGTTTTTTTTTAGGTTGACTCTTAAACGCAAAAAGGCCTTCAAAATTGAAGGCCTATTTTTTATGCGTTAGCTTTAGGGATTAGTCAAACAGTTCTGCCAACTTGGCTTCAAGGCTTGGACCTCTCAAATCCTTTGCAATGATTTTTCCATCTGGGTCAACCAGGTAAGTGGCGGGAATTGCTTGAATCTGATACAACACTGCCGCAGCGGAATTAAAGTACTGCAAATCGGAAACCTGCGTCCAAGTCAACCGATCATCCGCAATTGCTTTGACCCAATCTTCTCTACTTCGATCCAAGGACACCCCAAAAACTTCAAATCCTTTTGAATTGTACTGATTGTAAAGGCGAACCACATTTGGATTTTCTTGTCTGCAGGGCTTGCACCAAGCTGCCCAAAAATCAATTAGCACATACTTCCCTTTCAAATCAGAAAGCTTAGTCGTCTTTCCACTTGGATCAGGAAGCACAATATCTGGGGCCACCTGCCCTACTGCCAAGGCTCTCATTTCGTCAAGCTGCTGCTTCATTTGCATGATGGCTACGGTTCCAGGATAATTCTCGTTGAGTTTGGTAACCAAAGCGTCCAAGAAAGGGAAATCATTTTGGGGATTTAGGAGTCCAACCGCAGCCAAGGAGGCAAAGGAATCTCCCATACTTTCAATCATCTCTTTCACCTTGACCACTTGCTGAGCTTCTAGGTTCATCGCATCCATCTGAATTTGACGAATCACTTCTGCATCGTTTTTGCTCATGGCCTCGTAGTATTTCTCATTGAGCTGATTGACTTGCCCCTGATAGGAATCCATCAAAGTTTCCAACTTCAGCATTTCTTTGCTGTCCTGCGAACCCTCAATTTGTAGGCTAGCCGGGTCAGAGAAGTTGAACTTCACGTCCACATTCTCTTTATACAACGCTAACTTGACAACGCGCTGCCCATACAGGTTCAATTCATAAAAAGTCGGGGTACCAATGGAGTCAAATTCATAGGTAAAGTCGCCATTGGACTCAATTTCCAAAGTGTCCAATACCTTGGGTCTACTATCGGTATATTGAGACAGCACCACCAGCCCTTCAGGGGCATTTTGTAGGTTCCCTGAGATGACCACTTTGCCAGCTTCTGAATCCGATCCTCCACAGGAGAATAGGGCCAAGGTGGCACTCACTAAAATTCCTAACATAAATTTTCTCATCGTTTAATTCGCTAATAATTCAGTTATAAGTTGGGTGGCTACTTTTGGATCTGCCTTCCCCTGAGATTTTTTCATCAATTCACCCATAAAATAGCCCAAAAGACCTTTTTTTCCAGTTCTGTATTCGGCTACCTTACCTGGATTTTCAAGCAATACTTCTTTTGCCAAAGGCAACAAGAAACTTCCATCACTCTCTTGGATCAGGTTGAGATCTTGCGCTATTGACAGAGGTGTAACGTCCGGATGACGCAAAAGTTCAGGAAAAATCTTTTGGGATGCAACAGAAAAGGAAACCTTCCCCTCTTCTGCCAGAGCAATCAGTTGTGCAATTGCCTCCACAGTTAAGGGGAAATTTGAATAGGTGGATCCAGACTCATTCAAATAGGATTTGATAGGACCCATCATCCAATTGGAAGCGGCTTTGTAATGTACTGTTTGTGCGCTCAGAGATTCAAACCAGCTGGCTACCTCCTTGGTTTCCGTCAATAAAGCAGCATCATACCTAGGCAATCCATATACTTTCCTAAACTTATGGTATAAGGCTCTGGGCAAGGCCGGTAATTCAGCCTTTACATTTTGAATCCATTCTTCCGTAAGGATAACCGGAGGTAAGTCAGGCTCTGGAAAATAGCGGTAATCGTTCAATTCCTCCTTGGTGCGCATGCTCGCCGTCACCCCTCTATCTCCATCAAAAGTTCGCGTTTCCGATACAATATCTTGCCCGACTTCAAGCAAGCCTACTTGGCGCTCGTATTCAAAATCAATGGCACGACCTAAGTTGCGAAAGGAATTCATGTTTTTGATTTCCACTTTCTTGCCCAAGGTTTCCGAACCCTGAAGTCTAACCGACACATTGGCATCACAGCGAAGGGATCCTTCTTCCATGTTGCCATCGCAAATCCCAAGGTACATGACCATCTTTCGAATCTCTGCTAAAAATATTACCGCCTCTTCTGAAGATCGAAGGCAAGGTTCGGTCACCAATTCAATCAATGCAGTACCCGCTCGATTGTAATCAACCCAACTCTCCTCACGCTCCGGCGAATGAATCAATTTACCGGCATCTTCCTCCAAATGAATTCGATTCAATCGAATCTCGCGCTCAGTGCCATCCTCCAAAGTCAGGATGACATTGCCCCCTACACAGATCGGTTCTTTATCCTGAGTGATTTGGTATCCCTTGGGTAGATCTGGATAAAAGTAATTCTTCCGATCAAAACTGCTTTTTCTGCTGATTTGGGATTCACATGCCAAACCCATACGCACCGCAAACTCTAGCGCACGCATATTTAGTTTGGGCAAGGTTCCAGGATGCCCTAGGGTAATGACTGAAACCTGGGTATTGGCTTGAGCACCAAAATTAGTGGCATCTCCAGCAAACAGTTTACTGGAGGTAGCCAATTGCGCATGAACTTCCAGCCCTACCACCAATTGGTACTTGTCTGTTAGTTCCTGAGTCAACATGGAGTCGTAAAAATCAATTACAACAAGAGGGACTTGGCTTTGGCTACCACTTTAGGCAAGCCTGCTAGGTCTTTACCTCCAGCAGTTGCGAAGAAAGGTTGCCCTCCTCCACCGCCTTGGATTTCTTTGGCCAATTCACGAACCAGGTTGCCCGCATGTAGCCCAGTGGACTCCAATAAAGACTCATCAATAAATACAGCCACTTGAGGGGTATTGCTGATGGAAGCAGCCAAAACAATGCATGCTTTGGAAACCTCATTCTTTAACTCATACACCAACTTTTTCAAGGAATCTGCATTTGGCAATTCGACTGAAGCAATGAGTACTTGCTTGCCTTCTTTTTCGATAAATTGTCCCTTTAACTGCTCCTTCACGCCTGCAGCCTTTTCCAAGTGCAAGTGTTCAATTTCTTTTCGCAACTCATTGCGCTCCTGAACTAAGGCCTCTACCGCCTTCACTAGGTCTCGAGGATTTTTCAAGAGTTCTTGCAATTCCTTCACCAGCCCTTCCTGCTCGCGCAAGTACTGCTCTGCAGCAGTAGATGTAATCGCTTCGATACGGCGTACACCGGAAGAAATAGATCCTTCACTGCTGATTTTAAATAGGCCGATTTGGCTAGTCTGTGGGACGTGTGTACCTCCACAGAGTTCCACTGAAAAATCCCTTCCAAAGGAGATCACACGAACAAAATCTCCATATTTCTCCCCAAACAAAGCGGTTGCACCTTGCTTTTTGGCATCTTCAATGGGCACATTGCGTTGCTCCACCAAGGCAATGTTTTCGCGTACCTTGGCATTGACAATAGCCTCTACCTGCGCCAGTTCCTTATCCGTCATTTTTCCAAAGTGGGAAAAATCAAAACGAAGCAATTGCTCATTGACTAAGGAACCCCGCTGCTGAATGTGATCCCCCAATACGAACTTCAAGGCAGACTGCAATAAGTGCGTCGCCGTATGGTTATTCATGGTCAATTGACGCTTTTCGGTATCCACTGCCGCAAAAAACTGGGCTTCAGGATGCTGAGGAAGTTTTTCCACAAAATGAACGATCAGATCATTCTCTTTTTTGGTATCCAAAACGCGAATCTGCTCGGCTTCAGTCTTCAACCAACCCGTATCTCCTACCTGACCTCCACTCTCAGCATAGAAAGGAGTTTTATCCAATACCAATTGAAAGCGATCTCCTTTCTTATCCGAGATGGTTCGGTACTTCACAATTTGTGCATAGGCCTCCAGCGTATCGTAGCCGACAAACTCCACTCCAGCATCTTCATGGACCAACACCCAATCCCCGGTATCTTGCTCAGATGCGGCTCTAGATCGGGTCTTTTGTTTTTCCATTTCTTCGGCAAAGCCTTTTTCATCTACTGAAAACCCATTTTCACGGGCAATCAAAGAGGTAAGGTCTAGTGGAAATCCGAAAGTATCGTACAATTCAAAGGCTGTTTTTCCTGAAATAACCGCTTCTTTCTTGGCGACCAACTCTGCTTTGATGCCATCTAACATGCGAAGTCCATTGTCAAGTGTACGCAAGAAGGAGGCTTCCTCCTCTTGAATCACCTTTGCGATAAACTCCTGCTGGGCACGAACCTCTGGAAAAATATCTCCAAAATTTGAAGCGATCAAAGGGGTCAACTCGTGCAAGAATGGTTTTTGAAATCCTAGAAAGGTATAGCCGTAGCGAACCGCTCTACGTAAGATTCTTCGAATCACATACCCTGCCTTGTTGTTGGAAGGAATCTGTCCATCGGCAATCGTGAAGGATATCGCGCGGATATGGTCTACAATTACTCGGAAAGCAATATCTGTAGGCTCGTCTTTGCCATACGTTTTTCCAGACTTAAGTTCCAAAGCTTGGATAAACGGCATGAACAAATCCGTATCGTAATTGGAAGATTTGTGTTGGATCGCCCGTACCAAACGCTCAAAACCCATACCTGTGTCCACGTGAGTGGCTGGAAGAGGCTTCAAACTTCCATCCGATAACCTGTTGAATTGCATGAATACCAGGTTCCAAATCTCGATTACTTGAGGATGGTCATTGTTGACCAATTCACGACCAGGCACAGCGGCACGCTCGGCAGCAGTACGCAAGTCTACGTGGATCTCCGAACAAGGACCGCATGGTCCAGTATCTCCCATTTCCCAGAAGTTGTCCTTCTTGGAACCCATGATGATGCGATCTTTTGCAACGATAGTACTCCATAGGTCATAGGCCTCCTGGTCCATAGCCAAGTTATCGCCTTTATCTCCTTGGAATACGGACACATACAATAAGTCCTTTGGGAGTTTGTATACTTCAGTCAATAATTCCCAAGCCCACTCAATCGCTTCCTTCTTGAAGTAATCTCCAAAAGACCAGTTACCCAGCATCTCAAACATCGTGTGGTGGTAGGTATCTACCCCAACTTCTTCCAAATCGTTGTGCTTACCACTTACACGAAGGCATTTTTGAGAGTTGGCCACACGTGGAAATTTGGCAATTTCATTACCCAAAAAAGCATCTTTGAATTGATTCATCCCTGCATTGGTAAACATCAGGGTGGGGTCATTTTTTACTACAATGGGGGAAGAAGGAACGTATTGGTGTTGCTTGGATTGAAAAAATTCAATAAACGTACTTCTGATTTTTTTGGCTTCCATGGAAGAGAGTCGGTACAGTGGCGAATACTAGGTTGAGCGCATCCGGCAGAATTGAGCCGAATACAAGCCACAAATTTAATAGAATTGACTGGCTTATGCACAGGTATTTGAGATTTTGACAAAAAGGTTCTCTGTCTATTTTCCCACTTCTCCCTTTGAATTCTAAAGGAAAATGAAAACGAAAGATTCTGTTTATATTCGTTTTTTTAACCCCTATTCCATGGCCTACCTCGATCAAATTACCTCACCCACCCTCCTAATTGACGAAAAAATCACGCGAGCCAATCTTGAAAAAATGGCTCGTAAAGCACATCAGTTGGGTAAAAAATTGGTGCCACATTGGAAAACTGCCCAATCTCGTACCGTTGGAAACTGGGCCAAAGACTATGGCATTCGTGAAGTAACGGCCTCCTCCATCTCCCTGGCGGAATACCTGTCTGGCCAAGGCTGGGACAGCATTCACATCGCTTTTCCTTTCAATATTCG